>JANPEL010000469.1:0-15048 GCA_031431925.1 Gemmatimonadota bacterium | reverse complement strand
GGATAGAAGTAGTTCTTCCGGGCAAACACGCTCCGTCGATGGACCGTGCAGTCGAGCGCCAAGGCGGCCCGGGTGGCGAGCCGGAGGGCGGCTTCGTTGGGAACCGGCAAGGCACCGGGAAGGCCCAGGCACACCGGACAGACGTTGCGGTTCGGCGGGCTGCCGAAGGTGGTTGGGCAGCCGCAGAACAACTTCGAGGCCGTGGCGAGCTGGACATGGACCTCGAGGCCGATGACCGTTTCCCAAATCATTCAGCGAACCTCGGCCGTTGAATCGAGCCGCGCCTCGAGCGCCGCGGCGATGGCCAGCATTGGGGCTTCCTGCCAGGCCGGCGCAATGATCTGAACGCCGATCGGGAGACCGCTGTCCCGTCCCACCGGGAGGCTCAGCGCCGGGAGGCCCGCCAGGCTCACCGCCGAAACGAAGATGTCAGCGAGGTACATGGCCACCGGATCGGCGGTCTTGTCACCAGCCTTGAAGGCCGGCGTTGGGGTCGTCGGGGTGATCAGCGCGTTGATCCCGGCCCCAAACGCCCGGGAGAAATCGTCCCGAATTCGAGCCCGTGCCGCTTGGGCCTTGCCATAGTACGCATCGTAGTAGCCGGCGCTCAGCACGTAGGTCCCGATCAGAATGCGCCGCTGCACTTCGGGGCCGAAGCCCTGGCCCCGGGTGGCCCGGTACATCGTGGTGACGTCGGTATCGCCGCCCGCTCGGAGGCCGAACCTGACGCCGTCGAATCGGGCCAGGTTGGCCGCCGCCTCGGCCGGGGCCAGGACGTAGTAGGTGGGCACCGCGTACGACGTGTGCGGCAGCGACACGTCCTGGACCCGACCGCCGAGATCCCGAATCAGGCCGATCGCCCGGTCGACGCCGGCCCGGACGCCGGGGTGGAGGTCGGGCGGGAAGTATTCGACCGGCAGTCCGAAGGTGAGCCCCCGGAGGTCGTGGCGCGGCGGATCGAGCGCCAGCGGTGGCTCCGCCCGGGCGGTGGCGTCGGCGGGATCGGCGCCCGAGACGACGGCCAGCACCCGAGCGGCGTGGTCGACGGTCCGCCCGAAGACCGAAACGCAGTCGAGCGACGACCCGAAGGCCACCAGGCCGTACCGGCTGACCCGGCCGTAGGACGGCTTGACGCCGACGATGCCGCAGAAGGCCGCCGGTTGTCTCACCGAGCCGCCGGTCTCCGAGCCTAACGCCGCCGGCACCACGCCGGCCGCCACCAACGCGGCCGATCCGCCGGAGCTTCCCCCCGGCACCCGATCTCCGTCGAGCGGATGGAGTACCCGCCCGTAGGCCGAGTGCTCCGTCGACCCACCCATGGCGAACTCGTCCATGTTGGTTTTGCATGCCACCATCCCGCCGGCGGCCCGAAGCCGGTCAACGACCGTGGCGTTGAACGGCGACCGGTAGCCCTCGAGGATCTTCGAGGCGCAGGTGGTCGGTAAGTCGGTGGTGACGATGTTGTCTTTGATGGCGATGGGCCAGGCGTGGAGCGGGCCACCGGGCTCCAGGGCCTCGACCCGCCGAGCTTCAGCCGCGAGCGCGGCCGGCGACCAGGCCAAGGCGGCGTTCAACGAACCGGCCCGGTCGAGACGATCCGCCGTATCGGCGGCGACGGCGGCGGGATTCACCCGTCAGCCCGCGCCTTGGATCGCGGTACCACGAAGAATCCCTCGACGAATTGCGGCGCAAAGTCCGCCGGGCCCGTGGCCATCGGTGGTTGCCGCACCACATCCGCCCGGAACCGGGGCGCCGGGGCCGGTTCGTCGGCCGAAGGCTCTCCGCCCTCGGCCAGGGCGCTGAGCTGACCGAAATACGACACGATCCGGTCGAGTTGTGCCGCCAACGCGGGCACCTCGTCGTCCGCCACCTCGAGCGCAGCCAAGGCCGCGAGGCGGGCCACGTCGGCCGGCGTTACGCTCATGCGCTCTCCCAGTCCCGTTCAAGGCCGGCGTAGGCCACCAAGAGCTGTTTGGTGCCGAACTCAGGGTCATCGAAAGCCACCGTGACCTTGAGGTCCTTTCCGCCGCCATGGAGACCCTGAATCAGGCCACTCCCGAACCGCCGATGCTTGACCCGCTCGCCTTTGACGTAGCGCGGCGCGTCTTGGGAAACCTCTTCGACCGCGTCTCGATCGGGTGCCTTCGGCGCCGAGCCGAAGGACGGTTGCGGAGGCCGTTTTTCCCAGGTGTTGCCGCCGAATCGAGCGCCCGAGGTCCGGCCGCCGTAGCGGTTGCCGCCGCCCCAGCTCGGGGCAAACAGCGACGACGTGGTCTTCTCATCGACAATGCCCGGCGGAATCGTTTCGAGGAATCGGGAGGCCATGCTCGGGAGGATTTCCCCGCCCCGCCGCCGCGATCGCGCAAAGGAGAGGTAGAGCTTGTCCTTGGCGCGTGTCAACGCCACGTAAAAGAGCCGCCGTTCCTCTTCGAGTCCCTCGGTTGACTCCGCCGCTCGGGAGAGCGGAAACAGGCCGTCCTCCATGCCCGCCACCACGACGAGGGGCCACTCGAGGCCTTTGGCGGTGTGAACGGTCATCAGGGTCACCCCAGCCTCGTCGCCGTCGGACTTATCGACCGCCGACAACAACGCCGCTTCGGTCAGGAAGCGCTGGAGCGGGGTGGTCTCGTCGCCTTCGGTCACCACTTCCGACCAGCTGGCCGCCGCCGCCACCAGTTCCTTGACGTTATCCCAACGGTCTTTGCCCTCCGGGCCTTCCTCGTGCAACACCCGTTCGTAGTTGATGGCTTCGATCACCGCCTCAAGGATCACCGCGGGCTGGTCGCCACCGACCCGCTGTTTGAGGCCGCCGATCAACTCGGCAAACCGGCGGAAGGCCTCTCGGATGTTCGGGCGGAGCCCGGCAATCCGTTCGGCAATACTTGAGGTGTCGAGGAGCGGGCGGCCCCAAGTGGCGGCCACCTCACGGAGGGCGGCGAGGCTGGTGTCCCCGATGCCCCGTCGGGGAACCCCGACCGCTCGAAGGAACGCCTCATCGTCGGCGGGGTTCACCAAGAGCCGGAGGTAGGCCAGCAGGTCCTTGACCTCGCGGCGCTCGTAAAAGCTCACCGAACCGACCACCCGGTACGTCATGCCGGC
The DNA here is from genome assembly GCA_031431925.1 of Gemmatimonadota bacterium. Classification (GTDB taxonomy): domain Bacteria; phylum Gemmatimonadota; class Gemmatimonadetes; order Gemmatimonadales; family GWC2-71-9; genus SHZU01. The sequence goes on along the minus strand of JANPEL010000469.1, from coordinate 11,949 downwards.
GCGGCGAAAGGCCTCTTCCATGGCCCGGGATTGGGCGTTGGTGCGGTAGAGGACCGCCATCTGGCTGGTCGTGTAGTCGCCGGAGGCCCGTCGGGCGCCCAGCTCCTTCACGATCCACTCCGCCTCGTCCCGCTCGTCGGCGGCACCCAACATCGTCACCGGCTGGCCGCCGCTCCGCCGGGTCCGAAGGGTCTTCCCGATCCGGCCGGCGTTCGGCGCAATGGCGGCATTGGCCGCGTCGAGCACCACTTGGGTGCTCCGGTAGTTCTCTTCGAGCCGGACCAGCTGGCAGCCGTCGAAGTCCTGCTGGAACTCGCGCATATTCCGAACTTCGGCGCCCCGCCATCCATAGATCGATTGGTCATCATCGCCGACGACGAAGGCGTTCCGATGGCGGGCGCTCAGGTCGCGAATCAGCTGGTACTGGGCCTTGTTGGTATCCTGAAACTCATCCACCAGCACGAAGCCGAACCGCTGCTGGTACCAGGCCAGCCGGTCGGGGTGGTTCTTGAAGAGGGTCAACGGGTGGAGCATCAGATCGTCGAAGTCCATCGCGTTCTGATTCTTGAGCGCGGTGGTCAGGCCCCGGTAGATCTCGGCCGCGACGCCGGTCAGCGGATCGGGGCTCGACGCCTGAAGCTGGTCGGGCGACTGCATCCGGTTCTTGGCGCTCGAAATCACGTTCTGTACCAGCTTCGGCGGAAACATCTTCGGCGATACGTTCCGCTGTTCCAGCAAGCGTTTGATCAGCGCCAGTCGGTCGGTTTCGTCATAGATGGTGAACTCCCGGGAGAAGCCGAGATGCTCGGCCTCGCGCCGGAGGAGCCGGGCCGAGAGGCTGTGGAAGGTGCCGATCCAGAGCCCCGTCGGGTCGCGATTCAGCATCGAGCCGATCCGCTCTTTCATCTCGGCAGCGGCTCGGTTCGTAAACGTGACGGCGAAGATTTTTTCGGGTCGAACCCCGTGGCGCTCGATCAGCAGGGCAATCCGGGTGGTCAGCACCCGAGTCTTCCCTGACCCGGCACCGGCCAGGACGAGCATCGGGCCCTCGACATGTTCGGCCGCCGCGCGCTGCTCGGGGTTGAGCGCGAGGACCAGGTCGGAGCTCGCCATGTCGTTAGGCCGTGATGCGATCGGTACCGAGGTATGGTACCAGGACCTCAGGGACTCGGATCGACCCGTCGGCCTCCTGGTAGTTCTCGAGGATGGCGATGATGGTCCGGGGAAAGGCGACTCCCGACGCGTTCAGGGTATGCACGAACTCGGGCTTCGCGCCCGGCGCCGGCCGGAATCGCACATTGGCCCGGCGGGCCTGGAAATCAGTGAACGTGCTGGAACTCGAGACCTCGAGCCACGCGCCGGTGCCGGGAGCCCAGACTTCGAGGTCGTAGGTCCGGGCCGAGGCGAAACCAGTATCCCCGGCCGCAAGTTCGAGAACCCGGTACGGCAGACCAAGCCGTTGGAGCACCGTCTCGGCATGACCCGTCATGGTCTGATGGTCGGCGTCGCTGGCCGTCGGCTGGCTCAACCGGACCAATTCGACCTTGTCGAACTGATGGACCCGAATCAGCCCCCGGGTATCCTTGCCGTGCGAAAACGCCTCCTGGCGAAAGCACGGCGTGTACGCCACGAAGGTTTTCGGCAGGTCGGCGGCATCGAGGATTTCATCCCGGTGGATATTGGTGACCGGGACTTCGGCGGTTGGAATCAGAAACAGGTCGTCGGCGGTCCGGTACATGTCCTCTTCGAACTTCGGCAGCTGGCCGGTGCCCGTCAGCGAGGCTCGATTGACGAGGTAGGGCGGCTGAACCTCGCGGTAGCCGTGCTCGCGGGTATGGAGGTCGAGCATGAAATTGGCCAGCGACCGGACCAACCGGGCCCCGAGGCCGGTATAGAGCGGGAACCCCGACCCGGTGATCTTGGCGCCCCGGGGCAGATCGAATAGGCGCAAGGTCTCCCCAAGCTCCCAGTGCGGCTTGGCGGCAAACGGAAACGTCTTCGGTTCGCTCCAGGCGCGAACCACCCGATTGGCGGTGGCGTCGCCGTCGGGTGTACTCGGGTGAGGCAGATTCGGGATTCCCAGCGCGACTCGCTGCAGCGCCTCGTCGGCCAGCCTGAGTTCAGCGTCGAGGGCCTTGACCTGCTCGCCCGACTCCCGGAGCTCGGCCATCAACTCGTCGGCGGGCTCCTTGGCCCGCTTCCGTTTGGCGACTTCTTCGGTGGCGGCGTTTCGTTTGGCCTTGAGCGCCTCGACTTGGGCAACGAGGCCCCGCCAGGTCTGGTCGAGGCCGGCCAACGCCTCAACGGCTTGGTCGGTCGAGGGATCCTGGCGGCGGGCGATGGAACGGCGGAAGGCTTCAGGATCTTGGCGGAACAGCTTGACGTCGATCACCGTTTCGGCAAACCGGGTTCAAGGCCTCGGTACCCACAGTTGACATTGGCCAGGATTCGAAACTTGACCGACCGCTGGACCAGGTCGAACCCAAGCACCTCGAGTTTGGCATAGTACGGGATCCCGAGATAGCACCCGTTGGGTAACCCCGAACGCACCTGCAGCACCTGACCCACCGCGAGCTTGACCGGTTTGTTGACGACGAATCCGGTTTGTTCGGCCTCGGTAATCGCGTCAAAACCAACCGTCGAGGCGAGAAACCCGGCGCGGCCCGCCTCTGACGCGCTCGGCGGCGGCGGCGCCACCACCGTGTACGGGACGAACTCGGAGCCGTTGGTCGCGTCAATCCGGTAGAGGAAGTCGACATTGTATTGCGCCGGGTCCAGGCCAATCCGAATCAAGCTCCGGCTCGGAATCACGTATCCGCTGGGCCGGTCGAGGGCCGTGCCGTTGACCGCATAGATCTCCACCGTATCCACCGTGTTGCTGATGGAGGCGGGAAGGACGGCGAACGGGTCATTGCAGGCGGCGAGGATGACCGCGGCGACCACCGGAATAACTGCGAAGATGCGCATACGGGGGGGAAGCTAGGGACCGTGCCGGGGCCGGTCAACCCACGGTCTTTCCTTGACTTCGCTCGTGGACAGGGACTAGTCTGCTGAGGTTCTGACCCCGGTCATCCATGTCCTTCCGTTCCACCATCAATCAGTGGCCCTCCCGCTCATCGGTCCGCGGCGCGGCGGTGATCAGCGAGGATGGTCTGTTGATCCACGACGAATTGGACCCTGGGGTCGATCGGGAGGCCGTCGCCGCGTTGGCGGTGACCGTCCGTCGTCATGCCGAGCAACTCGGCGCCGCCGCCGAGGGCGGGAGCCTTGGATCGGTGGTGGTGGAACTCAGTCAGGGTATGGCGGTCCTCTCGTCGCTCGACGACCGCCATACCCTGGTCGTCCTGGCCCGCCCCGATCGGGATCTCGGCCAGCTCCTCTTCGATATCCGGTCGGCGAGGGCAGTTCTCGCCGCGGTGGTCTGATGCAATGGGCCGTTATTCTGGCCGGCGGGTCAGGGACCCGGTTTTGGCCGTTGTCGACCCCCACCCGACCCAAACAATTGCTCCCGCTAGCGGGCGCGGGGTCCACGGCGGAAGCGGCCTTCGAACGATTGGCCGGCCTCCTGCCACCGGAGCGGATTCTCCTCGTAACCGGCGCTGGGCTCGCCGGTCCGTTGCGGGCCAAACTCGGGGTGCCCGCGGAGAATGTCCTGGTCGAGCCGGAAGCCAAGTCGACCGGCCCAGCCCTGGCCTGGGGAAGCTGGGTGGCCCGATCCCGCGATCCCGAGGCGGTCGTGCTCTCGACCCACGCGGATTGGCACGTGCCCGACCCGGCGGCGTTCGTTCGAACCGCGGAGGTCGCGCTGGCGGTGGCGGACACCGCCCCGTGGCTCGTGACGGTCGGCGTGGTGCCGACCCGGCCGGAGACCGGGTACGGCTATATCATCCCGGGCCAGCCGGTCGAGGGCGGGTTCCTGGTGGCTGAGTTCAAGGAAAAGCCGACGGTCGACGGGGCCGGCGCCCTGATCGCCCGGGGCGCCCTCTGGAACTCGGGTCTGTTTGCCTGGCGGGCCGACACCCTGCTCACGGAGATCGGGCGCCATGCGCCGGAAATGGCCGGAGCGCTCCCCGCCCTGGCCCGCGCCGATGTCGCGAGTTTCTTTCGACAGTGCCACGCAGTCTCGATCGACGTCGGGGTGCTCGAGCGGAGTCCGGCGGTGGTCGTGGTGCCCGGCCAATTCGAATGGGACGATATCGGAACCTGGGAGGCGCTCGGCCGGATCCGGCCGCTCGATCCAAACGGCAATGTCCTGGCGGGGAACGTGACCGCCGTTGACACCCGCAACTCCATCGGGTGGAGCGAGACGATGCCGATCGTCATGGCCGGCGTCGAGAACGTGGTCGTGGTCGAAGCCAACGGCCGGATCTTGGTCATGGATCGACGGCACGCCGCCGGGCTGAAACAGATCCTCGAACAATTGCCACCATCCGTTCGGGAGATTGCGGCATCATGAAGATCTATTGCCTCGACCCTGCCGACCCCGGCGACCGGTGGCTCCCGTTCTCGGGGGTCCGCCCGATCGCCGAGCTTCGGGCCGGGGCATTCCTGATCTCGGATCGGTGGCGGCGGTTGCTCAACGCCGACGTGGCCGGGGTGATCTCGCCGGCAACGCCCCGGTTCGCCGACGTGGGCTCGCTCCCGGTCGTCGATCAAACCTCGATTGTCGGACCGGCGATCGTCGTCCGGTCCACCTTTGCCCCGATCGGGACCGATCTGGTGCTTCCCCCCGGGGTGTCGGGTCTCACCTCGAACGGCGCGACCGTGGCGTGGCTGGTGCCGCCGGGACACCGGTGGCAGGGGCCCGAGGCCGTGCCTGACGGTTTCGACATTCGGGGGATGCCGCTCGAACAGACCGCCGACCTGGTTGCGGCATGCGAGCGGTTGCTCGAGGATGATTGCGCCTCGCTCCGCGACGATGGCGGCGACACCGTGCCGCCCGGCTGCGTGGTGCTTGGCGATCCGGCGGGACTCGTGGTGCGAACCGCCTCGGTTGAGCCCCATGTGGTGTTCGACGTCCGCAAGGGACCGATCGTGCTCGAGGCCGACTCCGTCGTTCGGGCCGGGACTCGCCTCGAAGGCCCGCTCTACGTCGGGCCGCACAGTTGGCTCCTCGGGGGCGCCATCCGCCACTCGGCCATCGGTCCGCACTGCCGGGTCCACGGTGAAGTCTCGGGCTCGGTGTTCTTGGGCTATGCGAACAAAAGCCACGACGGTTTCGTCGGCCACTCCGTCGTCGGTCAATGGGCCAACCTCGGCGCCGGGACGATTACCTCGAACCTGAAGAACACCTACGGTCCGATCCGCCTCGACGGCCCCAATGGCCGGATGGAAACCGGCCGCTCCCTGCTCGGGAGTCTGATCGGCGATCACGCCAAGACCGGCATCGGCACGTTGTTGGCCACCGGGACGGTCATTGGCGCCGGCGCCAACGTGCTCGCCGGCCCACTGCCCCGCTACATTCGGCCGTTCTTCTGGGACCAGCGCGACCACCTCACGCTCGACGGGTTTCTGACCATCGCCCGCCGGGTCATGCCGCGCCGCGGTGTCGAGGTCACGGCGGAGGTCGAGGCCTCGCTGGCTTCGCTGCACGGTCGCTTGGCCCGGTGATCCGGCTCTCGGTCCTCGGCTCCGGGTCGGGCGGCAATGCCTTCGTCCTGGAAAGTCCGGAAGGCATGTTGCTGCTCGATGCCGGGTTCAGTGCCAAGGAACTGACCCGCCGGGCCGCCCTGGTCGGGCTCGACTTGGGCAAACTCACGGCTATGGTGCTCACCCACGAGCACGGGGACCACGCCTCCGGTGCCCGGCGGCTGGCGACCCGGTTTGGGGTTCCGATCGCCGCCACCGAAGGGACCCTCCGAGCGCTGGCCCTGCCGCCGGAATGCCCGCGCCTGGTCTTGCGGGGTAGCTCGATCACTGAGATCGGTCCGTTTTCGCTGGAGAGTTGCCGGACCTTGCACGATGCCGCCGAGCCCACGGCGGTTGTCGTCGAAGCCGGCGACGTCCGGATCGGCCTGGCCTACGACTTTGGTCGCCCCACCGTGGGGCTTCGGCATCTGCTCCGTCATTGCGACGCCATCGTCCTCGAGTCGAACTACGACGATGTGTTGCTCCGAACCAGCGACTATCCGCCGTCGGTCCAGCACCGGATCGCGGGCTCGGGCGGTCACCTGTCGAACCGAGTGGCCGCTGAGTTGCTGAGCGAACTCCATCACGACGGTCTCTCGCTCATCGTGCTCGCCCACTTGAGCCGTCAGTGCAACGACCCCGGCGTGGCCCGTTCGACCGTCGCGACCGCGTTGGCCCGGCGCGGGTTCAGCGGCAGCCTCGAAGTCGCCGATCAGCAGATTCCACTTGGCCCGCTCGATATTCGGGCCAGTGGGGCCAAGTACCGGTTGCCCGCCCAGGCCGAGCTTGAGCTCACCTAACGTCGAGGCCGGGCCGCCGCCGTCATCGATCTCGACCGAAAGCAGGTTACGGATGGGCTCCTTACCAAGGTGGTTCGCAGTTGATGCCGGGTGCCGGGTGTTGAACACCGACGCCCGCTGGTCCCTGGCCGGCCTCGGTCTGTTGGTCCTCGCGGCCGGCTCCCCCGATCTCACCGCCCAGGCGGCGCCCCGGATCTTGAGAGGGCGCGTCGTGGCCGAAGGCACCCGGCAACCGTTGGCCGGCGCGGAGGTCGTGCTGATGGATCTTGGCCGACTCTCCCGGACCGGATTGAGCGGTTCGTTCGAGTTGCAGGTCCCGCCGCCGCCCTATCGGGTCCAAGTGCGGCGGATCGGCTACCACGCCCGGGCCTACCGGATCAAGAACCCGGCCGATACGCTCGAGGTGGAGTTCTTCCTGGCCCCCGCGGCGGTCCAACTGGATTCGATTTCAGTGCTCGGGAAGGCCGCATCGGTCTCGGGGCGATTGGCCGATTTCGAGCGCCGCCGGCAGGTGTCGGCCACCGGCCAATTCCTCACCCTCGATGACCTGACGCGGTATGGTGACAACCGCCTCGGCGACGCCCTCCGCCGCGTTCGGGGAATTCGGGTGGTACCGTTTGGGACCGGCGGGCAAACGGTGGTCTCGATGCGGGGCGTCAGCGGCTTTTCTGGAGAGAGTTGCTACCTGGCGGTCTGGCTGGATGGCATCTTGGTCACCAGCCCGGGCCGTCCGTATGACCTCGAGGTTCAACGAATCGCTCGGTTGGCGGCGGTGGAAGTCTACAGCGGCCCTGCCCAGGTCCCGATTGAGTTTGACGCACCCGGCAACAGTTGCGGGGTGCTCGTGTTGTGGACCAAGGACCGTTAGTGGCCCAGGAGCCGGACTCCCGGTCGGGCCTGATCCCCGCGATCACCCGGTCGGGCGCGGTCGCCATGGTAGTCGGATCGATGATTGGCGCCGGGGTCTTCATTGTCTCCGCTGACGTCATGCGGCAAGTGCAGTACCCGGGACTGGCCTTGCTGGCGTGGCTCTTTGCCGGGCTGGTACTGGTGGCGGGTGGTCTGACGTACGCAGAGTTAGGCGGGATGTTCCCGCGGGCCGGCGGCTTGTATGTCTACCTTCGGGAAGGCATCTCGCCTTTGGTTGGATTTCTCTACGGCTGGACGCTCTTTACGGTTATCTGGACCGGGGGGGCCGCCGCCGCGGCCGTCGGGTTTGCCCGTTACACATCGGTGCTCTTCCCCTCCCTGACGGCCGATCTGCTGGTCGGCTTTCCGATCGCCCTGCCGAGCGGTACGATCGAGGTGGGTCTCTCACCCCAGCGAATGGTCGCGGTCCTTTCGATCGTTCTGATTACGTGGATCAACATCCGGGGCGTCAAAACGGCGGCCGCCCTGCAGACGGCCTTCACGATTATCAAAGTCGGCGCGGTGCTGGCGCTGGTGGCGTTGGGCTTGACGATCGGCCGAAACCCCGAGGCAATCGCCCGGAACTTCGGGCCCGGGTTCCTGCCGGCTCATCTTGACGGCGCCCTGATCGCCGCCTTCGCCGCCGCCATGGTCGGGCCGTTCTTTGCCATGGATGGATGGTACGCCCTCTGCTTTGCGGCCTCCGAACTCAAGAACCCGAAGCGGGACCTGCCGTTTGCGCTCTCGGCGGCCACTCTGATTGGCGCCGGTCTGTTTCTCCTGCTCAACATCGCCTACTTGACCGTCCTCCCGGCCGAGGCGGTGGCCGGCGCCCCGGAAGACCGAGTCGCGGCCGCCGTCATGGAGGGCATCATGGGACCGGTCGGCGGCAAGCTCATGGCCGCCGCGATCATGATCTCGTCGTTCGGCCTCAACATCGGGATCGTCTTGGGGGGCGGGCGGCTGTTCTACGCCATGGCCAACGACGGGGTCTTCTTCAAGGCGTTAGGCAACCTCCACCCGGTGTACCGAACCCCGGCCACCGCCCTCGTATTCCAGGGCACCTGGATCAGCATCCTCTGCCTCTCGGGCGGGTATGGCCAGTTGATTGACTTCGTGCTGACCGCATCCTTGCTCTTTTATGTGCTGATTCCCGTCGCGCTGATCGCCTTGCGGCGGACCCGCCCCGATGCCGACCGACCGGTTCGGGTGCCCGGCTATCCACTGGTGCCCTTGTTCTATGCGGCGGCGTCGGGGTGGGTCTGTGTCCAACTGGTGATCCAACGTCCGCAATACAGCTGGCCGGGTCTCGGGCTCGTGCTACTCGGCCTGCCGGTCTACTCCCTGCTGCGCCGCCGGGCTTCCGCGTGAGCCCGGCGGCCGTGGCCCTGGTGGCTCTCGCACTGGCGATCGTCCTGTCCATCACCAGCCGGGTGAACGTCGGCGTCGTCGCCATCGGCCTCGCGTGGGTCGCCGGGGTTGGATTTGCCAAACTCAAGCCCGACGCCGTCCTCGACGGGTTTCCGGTTTCCCTGTTCGTCACCCTGGCCGGCGTCACGCTGCTGTTCGGGGCCGCCGAGGCGAACGGGACCCTGGCCCGGTTGACCACGAAAGCGGTCCGACTAGTCCGGGGTGACGCGCGGTGGCTGCCAGTGGCGTTTTTCCTCCTCGCCTCGGCCGTGTCGAGTGTCGGGCCCGGTGCCATTTCCAGCGTGGCGCTCTTGGCTCCGCTGGCCATGCCGGTCGCGGCCCGGGCCGGGGTGCCGGTGTTCCTGATGGCGCTGGCGGTGGCCAACGGGGCCAACGCCGGCAACCTCTCGCCGATCAGCGGCGTCGGGCTGATCGCGAACGCCAAGATGGCGGAGGCTGGGCTGGTCGGGCATGAGTTCAAAGTCTGGTTCGCAAATTTCGCGAGCCACCTGCTCGTTACCGCGGTTGCGTATCTCGTGCTTCGGGGGCATCGGGGCGGGCCGATGACCGGGGGTGGTCCCGATCCGGCCGACGAAGGCCGGCTGACCCGGGCCCATTGGCTGACGGTGGTCGTGGTGCTGTCTTGGGTGGTGGGCGTCATCGGATTCCGACTCCCGGTTGGCCTGACCGGCTTTGCGGCCGCCGCGGTCTTGGTACTGGCGCGAGCGGCCGATGATCAGGCCGCCATCCGGAGAATGCCCTGGGGCGTCATCCTGATGGTGTGTGGCATGTCGTTGCTGGTCGGGGTGCTGGAGCGAACCGGCGGGCTTGACCTGTTCACGGCCTTGCTGGCCAAACTGGCGTCGGCCTCGAATCTCAACGGGGTGATCGCCTTCGTGACGGGCTCGATCTCGACCTACAGCAGTACGTCGGGGGTGGTCCTGCCGACCTTCCTGCCAATCGTGCCCGGTCTGGTCGCCCAGGTTGGCGGGGGCGATCCCCTGGCCGTTGCCCTGAGTATCAATGTCGGCTCGTCGTTGGTCGATGTCTCTCCCTTGTCGACCCTGGGTGCCTTGTGTGTGGCCGCGGTAGCCGACCCGGCCGAATCCCGTCGGCTATTTCAGAGGATGCTGGTGTGGGGGCTTCTGATGTCAGTGGTGGGGGCCGGGTTGTGCCAACTCCTGGCCGGTCCGCTGTCCCGATGGTAGCGCCGGTGGCGCGAGTCGCTACCGGCCGTCAGTATCGGGGTCCGGTGGAATGGCCACCGAGTCGGGCCTGGGGGTCGGGGGGCCCACCCGCTTCAGGGTGATTGCCTCGGTCAAATCGCCGCCGGACAGGGTCATTCGATCGCGGCTCAGCTTGAGCTTGTAGATCTCCCACTCGCCGCCCAGGGCGATCATAATCTGGTCGGCCCGGAGCCTCCAACGAACTGTCTCTTTTCCCCATGAGGCACTCGAGTCAGGTCGGATGATAACGGTTGCCGGCCCGTCTGCCTTGATCTTACCCTTCTCGAGTTGCCACACGCCGCTGACCCCGGTTGGTGGCTTCGAGCCCTTGGCCTGACCGCTTAGAACCTCGACGGCGGTGACCATCAAGCCAATCGCGAGCGCCAATTGTCGAACCATAGAGTCTCTCCGGTGAATCAATGCCGGAGAAAGATAGTCGCGGTCGGCGGTGGGACCAGCGCGACCGGACAACAAAACGGCGGGCCGGCTCGAAGCCGACCCGCCGCTCGTTCCAACTCAACCGAACTGACTAGTACATTCCGCCCATGCCGCCGCCCGGAGGACCGCCAGCCGGGGCCGACTTCTCTTCCTTCCGCTCGACCACGACGCACTCGGTGGTCAGGAGCAGGCCGGAGATCGAGGCGGCGTTCTGCAACGCCGTCCGGGTCACCTTGGTCGGGTCGATGACGCCGGCCTTGACCAGGTCTTCGTAGACATCGGTGGCCGCATTGTAGCCGTGGTTACCCTTCAACTCCTTGACCTTGGCCACGACGATCGAGGCTTCGACCCCGGCGTTCTCGGCGATCATCCGCAGGGGCTCTTCGAGCGCCCGGCGGACGATGTCGACGCCGATCTTCTCATCGGCCGTGCCCCGGACCCGATCGAGCGAGGCCTGGGCGCGGAGCAGCGCCACCCCACCGCCCGGGACGATGCCCTCTTCAACGGCGGCGCGGGTCGCGTGTAACGCGTCCTCAACCCGGGCCTTCTTCTCCTTCATTTCGGTCTCAGTCGCCGCGCCGACATGAATCACCGCGACGCCACCGGAGAGCTTGGCCAACCGCTCCTGCAGCTTCTCCCGGTCGTAATCGCTGGTCGACTTCTCGATGGCCACCTTGATCTCGGCAATCCGGCCCTTGATGTCGTCGGACTTGCCCTTGCCGTCAACGACGGTGGTGTTGTCTTTGTCGACGACGATCCGCTTGGCCTGGCCGAGATCGGCCAGCACGGTGTTCTCGAGCTTGAAGCCGAGATCCTCGGAAATGACCTTCCCGCCGGTCAGCTTGGCGATATCGGTGAGCATTTCCTTCCGGCGGTCGCCGAAGCCGGGAGCCTTGACGGCCGCGACCTTGAGCGTGCCCCGGAGCTTGTTGACGACCAACGTCGCCAGGGCCTCGCCCTCGACGTCCTCGGCAATGATCAGCAACGTCTTGCCGGTCTGGGCCACTTTCTCGAGCACGGGCAGCAGATCCTTCATCGCCGAGACCTTCTTCTCGTAGATGAGGATGTACGGCGTCTCGAGAATCGCTTCCATCTTCTCCGAGTCGGTGATGAAGTACGGCGAGAGGTAGCCCCGGTCGAACTGCATGCCTTCGACCGTCTCCAGCGTGGTCTCCAGGCCGCGAGCTTCTTCGACGGTGATGACGCCGTCTTTGCCGACCTTTTCCATCGCGTCGGCGATCAGGTCGCCGATTTCGCGGTCGTTGTTCGCCGAGATGGTGCCGACCTGGGCAATCTCTTTCTTCCCGGCCGTGGCGGTGCTGAGCTTCCGAAGGTCATCGATCACGGCCTCGACGGCCTTGTCGATGCCCCGCTTCAGTTCCAACGGGTTGGCGCCGGCCGTCACGTTCTTGAGGCCTTCGCGGAAAATCGCCTGGGCCAACACCGTCGCGGTGGTAGTGCCGTCGCCGGCCAAATCGCTGGTCTTCGTGGCGACTTCCTTCACCATCTGGGCGCCCATGTTCTCGATCGGGTCGGCC
>JANPEL010000468.1:0-4271 GCA_031431925.1 Gemmatimonadota bacterium | reverse complement strand
CGGCGATCTATGGCACGGTCAACGCCGCCCGGACCATCGCGGCCGGGTTTACGACCATTCGGGATGTCGGGGCCACCAACTTTGCCGACGTGGCGCTTCGAGACTTGGTGGCGCGTGGGGTCGTGCCCGGGCCCCGGATGTATGTCGCGGGGCCGTCACTCGGCATTATCGGCGGCCATGCCGACGTCAACGGATACAATCCGGCCATTCCGATTCCCGGCACCGGCGTGATGGTCACCGGAGTCGACGAAGTCCGCCGAACGATTCGGACCAACGTCAAGTTCGGCGCCGACCATATCAAGATCACCGCCACCGGCGGAATCTTGTCCCAGGGTGACGAGGTCGGTGCCTCCCAGTTTGCCGACGACGAGATTCGGGCGGCCGTCGAGGAAGCGGCGCGGCTGGGCCGGAAGATCGCGGCGCACGCTCATGGCGCGAAGGGGATTATCACGGCCGTGACCGCCGGCGCGGCCTCGATCGAGCACGGGTCCCTGATCGACGACGAAGGGATTGCCTTGATGAAAGCCAAGGGCACCTATCTGGTCCCGACTCTGATCATTCTCGAGGAGATCGTCAAGCTCGGCGCCAAGAAGGGCTATCCGGACTATGCCATGGCCAAGGCCCGGCTGGTCGAGCCGGAGCGACGGGTCCGGCTCCGAAAAGCGTTTCAGGCCGGCGTCAAATTTTCGTTTGGAACCGACGCGACCAGCGACATCCACGGCCGGAACGCGGAGGAGTTTGGGCTCTTGGTCGAACAGCTTGGGGCCACTCCGGCCGAGGCGATTCGGATGGCCACGGTCCACGCCGCCGACCTGATCGGGATCGGCGACAAGGCCGGCACCGTGGAGGCCGGGAAGTGGGCTGACTTGATTGCCGTCTCGGGGAACCCGCTCGAGGATGTCCGGCGGCTCGAGCAGGTGGTGTTCGTGATGAAAGCGGGCCAGGTGTTCAAAGGCCCGCCCAAACCTCACTGATAGCCGTGGTACTTCCGCGCACCGGCCGGAGGCGCCGGGGCGGGCGGCGTCGGTGGCCGGCGGCCTGACTCCTGGTCGAACCACGCCTGCTCGAGATCGGTCTGGAACTTGGCCATGATCGCCGGCGCCGCCGGGTTGGCCCGGAGACCGCGGCGGAGTACCGACATATAGCCCCCGGTGGCGGCCCCAACCAGTTTCTCGAGCACGTCATAGGCGTGCTTGATGGAATCGGCCGGGAAACTCAAGACGCTGTCGGCGTACGCGACGCCCGGAATCCCTTCCAACATTGCGAGGCTCGCCGGCGGCACCGCCTTCAGCCCGGCGACCAGCGGCATCGACACCCGCATCGACTTCGTGAGCCCCGCCCGAAGATTCTCCACCGCCTTCCGTGCTTTGGCGGTCAACTCGGCCCGCGCTTCCGCGACCGGACGCAACTCGGCGCTGTCAGCCGCGGTCGCTTTCTTGACGGTGACGTACTCGAGCCAATTCATTCCAGCCAGATCGACCGCGAGCCGGTCGTCGCCCGACGCGAAGATGATCGGAACGTTCTGACGGCCCCACGACAAACCCATCAGTTCCGTCTCAGTAATTTCCCGGCCGTTGATGACGACGCCGATGCCGAGGGTGAGGGTGTGCGAGGCAAAGCCTCGGCTTCCTGTCTTAGCGTGCATCCCGACGACGGCCACGGCATCGTAGGCGCCCGGCGTCGTCAGGCCGAAGTAGGTGTCGAATTCTTGGTCTCGAAGCACTTGAGTGGCCCGGGGATCGAGCAGGTCGCGGCGGACATCAGGATCCGGGTTACCGCTGCCGTGCCCGTCGGCCACCTGAACCTCGGTCGCCCCGCCGGCGTACAGACCTTCGACCACGGCGTTGATGTCCGCGGCCAGAAGTTCCTGGCCCTTCGGGTAGACCGGTGATCCGAAATCGAAGGTCCGCGGATCGTCTTGTCCTGACAGGCCTTCCATGTCGTGGACGATCAGGATCCGGATCCCGTTGGACGTGTCGGCCTTGACGGCGTCGAGCGCCCACGGCTCCGAAGGCGCCGCAGGCGTGGAATCGGTCGGTTTGGCCGGCGCGCAGGCGGCGAGCAGGGCCACGGAGACGAGCAGAGATAGTCGCATGGTCTGAGAATAACGCCTAACGGCGCCCCGCCGCTTGCCGTCGATGGTTGCCTTCCGAACTGAGCATCGTGATTCTCGCCCCGGCATCGGTGCGTCGAATGGCTTCGGCACCGCTGAACGTCGCGATCCCGGATCCCGCGATGAGATAGCGGGTCATGATCTTCCTCCAGGACCCGGAAGCTGAGCGTGCCTCGGGGGCATCGGACGACGCAACTGCCGCAGAGGATGCAGCGGCTGTCGGTCACCGCCAATCCTTCGCGCCCGACCGCCCGAACGTCGATCCCATTCGGGCAGTGGTGCGAACAGATCCCGCATTGGACAGAGCGCCCCGGTTCGGCCACGACGATCCCGTTCGCCAGCAGACGCACCCGCTCGCCATCGCTGGAAAGCGACACGGCGGGCGGCGTTTTCCGTCTGAGCAACGAGGGCGCGAGGAAGCATGGGACCTTCCGGCGTCTGCTCGGGCATAGTCCGGAAGGGTGAACCCGCGATGAACCGAAGGTGAACCGGCCGGACTATCGCAGGTGACGCCGGGCGACCAGGGCATGGGCAAGCAAGACGGCCACCGCGCCTGTCGCCACGATGACCAGTCCGGACGACGGAATCGCCAGCCAACTCAGCGACTCTTTGGCGGCCCCGGTGCCGCCGACACCTGGAGCCCGAAAGCCGGCCAGCAACCAGAACAACGAGTAGCCCAACCCGCCTCCCCCGGCCGCGAGGCTGATGGCCCGCGCCAAGAAGGTCCCGGTACCAAGAAGCACCACGACGACCGACAGCGCGACGGCGACGGCCCCGAGGCTCCCCGCATGAAGGTGGGCTCGCTGCATATAGACCCACGACTTGTCGAGCACGGCCTTGATCGCCACGTCGTCCTCATGGTAAACCGGACCCCGGACGGCCGCGGCCGATGCACTCAGCCGCGACTTGACCGCATCCTCGTTGAGGCCGAAGACAGCCCCGAGGCTGAAGCCGAAGAGCAGAGTCAGCACGGCCAAGAGCAGACCCGGAAGCACGGGACGGAGTGAACGCCCCGGAAGACCAGGGAAATCGGGCGGCAGCGCGGTCATGGTGCCTCTTCTTCGCCGATGAGAAGGAAGAGACATATACCTCCAGCGGGCCGGCGCACAATCGCTCCTTGGGACGATGCGCGCAGGGCTCCAGCGAGGTTGGCCGGATGGTCAGGGCTTACCGCCGACCGTCGCGGCGACCCAGTCAGGAAGCGAGACCCCGTCAACCACGGTGGTGTAGAAGGCCGGCCGGGTCAGGATGGTGTGCTCCTCGCTCGGAATCAAATAGCGCCGGAAGGTCGGGAGGGCGGCTTGGATGTCGTCCAGGTTGGCCTGGAGCAGAGGCGCCAGCGGTTTCCCAGTAATCCCCAGGATTGCCAAGAACTGGAGCTGGACGGCATCGTGATCCTGGTTGATCTGGGCCAACCGGAGTTTCGGATTCGCCCGCCCGGCCGCGATGTAGAGCGATTCGAAAGTGAGCCCAGCCGAATCGATCGCGGCGAACACCGGGACATCGCCGAGCGCCTGACGGACGCCCCACCCCGCCATGATGCCGGGAATAGTCGGAGCCCGGTATCCGCCAGCCCCATCGCCGATCCCGGTGACCCGGGCCATTGGAAATCGAGCCGCCAGCCGGGTCGAGTAGACCGGCACCGGAATGGCACCGGCGCTCCCGCCCGCCACCACGATCTGTTGCGGTTGTTTGATTTCCGTTCCGATCCAGTCGATGGCGGCCGCTGCGTTCCCGGCCCCACGGTGGTCCATCGCCACGCCGGCGTAGTCGACCTTCCGGGCACCGAGATGGACGTCCGCCGTGCAGTACGGGATGTACACCACGGTCCAGCCCCTAAACGGGTTGGCGGGCCGGTCAATCGCCAGGATCCCGTCGGCGTTGGCCGGATTGTCCCGTTCCTCGACCACTGGATCGAACGTGGGTCGATCGGCCAGGTCGCAGTTGGCCTTGAGCCAGCACCCGCCGCCGCCTTGGAGATAGACCAGCACCCGATCGCTTTGGCCACGATGGACCCAGAAGTTCCAGGCCCCGCCCTTGGCGCACCGCGCCGCTTCCACCTGGATGGCCTGCCAGACCTGAGCGACACCGACCCCAGGCCAGAGAATCAGGGCGACGGCTAACAGCACTCGACGGATCATGATCGGCCTTCTTGGGT
>JANPEL010000467.1:0-7322 GCA_031431925.1 Gemmatimonadota bacterium | reverse complement strand
CGGCCGGTGCCGTGGAGCCGGCGTGGTTGCTCCGGACCCGGGCGGCCTGTTTTGGGTCGGCGCCCGGCGGGCTGCCGTATGCCGGCGGCTGGATCCTCCTCATCGGTGAGCCCATCGGCATGATCGGCGTCCTGGTCGCGGTGTGGGGACGAGCACTCAGGGATGATCTTCGGCGGCTCGGCGCGGTACCCCGATGGCAGGGGCTCGCGGCGGCCGTGGTGGTGATGATGGTCGTCGGGTTGGCGGCCTTGGGCCGGCGAGTGGCCTTCGCGACCGGTCTCGGAGCCAAGCCACCGGCCCCGGCCGGTACGCCGACCCGGATGGACACTGATGTATCCGGCATCGTGCTGACCGACCAGCACGGGCGGCGCACGTCGCTGGCCGATTTCCGCGGCCGGCCGGTGTTGTTGACGTTTGCATTCGGGCACTGCACGACCGTGTGCCCGGCCATCGTCCACGACCTCCGCCTCGCCCGAACCGAGGCCAATCGGTCTGACGTCCCACTCGTGATCATCTCGATCGATCCATGGCGGGACACGCCGGCCCGGCTGCCGACGCTGGCGGCGGCGTGGAAGTTGGGACCGGAGGACCGGGTCCTCTCGGGGACGGTGGCCGAGGTGGAGCAGGCACTCGATCGTCTGGGGATCGGACGGCGCCGGGACGGCAACACGGGCGACGTGGACCATGCCGGCACGGTGATGGGCCTCGACGCTCGCGGTCATATCGTGTGGCGGCTCGACGGCGGTTGGGGCCGGGTGAGGACGTTGGTGGCTGGACTGTGAGGATCGATCAGTGACATTGAACCGTGCGATTCCGCCGATCATTCAAGGCGGAATGGGAGTGGGTGTTTCCGACTGGCGCCTGGCCCGGGCTGTTTCCTTGCGAGGACAACTGGGCGTGGTGTCCGGCACCGCGCTCGACACCGTGATGGTCCGCCGTCTCCAGGACGGCGATGTCGGTGGCCAGATCCGACGGGCCATGGCGGCATTCCCGATGCCCGGAGTGGCGGCCGACGTGCTAGGGCTGTATTTCCGTCCGGAAGGCCGGCCTCCCGGAGTACCGTACAAGATGCTGCCGGTGTACAAGCAGACGATGAGCAGTGCCCGACAGTTGGTGTCCGTGCTCGCGGCCTTCGTCGAGGTCTATCTCGCGAAAGAAGGGCACGGGGGCCAGGTCGGGATGAATTTGCTCACCAAGGTCCAGATCCCGACCCTGCCCTCGTTGTACGGCGCCATGCTGGCGGGCGTCGATGTCATCCTGATGGGCGCCGGCATCCCGCGCGACATCCCGGCGGCCCTCGACCATCTGGCGCTCCACCAACCGGCCTCGCTCCGGTTCGACGTCGAGGGTCTTCCCTCCGGGCGAGACGAACGCCTGACCCTCGATCCGATGGGTTTCTGGACCACGACGCCGCCGGAGCTTCGACGGCCGGCGTTCCTTGCCATTATCGCCAGCAACTCACTCGCCACAATGCTGGCTCGGAAGGCCACCGGCCGGATCGACGGTTTCGTCATCGAGGGCCCGACCGCGGGCGGGCACAATGCGCCCCCGAGGGGCGCACCGCGTTTCAATGACCAAGGCGAGCCGCTCTACGGCGACCGGGACGTGGTTGATCTGACGGAGATCGCGACCCTCGGTCTTCCGTTCTGGCTCGCGGGCGGAACCGGGAAGCGAGGCGGCTTGCGAACCGCGCTGGCGACCGGTGCCGCCGGGATCCAAGTGGGAACCCTGTTTGCCTTCTCGGTTGAGTCCGGGCTGGTCGAGGATCTCAAACGGTCCGTGCTCGCCCACGCCGCTCGCGGCGAGGTCACGGTCAAAACCGACCCCCGGGCGTCCCCCACCGGATACCCCTTTAAAGTGGTGAGTTGGCCGGGGGCGCCAGGGCAGGATGACCCGCGGGACCGGCTCTGTGACCTTGGCGGCCTCCGGGTGGCCTACGCCACGCCTGAAGGTCGGATCGGCTATCGATGCTCCGCTGAGCCTGCTGAAGCATACGTCAAGAAAGGCGGCAAGCTGGAAGACACGGTGGGCCGCCAGTGTCTCTGTAACGCCCTGACCGCCGATATCGGCCTGGGCCAGACCAGATCCAACGGGCTGGTGGAGCCCCCTCTCATCACCAGCGGCGATGATCTCGAAACGATGGGAGAATTCCTGGCGGGCCGGACCCATTACTCCGCCGGGGAGGTCCTCGACTACCTGATGGGGTAGCGCCTCGCCAAGTCGTTCCTCGCTACTATTGAGTCCTGAGAAGACCGATCAGGAGCCCGTTCAGATGGTGCGAGAAGGTGAGATCCTGTGGACCCCGTCCGACCAGTGCAAGGCGGACGCCGTCCTCACCACATACCTCCATTGGCTGGAACGGAATCGCGGCCATCGGTTCCCCGACTATCCGAGCCTCTACGACTGGTCCGTCCGCGATCTGCGCGGTTTCTGGGCGTCGATCTGGGATTTCGTAGACTTCAAGTCCCCAACACCCTACACCTCGGTGCTGGACCACCACCCCATGCCCGCCGCAACGTGGTTCAGCGGGGCTCGAATCAACTACGCCGAGCAACTGTTCCGCCGGGCCCGCGGCCACGAGCCGGCCATCCGGTATTGCTCCGAGCGCCGTCCCCTCGACACCGTGACGTGGAACGAGCTCTACTCGCAGGTGGCCGCGCTCGCGACCAGCCTCCGGAACCTCGGCATCAAGCCCGGCGACCGGGTTGTGGGCTATCTGCCGTCGACACCGGAGGCGGTCGTCGCGCTCGCGGCGACGACGGCGATCGGGGCGGTTTGGTCTTGCTGCCCTCCGGAATTTGGGGTCCGCTCGGTGCTCGACCGGCTCCAACAGCTCGAACCCAAGGCCATCATCGCGGTCGACGGCTACCGGTACGGGGGCCGGGACTACGACCGGCGGGCCGATGTCCGGACCATCGTCGAGGGGCTGCCGTCGCTCGAGCATCGGATCACCTGGTCGTATCAGTTCCCCGGCGAGCCGCCGTTTCTTCCCGGCGCCCACAATCTCGACCGGCTCCGGCGGGACGATGGCGCCACCTCGGCGTTTCAGTTCGAGGCCGTCCCGTTCGACCATCCGCTGTGGGTCCTCTTTACGTCCGGCACGACGGGTCTCCCCAAGGGTATCGTGCATGGACACGGTGGCGTGGCCATCGAGAATCTGAAGACCCAACTGCTGCATAACGACCTGAGGCCCACCGATACGGCCTTCTTCTACACCACGACCGGCTGGATCGTCTTCAACGGGTTGATCGGGAGCCTCCTGAGCGGCGCCACGGTGGTACTCTACGACGGCCACCCGGCGTATCCCGGGATCGATTCGCTTTGGAAACTCGCCCAAGACGCCCGGGCCACCGGATTCGGGGCGAGTCCCTCGTTTGTCGGCGCGCTGGTCAAGGCGGGCGTGGTACCTCGGGACCGATTCGACCTGTCAGCGCTCCGGAGCACCGTCTGCACCGGCGCTCCGATGTCGCCCGAGATCTTCGAGTGGTTCTATCGCAATGTGAAAGCGGATCTCTGGGTCACCTCAACGAGCGGCGGAACCGAGGTGGCCACCGGCTTCGTCGGAGCCTCACCGTATCTTCCCGTTCGGGCCGGCGAAATGCAATGCCGCTGCCTCGGCGTCGACGCGCAAGCGTGGGATGAATCCGGGAAGCCGGTGGTCGACCAGGTGGGCGAACTCGTCATCACGCAGCCGATGCCCTCGATGCCGATCCGGTTCTGGAACGACCCCACGGGCACCCGGTATCGGGAGACCTATTTCGAACCATGGGCGGGCGTCTGGCGCCACGGCGACCTCTTCAAGCTCAATCAACGGGGCGGGAGCTATATCTACGGCCGCTCAGACTCCACCCTCAACCGCAATGGCATCCGGCTCGGGACCAGCGACTACTACCGGGTGGTTGAATCGATGCCGGGGGTTCGCGACAGCCTGGTGGTCAACGTCGACTGGCCGAGCGGACCGAGTGAGATCATTGTCTTTCTCGTGTTGACCGAGGACGCACACTTCGACGCCGCGTTCGAGCGGCAATTGCGGGAGCGGATTCGGTCCGATTGCTCACCGCGGTATCTCCCCGACCGGATCATTCCCGTCCCGGCCATCCCGTACACCTTGACCGGCAAGAAGATGGAAGTTCCGGTCAAACGAATTCTGCTCGGTACCCAACCGGACCTGGCCGCCAGCCGGGATTCGATGGCCAACCCGGGCGCGCTCAATCCATTCGTCCTCCTTGGAACCGAGCTCAGCCAACTTCACCGGACGGACCCCGTCCCTTAACCGAATCGATCGCCATGCTGCCGCTTCGCTCCGTCCAGCTCCTCGCCGGCCTCGCCCTGGCCGGAACTCCACCGGCAATGGCGCAGGTGCCCGGCCTCACGGGCACCCTCGTCGTCACCAACAAGGGGCCGTCCACCGCCACCATCATCGACGTCGGATCAGGCCGGATCCTGGCGGTCCTGCCGACCGGGAAGGGTCCCCACGAGGTGGCGTTGTCGAGCACCGGCGCCACGGCGGTGGTCACGGACTATTCGGGGGAGCCGGGCCGAACGCTGACCGTCATCGACGTGGTAACCCAGCGGGTGACGCGCACCATCGACCTCGGCGAACACCGGCGTCCCCACGGCATCGTCTACCTGCCCGGCGACAGTTTGGTCGCGGTGACTTCGGAGGCGAGCGGGCATGTCGTCGTCGTGAACGTTGCTGACGGCCGGATCAGGCGCGCGGTTCCGACCCGCCAGAACGGGTCGCACATGGTCGGAGTCACCGCCGACGGGCTCCGGGGTTTTACCGGGAACATGGGGAGCAACACGGTCTCGGAGCTCAACCTCAGCTCGGGCGAGTTCGTCCGGATGTGGGAGGTACCCACCACACCCGAGGCGATCAACGTGACCGCCGATGGCCGGGAGGTCTGGGTTGGAAGCAACGCCACCGGCAAGATCAGCGTGATCGATCTGGCTACCGGTCGAGTCACGACCGCGGCCGAGGGCTTTGGATGGCCCTATCGGGTGTTGTTCTCGCCGGACGGCAAGACGGTGTTGATGCCGGACCTCCGGAAGGAGGAGCTTCGGTTTCTGGACCGAGCCACGTTCCGCGAGCTCGGGCGATTGAGCTTTCCCGGCGGTGCGCCGCAGGGAATTGCGATCACCCCGGACGGACGCTATGCGCTCGAGTCGTTGAGCGGCCAGGGCCGGGTAGTAATCATCGAGGTGGGCACTCGTCGCGTCGTCGGGTATTTGGCCGCCGGCGAAACCCCGGATGGCATCGGGTACACCCCTCGCGTGGTGGTCCGGTAATGCCCCCCCAAACCGCGCAAGTCGACGTTCGCGATGCTTTCATCGACCTCGGCGTCGGCCAGCCGGGGCGTTCCCTGCTCCCGGTGCCGATCATCCGGCAAGCGGCCGACCATCGTTTTGCCCAGGGCGCGAGTGGGTATTTGCAATACGGCGCCGAGCAGGGGGACGGGTATTTCCGGGAAGTGTTGGCCGCGTTTCTGACCGGCTCTCACGGATTCGAGGTCCGGCCCGACCGGTTGTTCGTCAGCGGCGGCGCGTCCCAAGCGCTGGACTTGATCTGTACCCTGTTCACCGAATCCGGAGCCGTCGTCTGCGTGGAGGAGCCCTGCTACTTTCTGGCGCTCAAGATCTTGGCCGATCATCGGCTCCGGGTCGTGAGCCTGCCAACCGACCAGGACGGCCTGATCCTCGACGGGCTCGAAGACCGGTTGGCGGCCTTGCGACCAGCCATGCTGTATCTCATTCCGACATTCCAGAATCCCACCGGCGTTACCCTGCCCCGCGAACGACGCGAGCGCTTGGTCGAGATCTGCCGGCGCCACCAGGTGCTCCTCGTGGCCGACGAGGTGTACCACTGCCTCAACTACGACGCGGTCCCGCCGACGTCCTTCGGCGCCTACGTCGATGGCGGCTACGTGCTGGTCTTGGGTTCGTTCTCCAAGATCCTCGCCCCTGGTCTTCGGTTGGGCTGGGTGTACGCCGACCCCAGGATGGTCGATCGGATGACCCGGAGCGGATTGTTGGACAGCGGTGGCGGCCTGAACCCGTTTGCCTCTGGGCTGGTCCGCTCCGTCCTGGAACTCGACCTACTGCGTCCTCACCTCGCGGAATTGCGGGGCGTCTTTCGGCAGCGGATCACCGCGTTGGGGGAGGCGCTCCGACGCGACCTCCCCGCGTCGGCCTTCACGGTCCCAAGCGGTGGATACTTCCTTTGGCTCCGGCTGCCCGGCGTGGACACCGCCGCCGCGTTACCCCATGCCAACGCCCTGCAGGTTGGATTCAAACCGGGCACCTGGTTCTCGAGCCAAGCCGGCCTCACTGATTGCCTGCGGCTGAGCTTTGCGTTCTACGATACGCCGACGCTCCTCGAGGGGAGCCGCCGGTTGGGGCAGGCGATGGCGCGACTGGCATCCTAGAAGTCGCGGCGCTCGACCAGCTTCACTGCCAGCCAGATCAGCGCGGCGGCCCCCACCAGGACCCCGCCGAACGCCACGGCACTCGAGTCGCCCAGGCTGAGGGAGCTCCGCCAGATCCTGGCCTCTGGAACGAGGAACAGCACCGCGGCCACGATGCCGAGCGACCCATAGGTCTGCCAGAGCTGGTCGAGGACCGCGGCCAGAGCCGTTGACAACGCGAACCCGGCTCCGGCAACCGCGACGATAGCCAAGAGGTAGCGAGCCAGGATCGGCACCGGCAAGGCCACCCTGACCGCCGGGGCCAGGAGCCAAAGACCGGCGAGCCCGGCCACGATCAGGGCCAACGAGGCCACCGCACCGACCGCCGAGCGGACCAGGACGAGCCTCCGCCGAGAAATCGGGAGCGACAAGGTGTACAGCATCGCCCCCTCCACTGACTGCCCGGGGCGGAATGAGGTCCGGGTGTTGATCCCGGCGCTCGCCAGCATCACGGCACTGAGGATGAACGCAAACGGAAGTGCCCCGTCCAACCGGCGGATCCAGACCGCGGGCGGCACGACGTCATCGAGCAACAACGCCCCAATCCCAAGGTTGAGCGCGAGGAGCAAGACGACTCGCCAGCGAACCTCGATCCAGGCCGGATACCACATCAGGGCCCCCGGGCCGTCAGGCCAAGGAAAATTTCCCGGAGACTCACCGGATGGACTTCGACCAGATCGGGCGCGGCAACCCGGTGGGCTCGTTCCACCACGAGCTGAACCGACCCGTCGACCAACAGCGTGATCACTCGTCCGGACCGGTCGGCCCGAACCACCCCGGGCTCAGACGCGAGGCCGGCCAAGGCATCGCTCGCTTTGTCCACCACGACCCGGACCCGCCGGAATCGGTCGCGAACCT
>JANPEL010000466.1:0-17269 GCA_031431925.1 Gemmatimonadota bacterium | reverse complement strand
CGGTCGTCGTGGATCTCCTGTAAGGCCTACTCCATCCCGGCGTCCAGAGCCAAGTGACAGCCAAGTGAGAGCCAAGTGAGACCGTTACAACAACATGGCAGCGTCCTCATCGAGGTAACGTGCCATGGCGGTTCGCCTCTCTCTGGGTTCCCTTTTGGTGGTCTCGACTGCCGCCCTCCTAGCCTGCGGGGGCGGTCCGACACCCCCGACACCTCCCCCCCCGCCCCCTCCTCCTCCTCCGGGGCCGGCGGTCGCCACCGTGGTGATCGCTCCGGACGGGACCCTCATCCCCGTTGGCGGGAACGACCAGCTCACCGCAGCTGCTTTGGACGCGAGCGGCAACCCCGTGGCCGGAGCCACCGTGGCGTGGAGTTCGCTCGCCCAGGGAATCGCTTCGGTTTCGTCGGCAGGCTTGGTAACCGGGAACGCCGTTGGCCAGGCCCGCGTGGTGGCGGCGTCACAGACCAAGGCGGACACCGTCATCGTCGTAGTCGTTGACAACTTGACCCTGGAAGTCGCCCCAGCGGCCGCTTCGGTCGATATCGGGAAGACAGCGCCCTTTTCCGTCATCGCTCGGAGCGGCGCCGGTCTTCAGATTCCGGCCCCGCCGGTGACCTGGAGGTCGTCGGCGGTTTCGATCGCGACGATTTCGGCCACGGGCGTGGCGACCGGCGTCACGGCGGGCACGACCGCCATCACCGCCACCGCCGGCACCGTGGTGAGCGCCCCAGCGGTGCTCGTCGTTCGCGATACCAGCGCCGCCTCGACCGCGTGCGATGGGATCGCAACGGTCGACAGCCTCCGCATCGGCATCACCTATGGTTACAAAGCCGTCGGACTCGTCTCCGACGGCGGCTTCACCATCGACGCCGACGACAAGGGCGACCTCAAGGCCGTCGTTCGCCGCTCCATCGCGGGTCCTTTCATCGCCGCCTGGGACGGCGACCTCTCCGCCTCCTCCTCTGCGTCAATCACCCAGAAGAAGAGCTCCGGAACGTTCGTCAGCACGTTGAACGGCGGGGGCCCGATGGTCGCCTTCCAGGGGACGTTACCCAAAATCTCCTTCATTGTCGACCTCGCGACCTGCAAGTTCCACCTTAAGGGCGGGGCGTTCATCCATACTCGCTTGAACGACGGGATCGGGAACGTGATCGATCAGGACGCGTTTGTGGCGACGGTGCAGTTCAGCGGCGACGCGAAGACCTGGCGTAACGGGCTGGTGCTCTTCGATGATGTGATCGCGGCGATGTTGACCAGCGGGGCCGCGTTAAGCCCTGATCGCGACGCGGTAAGTCCGTTGGGTTTTGCCACGTCACTCGCACTCGCGGACGGGACTCTCGCCGGGCAGGGGAGCGGCGGATACGTGATCACTCGTTAGGGACGCGGCGGCCCGGCTCGGCTGCGACAGGAGATCCTTCGCCACCTCGAGCGCGGCGACTGCCTGTTCCCGGTGGACACTCGGGAAGTTGCGCAGGAACTCATCGAGCGAATCGCCGGCCTGGAGGTGTTCCAGCAGCGTCTGCACCGGCACCCGCGTTCCAACGAACACCAGGGCCCCGCCCATGATCTCGGGATCTCGATGGAACGGCAGTATCAACTCGGTCACCCAGGTAACCCCCGGAAGAGCACCTCGAGGTCGAGCTGGAACGGCACGACCGGCGCGGGCGGCACCCAAGAAACCTCCTCGCGCGCCACGATGACATCCCCGCCGAGTCGGCCCACCGTCACCGTGCGTTCTACCGGATCGACCAGCCAGACCTCGCGAACGCCCATCGCGAGATAGCCGTCGAGCTTGTAGGCCCGGTCATACATCGGACCGGGCGCCGGTGTCACGAAGAGCACCCCGTCCAACAGTTCGTACCGATTCCCGTCCGGAGGGAATGCGTCCAGTTCGGTGACGGTATAGCGGCGGAGGGAGACGCCCATGACCATAACTTGGGGCCTCGGCGGCTGGGTTGGCAACTCGGCATCCACCAAACTGGGAATCAGACTGGGCGGTCCGTTAACCCGAAACACTGTATCGAACATCACTTCAACGCAGGGGCCCTCGCGCCGTCATCAACGTGCCGACGCTGCGCACCCTCGTGAGCCCTTGACACCAACTAGTCAGGCCGCGGCAATTGACGTCGAAGGCGGCCGCCGGCGTGCGGTTGGAGAACACCGCGCCGTCTCGGCCGAATACCCGAGGACGCCCGTGCGGAGAGGGAGGCTGGCATGAACCGAGCGGCCACACCGGGAAGAGAATGGGTCGGTGACCACTTCGTTCGGGCGAAACTTCTCGCTCCCCAACCCTGCTTCAACCACCGGATCTGGAGCCGCACACATTCGGCACACCACCCAGAGCCTTCCCTGGGCCTGATCGACGGCCAGCCGTCGGCCGATCGGCAAGGTCTCGACGACCTCGTTCGATCCGAGGCACCGAGGGGACGGCCCTCGACACCTGCGGCGGTCCTTGGTCGTCGGTTTCCGGAGCGCTGTGCCAACTCAGCCCACTCGGAGGCAACTATCAACATCCGCGGTTCGCTGACTGTCCTATTCGCGGTATCGGCCTGTTCTGGCGGGCCCCGCTTCGGAACAGCCGACCCGTGGGCCGGCGGCGATTCGATCCCACCGAATTGCGTCGAGCAACCCGCCAGTCGCCCGCGAGTGCCCGACGGCAATGTCGACACCACCATTCACCGGGATCTCCGGCGGGGAGCCATGTTTCTCTGCCGGGTCCACCCCTCTCTGCCCGACTACCGCTTCGACATCATCGGGGATTCCATCAAAGAACTTCATCACCTCGACCACGAAGGCGATGGCGATCTGATGCTGATGTCCCAGTGGGGCGCCACGGGCAACGTCGGGCACGATGTTGGGCGTTTCGATCCCGCCGCCAAGCGGTTCGTCGCCGATTCCGAACTGTCGGGGCTGGGCAACATCGCGGGGCCGGTTCCCGGCCGGCCGCGCATCCGGCAATACCAAACCAGGTACTTCGGCCGGGTGGAGTACTGTCGTGAGGGCGGGCACTGGGTCGAGGTGCGGTCGATCATGGATCACCCCGATTCGACCGGCGCTCGAATCATTCGGGAGTGGCGGGAGCGGCGGAACGGGCGATTGGAATTGATCCGCGCGGACACCGTGGCCGACTCCCTGAGGTAGTCCCCTCCGGCCATGCCGAGCTTCCCGGGCCAGTGTCACCCCTCGTGCTTAGTCCTGCCGCAGTCTCGACTCCACCGCCGCGATCGGATCAGCCATCCGCCCGAAGTCCAGCCGGACATCCGGCCGAATCCCCTTCCCGCGCATGCCGCCGATCGGAAGGCGCGCAGTCGCGGTGATCGTCGGGTAGCCGAGATACCACCGCTTCTCGGGCCGAAGCCGCAGCCACTGCGAGGACCGTGGCGAGCCAACCGCAACGTTTTGACAACGGCAATGGAATCCCTGGCTAGTAGATTGGGGGCCGAACGGGCCGAACGTCGTGGAAGTTTCGCCATTTTTTGGGTGGGCGGTCCGGCTCCGCCGCTCCCCCTGCAGCCCCCTCGACGGTACGACAGGACGTCCGGCAGCCGGCTGTTTGCGCGCTACCGGCTGGTGTACGTCAACCCGCGGGCCAAACGGTTCGGGGTCCTTCGCTGACCTTGGAGCGGCGGTGGCGAGCACGACCTTGTCAAGGCAGAAGAATCACGATATGGTAAAGCCATGGACTACAAGCAGATAATTACCATCGAACCAGGAAAGCGCGGCGGCAAACCGTGCATTCGCGGCCTTCGGATTACCGTCTATGACGTCCTGGAGTACCTCGCCTCGGGCATGACCGAGGCTGCGATTCTCGCGGACTTTCCTGATCTCACGACCGAAGATATTCGGGCGTGCCTCGCATTCGCCGCCGATCGAGAGCGGAAGCTCGCCACCTACCCGGCCGCGTGACCTT
Organism: Gemmatimonadota bacterium; assembly: GCA_031431925.1. Taxonomy (GTDB): domain Bacteria; phylum Gemmatimonadota; class Gemmatimonadetes; order Gemmatimonadales; family GWC2-71-9; genus SHZU01. The sequence continues at coordinate 13,359 of JANPEL010000466.1, read as the reverse complement.
CCTGTTCGACGAGAATCTCTCGCCCGAACTCGTTAGCCTCCTGGCTCAGGTCTACCCTGGGAGTCGCCATGTTCGGGACGTTGGATTGGCCCGGTCAGACGATTCGGTTGTATGGGAATTTGCTATTGCTCATGAGCACGCGATTGTTTCCAAGGATACCGATTTCCATCAGCTCAGCTTTCTTTACGGCCCGCCTCCTAAAGTCGTCTGGATTCGGTTAGGAAACTGCTCCACGTATCAAGTCGCCGAACTACTAAGGGCCCGAGAGGCCGACGTGCGGACGTTTCTGGCAGACCCCGCCGAGGCCTTCCTCGTGCTCTCATAAGGATTGACTCGACGGGGTCGTCAAGCTGCAGACGTTTCGGACGCCATACCGGGCTACGACCGGTCTCCCAACCATTCCAGCAGCCGGGCGAGGGGCCAACAGTTGATGACGCGGTCGGCCGGAATCCCCGCCAGCCGGGCGTGCGCGATCGCGAAGTCGGCGAACTCGAGTTCCATCGGCGAGTGGGCATCGCTGTCGAGCGCGAAGACACAGCCCGCATCGAGCGCGCGCCGGGCAATCCCGTAGTCGAGGTCCTGCCGGGCCGGCTCGCCGTCAATTTCCATCGCGACTCGTGACTCGGCGGCCGCCTCAAACACGGCGTCCCAATCGGCCGCGATCCCGAGCCGATTGCCCCGTTGCCGTCCCCGAGGATGGCCGAGGATGTGGACGCCGGGGGTCCGAACGGCCGCGATCATTCGGCCGGTCTGATCGCCCGGAAGGCGGAGGCCGGCGTGGGCCGCGGCAACGACCAGGTCGACCGACCGGAGCTCCTCGACCGTCAAATCGAGCGACCCGTCCGCCCCGATGTTCGCCTCCACCCCGGCCAAGAGACAGAACCGGTTACCAAGTTCCTGATTGACTTGGTCGATCTCGACCCGCTGGCGGGCCAGGTCCGCACCCGACAACCCGTGCGCGCTCGGCAACCCGTGGGCGTGGTCGGTCACCGCGGCGTACTGGTAGCCCCGCGCAAGACAGGCCTGGGCCATTGCGGCCACGGTTGTTTTGCCGTCGCTCCATTCGGAGTGCATCTGGAGATCGCCCAGGTAGTCTGCCCGGCCTGGCCCGGAATAGGTGTCGTCAGCAAGGGTCTCGAGCACCTTGGCCCGGCTCAGGCAATTGACCCGGTTCCGGCGGCGCGCCTCGATGGCGTCGGTCTTCCCGCTGGCCATCACGGCCGCCTCGACGGTGGGCGACGACCCCGAGTCGAGCACCTCCCGCACCACTCGGAGCGACTTGGGTCCGACGTTCGGAATGCTCGGCAGGGCCTCGCCCGGCGGGACAAGGGCCGTGAAGGTCTGTTCGAGCAGGAGGATGGCGTGGGCGGCCCGCCGATATCCCATCTGGCTCTGCTTCGACTCCTGAATCTCGGCCAGGTCGTCGATCAGGTTGGCAATCGTCGCATTGAGATCGGACGTCACGCAATCAACGTTGCGACGGCTCGGCGCCAGGGCAAGGTCCCGTAGGGGCACCATGCCTTCCCCAAAGGCCCCGGGTTGGCAACTCGGCAGTGGCCAGGCTAGAAATCAGGCGGGCTCCCATTTTGAAAGCCGGATCGTTTGCGCATCGTCCTGATCAGCGACACTCACGGTCTTCACCACCGGATGACCGCCCTCCCCGACGGCGATCTATTGATCCACGCCGGCGACTGTACCAACCGCGGCGGCGCCGAGGAGACGGCCGGTTTCCTGGCGTGGTTCGGCGGTCTCCCGCACCCGCACAAGGTACTGATCGCCGGGAACCACGACTTTCTCTTCGAGCGCGAACCCGCCCGCGCCGAGGCCATGATACCGGCCGGCGTCACCTACCTCCGCGACAGCGGCGTCACGGTGGGCGGACTCGCGATCTGGGGTTCCCCGTGGCAACCCTGGTTCCACGACTGGGCGTTCAACCTCGAACGGGGCGAGGAGATCGCGACGAAATGGCGGCTCATCCCGGCCAACACGGACATCCTGGTCACCCACGGTCCGCCCCACGGCATCCTCGACCACACCGTCGGGCACCCGCCCGTTCGGGTCGGGTGCGAGGCGCTGGCGGCGCGCCTGGCCGCGCTGCCGGACGTTAGGCTCCACGCGTTCGGCCACATCCACGAAGCCTACGGCCGGGAGCGGCGAGCCGGCTGTGACTACGTCAATGCATCGATCTGTGACGTCCGGTACCGGCCGGTCAACCCGCCGGTCGTCGTGGAGGTCCGGTAACCCTCGGGACTTCCAAACCTTCACGGAGCTGAAACGACGCCGGTGCCGCGGGTACCGGGCCGCTCCGGCTCGCTGATTCGCTCGGCAGAGCCCGCCGCGAGAAACCCTTGCGACCCATCGCCCAGTTGGACCCGGAACCAGCCGCCGGTCGCACCGAGCACCCGGACCGAATCCGCCCGGTTGAGGCGCCGGAGCGTGTCCGCCCGCTGAAACGGAGCTCGGCGGGCGACCGCACTCACGACCCGAACCCGCGCGAAGCCGCCTAACAGGGTGGTATCGACGGCCAGCCTCGGGATCGATTTCCCCGAGCGGTGGACGAACCAATACGGGTCGACGGCCCCTTCGCCGCGTCGATAGATCCCGAAATGCAGATGAGGAGGCGTGGTCCGGGCGTTGCCGGTGTTTCCCACCAATCCAATGGTGTCCCCCTGGACCACCACCTGTCCCTCGACGACCCGCTGCGACAAGAGATGGGCGAAGTACTGGGTGTTGCCGAACTCGTCCCGGAGCCACACCACCAGGCCACCCAACTCGTTCTCACCGACTTCGGCCACCTCACCCCCAGCCCCGGCGATGACCGGAGTGCCCCGGGGCGCGAAAATGTCGATGCCTTCGTGGCGTCGCCGGCCGCCATCTCGGGGGGCGCCCCACCGGCTCATGATCGCCCGTTCTCCATAACCGCTGACGGGGAACGCCAGGGTCGGCGCCACCGCCAAACTCACTGAAAAGCGTCCGCCCCGGAGCAGTTCCGGTTGCGCTCGGAAGATGTACCACCCATCGGCGCGAGGCTCGAAAGCCACCCAGCGCTCACCCCGCTTCGATTCGGCGACCGCCCGCGCCGCGGAATCCCGGGCCCCTTCGGCGAGCCAGACGTCGAGAAAGATCGCGGTGGCGGTATCGCCGGGTAGCCCAACGTCGAACCGAGCCAGTTGACCTCGCCTGAGCTCGATCCGCAGTCCGATCGCGGCGGGGTCCGAAGTCGGCAGGCTCACTTCCTCATGGTGGGGCGACGTGACGGTCGGCGGATCGGTCAAGGCCTGGGCCCCGGCCGCGAGCCAATCGCGAGCCAGCGCGTTGTCGCCGAGCCCAGCTCGGTAGAGCCCGTCGAGGTAGCGCTCGCGCGGGGTCCGGCTGTCGACGAGTTCCCGGGCCTGGTCGCAACCCGCCAGGGCGAGGAGGCAAGCCAAGGCCGCACCGGTTCCAAATCGAGGCAGGATCGGCTGACAACTGGCGGTGGCCATTACCTTGAAACCATGGAACCCGCACCCGCCCCCGAATGGCATACGACGACCTGGCTCAACACCGTCGAGCCTCTCACTCTCGAAAGCCTTCGAGGGCGAATCGTCCTGCTCCACGCCTTCCAAATGCTCTGCCCTGGCTGCGTTGCTCGCGGACTGCCTCAAGCTCAACGGGTCGCGGAGCACTTCGCCGGTGCCCCGGTATCCGTCGTCGGGCTCCATACGGTCTTCGAGCACCACGAAGCCATGGGCCTTCCGTCGCTCCGGGCATTCTTGCACGAGTACCGGATTCGATTTCCGGTCGGAGTGGACGAACCGGGCCCCAAGGGTGATCCGATCCCGAAGACGATGCGGGCGTACGCCATGCAGGGGACGCCGACGACGGTCATCATCGACGGGGAGGGACGGCTCCGCGACCAAGTCTTCGGCGTTCACGACGATTTGCTCCTCGGGGCGCAACTCGGAAGGCTGTTGGCCGAGCCCGGCGCCTACCGCTGAATCCGAATGCTGGTCCCGTCCGAATCCCGGTCGTTCTCATGGTTCTGTTTCTTGTCGAACAGGAACTCCGGGTTATCGTATCCCTTGACTGTCATGGTCAGGGTAATCCCCTGCTCATTGTCGAACGGTCGACTTTCCATCTTGCAGTAGCCTTGGTCGTCGGTGGTGCAACGCGACGTCCCGGTAATGGCACCCGACCACGCCGCGCGAACCCTGACCTGCGGGGCCGGCCGGTGCTTGTCATCGTGAACCCAGACTCCAACCTGACCGGACGAAACCGGCCAGCAGCGGGACCATCGCGAAGAGTACCAGCCGAGTCATGGGACCTCACTTGAGAGGGAGCCGGGCGTTCGATGCCGGTCGCCTAATATACCCGAGCCGCTCCCGACGGACCCGCACCTCGGTAGACTTCGATCATCTCGATATCGCTGTGCGAGATCCGGAGAAGTCGTCGTACTTAGTGGCGCCGGCGTAGCGCACCGGCTTCCAGGCCTTCGCCTCGGCCTCCAGATCGGGGAGGCCTTGGGCCGCCTCGACCAGGAACACGGTCACCGTGTCGGTTAGGCCCCAGCCTTTGGGGAAAGTAAATCCTGCGGGCTTAACCCGATCCGACGGAAACCAATCGTCACGGCATGTTCGGGAAGCCGGACCGAAAACCAGCGATCCGGATCGGTGGTGCCCAAGATCCGGCGCTCGGCGTCAAGGACCTCCGCACCGGCGAGCTTGCGGCCCCTCTCGTCGCGGACTCGCCCGGCGACCACGCGGAGCGGGTCTTGGGAGTGAAGGGCGGGAGTCATCGGACCCGCGAGCGACCGCCGGGACCACGGGGGGGCGTGCTGGACCAACCCGCTGGCCCGACTCGACGCCCAAGTCGAAGTTCCCATCGCCCTGCCGAGGCACTGACCCCCCGCGCCAGCGCGACCACCCGCCACCCCCCTATCTTCGTCCGACCTTCAACAAGGGCCGCCGGGCATGTCATATCAGGTCTACAAACTGATCCACTTCCTCGGGATGTTCAGTGCGGTCGCCGTCCTGGCCGCCACCAGCATGCACATGTTGGGTGGCGGAAGCCGGGCCGACAATCCCCATCGGCGGGCCTTCGCAATCATCCATGGCGTGGCGGGCTTCCTGGTGCTGCTCGGCGGCTTCGGAATGCTGGCGCGCCTCGGCCTGGTGAGCGGGGGGCTGCCCCGCTGGATCGTGGCCAAGCTGGTGATCTGGCTGGTGCTCACGGCCGGGCTCACCATCGCGTATCGCGACCGGCGGTACGCCCGGGTTGTCCTGGTGGCGCTGCCACTCCTGGCCATGAGCGCCGGGGCGATCGCTCTCTACAAGCCGTTCGGTCCGCCGGCCGTGGCCACGGGCGGCGCGGGGGACCAGGCGCCCCGAGATTGACAGTCGAAGCAGCCTCGCGAACCGAACATTGCGGAGGCGCCCCGAGTTCGGCGAGTATCTGCAAGGCGTCGATCAGCTGCACAACCCTCCACTGCCCCGCAGTTTTGCGCAGGATGAGCTCGACGTCAAACGCGTGAATCGTCGTCCGCCCCCCTGGGTCGGGACTTCGGGTCCGGACCATCAGGCTCGCCGAGTCTCCGACAATGATTGGCGCCCCCAGATTGAAAATCGGAGCAGCCTCGCGAAGCGAGCACTAAAGATCCCTACGTCTCGAAGGCCATCACGATCCGCGACGCGCTGACTCACCGGAGTGGCCTGCCGCGGTCGGTGCCCGGTCAGGAGCCGGGACCCGAGGCCGATCTGGCCTGGCTCAGCGGTCAGTTCGACAGCGACGAGCTGATCCGGCGCCTCCGGTACGTCGAGCCGGCCGGTGCCTTCCGCGCATCGTTCGGGTATCAGAACCTGAGGTACCTCGTCGCCGGCACCGCCGTGGCCAAGGCATCGGGCGCGGGCGAGGGAGATGGCCGCCGAGGCGGAAGCGAAGCGGGTGAAAGGGACCACGCCTTCGCTGGCACTCGAGCGCTACACCGGGACCTACGCCGACAGCGCCAACGGCGAGATCCAGGTGGCGCTGGAGAACGGCAGACTGGTAGTCCGTTACCCGGCGACCCTAGTTCCCCACCGAACGATGACGACGCGATCGCGAGCGGGGCGCCGGCCCCCTTCCGCCAGACGGCCGTCCCGGTACCTTGGGGTCATCCCTCCATCGCGGACTTTCCTGATGCTCAAGCTTGGTCTCCTCCTCGTCGCCGCGGTCACCGCCCTCCCGGCAACGACCTTGGCACAGGGTACCAACCAACGCCGCCCCGTTCGCGATGTCCTCATCGCCGACGTCAACAATGACCTGACGGGGTTCCTCGATCGCATCAAGCGGATCGAAGGAGTCAACCAGCGACTCGGCCTGGGCGCCAAGTTGCGGGTCTTCCAGGCGACCTTCGCCGGCGCGCAAACCGGGGAGGTGTACGTCTACTGGGAGCTGCCGAGCTTCGTGGCGTTTGCCGAGGCGGAAACCAAATTGCACGATGACCCGGAATACCGGGCGATTCTCGCGGAGATGGCAAAGGCCGGGCAGTCGTTTCGATCGGAGATGTTGACGATCGAGGTCACCAAGAGGTAACGCGCCGGAAGCCTAACTCTGACCGGGCGTCCGCACCCTCCCAAACCTTTTTTTGGGTCGAAGCGGTGTCCCTCACAGTCGTTCAGTCCCTTGACAGGATCGATCCGAGCCGCTCGGCGAGCAGGAAGAGGGTCGGCCCAACCAGGCGTTGGGTCGCTTGACGCCCTCCGGCGGGAGCCTTAGCTTACCACACCGGGTTGGGCAACCCGGTGTGGTAAGCATGCAACCGGAAGGCTTCCATGGCTCGCGATCCGCTCGACCTCCTCTACGGCTCCCTCGATCTCCTCATCCTCCGGAGCCTGACGCCGCATTCGATGCATGGCTACGGCATCTCAGGCTTCATCCGCGAGCGCACCGGCGGCGTCCTCGAGATCGTCGACGCGGCGCTCTACAAGTGCCTCCACCGCCTGGAGCGCCAGGGCCTGATCGCCGGAGACTGGGGCGTCACCGACGAGAATCGGCGGGCCCGGTTTTACCAGTTGACCCCGGCCGGGCGCACCGCGCTCCGCGCCGAGACCAACGCCTGGCGGAAGTATGTCTCGGCGGTCGGCAAGGTGCTGGAGCCCGCCCGATAGTGCCGGTCCCGCGCCACCGCCGCCTCTTCCGCCTGCCGTTCAGCCGGATCGATCCGGCCGAACTGGACGACGAGTTCCAGTTCCATCTAGCAATGCGGGCGCGGGATCTCGAGCGGCTCGGCCATTCGCCCGACCGGGCCCGGGCCCAGGCTCTGGCCGAGTTCGGGGACATCAACGACGCCCGGCGGTTCTGCCGGGCAGAGGACGAGGAACGGATGCGCGATCATCGACGGAGTCAGTGGCTCGGCGCCTTGCGGCAAGATCTTCTCGTCGCGATCCGCGGGCTGCGGCGGCAGCCTGGGTTCGCCCTCTCCATCGTGCTCACCCTCGGCGCGGCCATCGGGATCGCGGCGTCCGCGTACGGCATCGTGCACGCCTACCTGGTGCGGCCCCTGCCCTACCCGGAGTCGGATCGACTGGTTCAGGTCATGCCCGAGGCCGCTGAAGGGAGGATGCCGAACCCCGAGCGCCTCGGCCAGATCAACTGGAGCGTCGCCGATCGGGTGTTCGCCGCCACGGTCTCGTGGAATCCCGACGGTTTCACCATCGCCGGCACCGACCGGACCGAGTCAGTTCGCGGGGCCTGGGTCTCGGCTGCATACTTCACGGTGCTCGGCAAACGACCGGCGCTCGGACGGGTGTTCGAGCCTGCCGAGCACGCCGGCAACGGCTCGGCGGTCATCCTGAGCGACGCGCTGTGGGCCCGGCTCTTCGCCCGGGACCCGTCGATCATCGGCCGCGCCATCCGGGTCCAGTCCCTCGAAGAAAGCGATCGCGCCGAGCTGGTCACGGTCGTCGGGATCCTGCCGGCCGATTCGTGGCACGTGGACGGCTTTACGGACTTGCTTCGGCCGATGAAGCCGGGCCCGCAGTATCCGATGATGGCCCGGCTCGAGCCCGGGGTCACCCTCCTGGCGGCCGAAGAGCGCCTCAACGGCCTGGTTCTGCCGCAGATGGGCGGCGTCGACAGCAGCTTTCGGTTCGCGCTGGTCGGCGTACAGGAGGACTACACCCGCGGGGTGCGGACCACGCTCGTCGCCTTGGTCGGCGGGGCGCTCTTCCTGTTGCTCATCGCCGGGGCGAACATCGCCGGCGCCAAGACCGCCCGAGCGGTGGCCCGGCGGGCCGAGATCCAGGTGCGGCTGGCGCTGGGAGCGTCCCGTGGGCGGGTCCTGCAACAGCTCCTGGTCGAGGACCTCCTCGTCGCCGGCGTGGCCGGCCTCCTCGGCGCCGTGCTGGCGGGCGGGTGCCTCGCCAGCATCGGCGCACTCGTTGGCGAGCGGCTGGGCACCGGCGTTCCCGGCGGTGGGGGCCGGCTCGCCCTCGGGCCGGGCATGCTGGCGTTGATCGCCGCGGCCGGTGCGATGATCGGGGCGGCGTTCGGCCTGGTTCCCGCTCTGCTGCTCACCCGGAGGGCCGCGGCCGCCGACGCGATCGGCGATGGTCTGGGCGGCGTCCGCGGGGGCGCGGGGGGCGCGGTTCCGCCGGTGCTCCGCTGGGGACTGATCGTGGCGCAGGTGGCGTTCACCTTGATGCTCCTGGTCGGCGCGGGCTTGATGGGGCGCACCATCCTCGCGATCGCGCGCACGCCGCTCGGGTTTGATGAGCGGCAGGTCGTGCAGGGTCTGCTGTTCCTGCCCCCGGCCCGCTACCTCGACGACAACGCGACTCGGCGCGGGATGGCCGAGATCGGATCGGAAGCGGCGGCCGCCCCGGGGATCCGGGCCACCGCGGGCGGGTTCCCGGATCCGCTCCGTGGCTTCGTCCTCCCGCCGGCCCGGGTCACCTCGGATGCGGGCGTCGAGGAGCAGCCGGCCGCGGAATCCGTCGTGACGCCCCACTTCTTCGAGGTGCTCGCCATCCCGGTCAAGTCGGGCCGGGCCTTCAGCGAGCACGACGGGGCCGGGGCGCTCCCAGTGGCGATCGTCAGTGAAACGCTGGCGCAGCAACTCTGGCCGGGTCAAGCCGCGATCGGCCGCCGGCTCCGCACCGCGGAAGACTCGGTGTGGCGCACGGTCGTCGGCGTGGCCGGGGAGATCCGGCAGCCGGTGGAGGCCGCTCCGTCGGGAGAGCTCTACCTGCCGTTCGGGCAACGGCCGCTGCGGCTGGTCTTCCTCCTCGCCCGGGTTTCCGGCGATCCCGCCGCCGCGGCCACCGAGCTGCAACGCGCGGTCTCGCGCACCGACGACGCGCTCGGGCTCGGCAACGTCGCCACGCTCGGCGATTTGGCGAGCCGGCTGACCGGGCGGCATCAGGCGCTCGCGACGGTGCTCTCGATCTTCGCCCTGCTGGCGCTCGGCCTGGCGATGCTGGGGCTCTACGCGTCGCTTGCCTACGTCGTGGCGCAGCGGCGCCGTGAGATCGCGATCCGGGTGGCGGTGGGAGCCGACCTCTGGTCGGTCTGCCGGCTGGTGGCCCGGGAAGGCGCGGTGCTGGTGGCGGTCGGTTTGGCGCTCGGGTTGGTGCTGAGCCTGTCACTGACCGGGCTGCTTCGCTCGCAGCTGTACGGCGTCACGCCGACCGATCCCGCGACCTACGCGGCCATCGTGGCCCTGCTCGGCGGCTCGGCCCTCGTGGCCGCGATCGCCCCGCTGCGGCAGGCCTCCAAGGTGAATCCGGTGGAGATTCTCCGGAGCGAGTGATCGGCGGGGGTCAGCCTTCGAATTGGCGTATCACCGCCGGGCCGGCCCCCGAGCCGACGCTCACCGAATCTACAGTCAGATGTTCAGTCCGGTTGGGTTCAAGCCCGGGGCTTGCGCGACGATGGCGGCAAAACGCTCAAAGGGGATGTTGCCGCCGGTCAGGAAGACCAGCACATCGCGCCCCTTGACGGGAACCTTGTCGGCCAGAACCGCCGCCAGCGCCACCGCACCCGAAGGTTCCAGCACCAGCTTCAACTCCTCAAAGGCTACCCGCAGGGCGCGGGCGACCTCGGCGTCCGTCACAGAAACCCCTTGCACACCGGAGGCTTGGGCCGCGGCAAAGGGCACCTCACCGGGCAGGGTCGCCTGCAACGCGTCGCAGATCGTCGCGCCGCCGGTCACCCGCACGCGCTCCCCGCCGCGCAAGGAGGCGCCCATGCCGTCATAGCCCTCGGGTTCCACCGCCCAGATCGCCGCGCCGGGACTGGCGGCCCGCACGGCCAGGGCCACGCCCCCCATCAGCCCGCCGCCGCCCACCGGGCAAACGACGGTGTCGGGGACGCGGCCCATCTGCTCCATCGATTCGAGCGCGGCACCGGCCTGCCCCGCGACGATCTTGGGGTCATCGAACGGATGCAGCAGCACCAGCCCCTCCTCCGCCGCGATGGATTTGGCGAGGTCCGAAGCCGCTTCTTCGCGCGGGCGGTCCCCGTGATGGGACAGCACCACGCGCCCACCGAAGCCTTCGGTCGCCAGGCGCTTGATCGGTGGGGCGTCGTCCGGCATCACGATGGTCACCGGCACGCCCAGATCGCGCCCCGCCGCTGCCAGACCTTGGGCGAAGTTGCCTGAGGAATAGGCAACGACGCCCTTGGCCCGTTCCGCCGACGTCAGGGAGTTCAGCCGCCACGTCGCGCCGCGCAGCTTGAAGGACCCCGCACGCTGCAGGTTTTCCGCCTTGACCCACAGATGCGCGGCGCCGGTGGCGCGGCGCAGGGTCTCGCTGTCCAGAAGCGGGGTCATCAGCGTGGCATGGCGCGTGACTGCATAGGCGGCGGCAAGTTCCAGCGGGGTCGGGATCAGGGCGGTGCCAGGGGGGCGAGCGAACATGGGGTAAGTAAACCGGGGAGTTAGCCCGCGAGCAATGCATCGAGCGACGGCGCTCTCCCGGCGGCTCAGGGTGCCGAGTGAGGGATCCTCTCGCGCTGCTACCGGAGCCGGATGTCGTGACCGACCTCGAGGCCGCCCTCGCGCCGAGTCCGCGCGGTCTTCGAAGACAATCTCGTAGAATCGAGCGGGACGATTGACCGTCAGAACCTCGAAGGGATGTGCCTTCATCGACTGACCGGGCTGGCCACGCGGGCCAGGAGGAAGTGGCGGGCGCCGACCCAGGTCGTGCCGCCGTCATCGGACGTTTCCCAAGTCTCATCCACCACGTCGACCGAGGTCGGCGTCCAGGTGGCCCGGAGTTCCTGGGTCGTCCCGCGGACGACTCGGCTTCCGGTCATCACCATGCTCGTGCCGACCAGCCTACCCGTCAGCGCGATCCGGACCCCGGTTTCGTCGATCCAGGTCCGGTGCCACGCGAGGGTCGGGAAGTGGAACGCGGAGATGGCCTTGCCCTCGTAGTCGTGACCCTTGAACGTCCATTCGACCAGACAGTCGCTCACATCCTTGGCCACACGGAGCCGCCCGAGCGGTCGGTGTGACGTGGCCTCGCTCACGGTCCAGTCGCCGACCGCGAAGTCGAACCAATGGTACCGGGGTCTGGAGGCGCAGAACGGATTGACGACCTCCGCCGCAGGACGCACCTCCCGCGCGCGACGATAGTCCCCGTCGAACACCGTGGCCCAGGTCAGCCGGGCGTCTTCCGACACATCCCAGAACTGCCGCACCCGGCCGCGCGCCGGCGCCGTCCAAGTAATCCGATTGGTGATGATCGGTCCGCCGATGCCCTTCGGCGTATCGCCGAGCATGCTCATGGTGCCATTCGATGCCGTCCCGGAGAGAATCAGCGCCAGGCCGTTGAAGTCCATCCACAACTGGTTCCATTGACCGGTCCCCTGGTCATACGTATTGAGACTCCGCCCCCGGCCGCCCACCCCGTCGGTCCAGTGCTCCTCGACCGCGCAGCCGCCGAGCGTCCGGGTCACGACGTTGGTCCCCACTGGGTCGGGAGACCCGGGGGTAAAGACGTTCCATCGTCCGACCCAGAAATCGAACCCTCGAAACCCGTGGCCCTCGCATCCGGCCCGCCGGCCCCGATCGAGCCCGTAGAGAGGGAGGGACCCGGCCTCGCGCTGGCGATGCAGGGAGCCCGGGGGAGCCGCCTCCAGCGGATCACTCGGGGTCATGGCCGAACAGCCGAGTGCGCCGACCACCAAGGCCGAGCCTAACAGAGTCGTGGGACGCTGCCAAACGAGCGATGCCATGCCAGTCCGCCTTCCGATGTCGAGGGTACGATCATTCTGCGACCGGAACGCAACCTACCGATGCGGGAGCGGCGCCGTGTGCGGGGAGTGTGAGAGACTTGGCACTCGGCGGCCGGGACGGTTCGCACCCGAGCCCATCAATTCGTTGGCGCCGCAGGCTCACCTTTCTTACCTTAGCTCGTGTCCCCCCCGCGCCAACCCCGTTGGAGTCCCGCCATGCCGATTGCCGCTCTGCTGATCCTGGCCTCCGCGACCCCGTCGCCGGTGACCGGAGCCGTCGCGCAGGAGCCACTCGACCGCGACGCCTACGTCCGGGCCGAGCGGATGCTGCCGTGGCATCGGGACCGAGTGCTGTTCAACGCCGAGGTCGACGTCTACTGGATCGACGGGTCGGAGGCGCTGTGGTACCAAAGCCGGTCGGAGACGGGCTGGCGGTTCATCGTCGCCGAGCCCCGGTTAGGCACCAAACGGCCCGGGTTCGATCACGGGCGGATGGCGAGGGCGCTAAGCGTGGTGACTGGCGCCGCGGTCGACTCGAGTCGGTTGCCGATCACGGGGCTCGAATTCCGATCCGGGCCGACCGCGACACCACGGGTCACCGCGCTGGGCCGGGCCTACGACTGCGACCTGACCCGCCCGGCCTGCGTGGTGGCGCCGGGGCCTGACCGCGCCCCGGAACGGGCCTTAGCGCCGGGCGGGCGTTATGCGGTGGTCGCGAAGGGTCCTGATCTCTGGGTTCAGGACCTGACCACCGGCCAGGCGAGAGCGCTCACGACGGACGGAGAAAAGCTCCGAGCCTACGGTGCCGTGCCGAACCTCGCCGCTCCGATTTTCCGGGAGCGGAGCCGAATGGTCGTCCCGCCCACCGGCAGCTTCTCACCCGATGGGACCAGGTTCCTGACCTATCAGCTCGACGAATCGCGATCGCCGCCGATTTCGATGCTCCAGTTCGTGCCCGAGGACGGCTCGATCCGGCCGAAGGTCTGGACTTGGCACATCCCGCTTCCGGGCGATCCGCCGGCGTCGGCGCAATTGCTGATCTTCGACCTGGCGACCGGGGCCCGGATCCCGGTCGACCACCCGCCGAGCATGATCGAGTTCCGCACCCCCCTTCCGATCCGGCAGATCGAGTGGACCGCTGACAGCCGGGCCTTCTATTTC
>JANPEL010000465.1:0-2547 GCA_031431925.1 Gemmatimonadota bacterium | reverse complement strand
CCGGCGCCGCCGTCTTCGCCCTCGGCGTCTGGATCCTGCCGGCCCTGGGGTATCTGCACGTCCGGGTTCCGGTCTCGGTCGCCGCCCTCGACGCCATCGCGACCTTGGTTGTTGTCGTCACGCCCCGCTTCCTGATCAGGCTCCTGGCCAGCCGGCCCGGGGCGGCGCCCGGCGCCTCCGCCCGGCGGGCCATCATTGCCGGCGCTGGATCAGCCGGGGAGATGATTGCCCGGGAGCTCCGGTCGAGCACCGAGCTTGGCATCACCCCGGTGGCCTTCATCGATGACGATCCCTCTAAGCATGGACTCGAGCTCCGGGGCCTTCCCATTGCGGGCTCCGCCGACCGGCTGATTGATTTTCGGGAGCGCTATCTTGCCGATGAGTTGATCATCGCCATTCCCTCGGCCTCAGGTCACGTCATCCGGCGATTGACCCAGGCGGCCAAAGCGGCAGGCTTGACCGTCCGGACCATTCCTGGCATGTACGAGATTCTCTCCGGAAAGGTCAGCGTCAACTCCCTTCGACCGATCCAGATCGAGGACCTCCTTCGGCGGGAACCGGTTCGTCTCGACCTCGATCGACTTGCCGCCCTCGTCGAGGAGCGAACGGTGTTGGTGACCGGGGCTGGGGGGTCGATCGGCAGCGAGATTGCCCGCCAGGTGGCCGCCCTGGGCCCCGGACAACTGGTCCTCCTCGGCCATGGCGAGAACTCGATCTTCAACATCACCCAAGAGCTGGCCGGCACGTTCCCTGACGTGTCCATCATTCCCGTGGTGGCCGATGTCCGCGATCGGGGCCGGATTGATCGGGTCTTCAAGGGCCTCCGACCAAGCCTCGTGCTCCACGCAGCCGCTCACAAGCACGTGCCGCTCATGGAGCTCAACATCGCCGAGGCAATCACTAACAACATTGGCGGCTCCCGGAACATCGCGGAAGCCTCGGTTGAGTTCGAGGTCGGGCGCCTCGTCATGATCTCGACCGATAAGGCGGTTCGGCCCACCAACGTCATGGGGGCAACCAAACGGGTCGCCGAACAGATCGTCCAGGAATTGGCGCAACGGTCGGGGCGAAATTTCATCTCGGTACGGTTCGGGAACGTCCTCGGGAGTCGCGGCAGCGTCGTGCCGATTTTCCTCCGGCAGATCCAAGCGGGTGGGCCGGTGACGGTTACCCATCCTGAGATGCGCCGCTTCTTCATGACGATTCCGGAATCGGTTCAACTGGTTCTGCAGGCGGCCGCGATCGGAACCGGCGGAGAAGTGTTCGTGCTCGATATGGGCGAGTCAGTCAAGATCGTGGACTTGGCGACGGACCTGATTCGGCTGTCGGGCCTCGAGGTCGGGCGAGATATTGAAGTGCAGTTTACCGGCGTCCGGCCGGGCGAAAAGCTCTATGAGGAGTTGTTCTTTGGCCGGGAGCATGCCGAGCCGACCGACCACCCGAAGGTGCTCCGGGCCCGGCATGCCGAATTACCCTTGGGACTGTCGTCGGTCGTCGAAGAAGTAGTGTCTCGCGCCCGCATGGGACGACCGCACTCCGAACTGGTCGACTATCTCCGCCGCCTGGTACCCGACTACCATCCGGAGGACAGCGCCCACAATATCTCCGGCCGGCGGGACCGTCAGGACGGCCGGCCTAGCGAGTTGCCACAACGATGATGGCAACTGTGCTCGCCAGGATCTGAGCGATCGACGCAAAGAGCCCGGTCCAGTCCTTCTTGTCGTTGGGATCGCGTTCAGGAACGAACACCACCGCGCCCGGCATCGGTTTGGGCCTGGACGCGGAGAACAGACCACGCGTCTTGACGCTTTCCAGCCGCCCACCGGGCTGCACCACATACGCTCGGCCTTTGTCGCCCAACCGGGCCACGCCACCTGCCGCACCGACATAGTCGTACAGGTTCCAGCCCGGCCGATAAATGATCGAGGTCGGGGCGTTGACCGCGCCGAGCACCCGGACGGTGGCCCGGAATTCAGGCACGTAGAGTGAATCGCCGGTTTGGAGAATCAGATTCTCCCGGTGGCCCGGCTCGGACATCGCTCTCGCCAAGTCCAGGCCCACGCGCTGGGAGAGCAGGGAGTCCATGCCAGGGGAACGGCTGGAATCCGTAGCGACAATCCGGCTTCCGATCTTGATCGGCGCGGTCTGCTCGGGTGGCTGGGGCCGGTAGAGCTCGGCCCCTTCCGCGTAAGCTTCTTTGGTCAGCCCGCCGGCCCGGACAATCATGTCGACGAGGCGTTCGGTCTTGCTCCGGAGGACATACCGCCCCGGAAACCGAACCTGCCCGACCACGGTCACCGTTCGGGCCAACTCCCAATCCGGCTGGCGGAGGATCAACACGTTGTCGTACGGCTCGAGCCGAACCTCGGGCGCGCCACTGCGGGCCGCCGGCAACCCCGGCGGGCCGTTGTAGGCGCCGGACGGACTCCGGTCAAACAAATAGGTGGAATCGAGGGCCACCCGGCTGGTGACCGCCATCGCGCCCCCAGACCGATCGGCCGGAAGCCGAGCCAGTTCCGCATCCGAGAGCAACGCGTCCTCGGTGAC
>JANPEL010000464.1:0-6949 GCA_031431925.1 Gemmatimonadota bacterium | reverse complement strand
CCAGCATTGGTGGCATCCGGAAAGCGGGCGCGGAACCCGGACCCGATTCTCCGACGACCTGGTCTGGCTCCCGTATGTCGTCGATCACTACGTCCGGGTCACCGGCGACGGTTCGGTGCTCGATGAGTCGGTGCCGTTCCTAACGATGCGAGCCCTCCGGCCCGACGAAGAAGAGATCCATGACCTCCCCGAGGTCGCGGCCGAGCGGGCCACCGTCCACGAGCATTGCGTTCGGGCGCTCCGCCGGGCCGCGACCGAAGGCGTCCACGGGCTCCCCCTGATCGGCGGGGGAGACTGGAACGACGGGATGAACCGGGTCGGCATCGAAGGGCGGGGCGAGAGCGTCTGGTTGGCCTGGTTCCTGATCACCACGCTCCGAAGTTATGCCCTGCAGGCCGAAGCCCGGGGCGATCAGGTGGTGGCCGACGAATGCCGGGCCAAGGCCGACAAGTACCTGGTGGCGGTCGAAGCCCATGGGTGGGACGGTGAGTGGTACCGGCGGGCCTATTTCGACGACGGCACCCCGTTAGGCTCCCGCGCGAGCGACGAATGCCGGATCGACTCGATCGCCCAGAGCTGGAGTGTCATCTCGGGCGCCGGCGACCCGAGCCGGCAAGCCCAGGCAATGGCGGCGGTCGAGCACCATCTGGTTCGGACCGAGGCTCGGGTGATCCAGTTGCTCGATCCGCCGTTCAACCGGATGCAACAGGATCCAGGCTACATCAAGGGCTACCTTCCGGGAGTCCGCGAAAACGGAGCGCAGTACACCCACGCCGCGCTCTGGGTGGTCCTGGCGACGGCGCTCCGCGGCAACGGCGACCGGGCCTTCGAACTCTTCCAAATGCTCAATCCGCTTACCCACAGCGGGACCCGGGACGACGCCGATACCTACAAGGTCGAGCCCTACGTGGTCCCGGCCGACGTCTACACCGCGAAGGGCCGGATCGGCCGCGGCGGGTGGACTTGGTACACCGGTTCAGCGAGTTGGATGTATCGGGTCGGGCTCGAGCATATCCTCGGCCTGAAGAAGCGGGGCGATTCGCTCTCCTTCGAGCCCGCGGTTCCCGCCGGATGGCCGGAGTTCTCAGTCGTCTATCGGCATGGCCGGAGCACCTACTCGATCGTCGTCCGCCACCCCGCCCGGGTGAAGCGAGGCGCCGTCGAACTCGTGCTGGATGGGAGGCGGTTGGACGGGGCCTCGATTCCCCTGGTCGACGACGGCGAGCATCACGCGGTGGTCGTCACCGGCCTCGCCCCGGAAACGCACCGGGGCTAGTCCGCCACCCGTCCCTTCGATCGATAGTGGAAGCCCCTCGAGCGGCCTAGACTTCGACCCTCAGCCGAAACGGAGCAGCCCATGGGAAGATCCTCGATCACTGGACTCGTAGCGACCGGCCTCCTGGCCGCCTGCAGCGGGGGCGCGAGCGGCCCGGCCCCCGGCAATCCACCGGCGCCGAGTCGAACCCTGACCCTGGGATCGAACACCGAGATCGAGGCCATCACTGAGCGCACCATTTCATCGGGGAGCGATAAGGCGGGCGGACTCTTCACCGCCAGCGTGTTCGCCGACGTCACCGATAGCTGGGGCCAAGTCGTGATTCCGGCGGGTTCAACGGTCAATCTGACGATCACCGAACTCCAGGCGGCCAACGACAAGGGCCAGTCGGACGGCCGAATCACGGTCCAGGTCAATTCGGTGACGGTCGGGGACCAGACCTACCCGGTCTCGGCCAGCATCACCTCGATGGCGCACACCCTCAAGGGACGCGGGGTCAGCGCCGCCGAGGTCGAGAAGACGGCGGCCGGAGCGGTCCTCGGCGGCATCGCCGGCCGGGTCATCGGCGGCAACAAGAAAGGCACCATCATTGGCGCCGTGGTCGGCGGCGCGGCGGGTGCCGTGATTGCCGTTCAAACCGCGAATCGCGACGTCGTGGTGGCGGCGGGGACTCCGATGGTCGTCACCTTGAATGAGCCGGTCACCGTCGCGGTCCGATAGACGGGGCGTCCCACCTCGGACATAACGCCCCTTGCGCCAACGAGGGGTGTTTGGGAAACTTCTCTCCAATGAGCGCCTCGCACCACCTGCCCTTCGGAGCACCGTTGGAGGCCTACGATCATCAGGCGCACCTCCTCCTCGAGGGACACCGGGCGGGGTCCGCCGAGGCCATCGAGATCTTACGCCAAACCCTGCCTCGGTTTCTCGACCCGGTCGTGACTTGGCTGCCGCGCCCGATGTCCGACGCCGAGATTCGCGACACCCCCCTGACGATCGAGGACGCCCGGCTGGCGGTGGCACGGGCCTACAGCTTCCGTGACTGGGAAGCGCTGACCGCGATCCTCACCGAGGAAGCGACCGAGGGCTCGCCGGTTCGGGCGTTCGAATCCGCCGCAGAGGCGGTGATTACCGGAGACCAGGGAGCGCTCGAGGCCCTGCTCCGGCCCAATCCCGGACTGGTCCACGCCCGATCCACGCGAATCACCTGCCATGATCCCGCGGTTCACGGGGCCACGTTGCTCCACTACGTCGCCGCGAACGGGGTCGAGGGGTACCGCCAACGCTCGCCGCCTAACGCGGTCGCGGTTGCCCGGGTACTGCTCGACGCCGGCGCCCGGCCCGATGC
Organism: Gemmatimonadota bacterium; assembly: GCA_031431925.1. GTDB lineage: Bacteria > Gemmatimonadota > Gemmatimonadetes > Gemmatimonadales > GWC2-71-9 > SHZU01. The sequence continues at coordinate 4,328 of JANPEL010000464.1, read as the reverse complement.
GCTCGCGGGGATGTACGGCGGCCAAGCCGCGACCTTGAGCATGCTGGTGTCGAGCTCCCCGCCGGCCGACGCGGGCGTCCAGATCCCGCTGCTCCACGCGCTGGTGGACGCCGGCGCTGACGTCAACGGCCCCGACGACGCGACGGCGTGGGTGTCACCGCTTCTGACGGCCTTGGTGTTCGGATTCCGCGACGCCGCCGAGGCGCTGGTGGCCCGCGGGGCGCGGGTCCTCGAGCTGGAGGCCGCCGCGGGGCTCGGCCGGGTCGCGGAATCCGCCGCCATCCTCCCAACCGCGACCCCGTTGAGCCGCCACCGCGCGCTCGCGATGGCCGCCCAGCTCGGCCACGGCGAGGTGGTCGGGCTGCTGTTGGACGCGGGCGAGGATCCCGACCGGCTCAATCCGGAGGGATACCACTCGCACGCCACGCCTTTGCATCACGCCGCCCTGGCCGGCCACTTGGCGGTAGTACGGTTGCTGGTTGAACGGGGAGCGCGGCTTGACCTCGAGGACCGGCTTTGGCGGTCCACGCCGTTGGGCTGGGCCCGCCATGCCGGGCAGGAAGCCGTGGCTGCCTACCTGGCATTGCAGCGGCCTTTTATATAAGTGACCACCAATATCACCATGGGTGCCGCGATGCCGCCCGACCGCCCAGCCCGCGCCGTCATCGCCAGCCGCACCTACCCCACCACCATCGATGATCTCTGGGACGCCCTCATTAACCCGATCCGGATTCCCCGCTGGTTCCTGCCGATTTCCGGCGACCTCCGCCTCGGCGACCGGTACCAGTTGCACGGGAATGCGGCCGGGACGATCACCGAGGGCGACCCGCCCCGAGTCGTCAAGGCCACCCGAGCCGGCGGCCACCGCGGCGGCGGTCCGGACCACGACCGCCTACGGCGGGGACCCCGAACCGCCGCCTAACGCCTGATGCATGCCTTCGACGTCCTGGGCGACCCGGTCCGGCGGCGGATTGTCGAGTTACTGGGCGCCGGCGCCCGGAGCTCGGGTCAGGTGACCGAGGTGATCCAGGCGGAAATCCGAAAGCCAGCCGGGTGTCTCACGGTTTCGGGGGTTTTGGGACCGGCACCTCGATGCCTTGGCGACCGAGGTGGCCCGGGGAAAACGGGAGCACCGGGTGGGGACGGCGGCCCCGCGGATCAAACCGGAACCGTCAACGCCGCGTCGAAACCGGCGGTAACTTCCCCCGACATCGTGGCCCAGTCCCGGGGACCTCACTCCACGAACGTCAGGATCATCCCGGCGCCATACGCCGCCGGGATCACGAGCCGGTGTCCCTCGTCAACTGCCGGGACGCCGTTGGTGGCCAGCACTGCCCGGCTCCGCTCGAGGTTCTCCACGAGGATCGGGGCGAAGCGAGCGGGGATCCGCATGGTGTTCTCCGTGAGTTGGGGGGACGACGGCCCGGTCACGACGCGAAGAGTGCGTGATCGAGCCAGCCCGCGACGTAGAGGCCGAGGCCGTAAATGGTGTGAGTGAGCAGACTTTGCAGCCGGGCGGCCGTAGGTCGCGGAGTCCGGGATGCCGCGAACCCGGCACCCATCGCCGGCTGCATGATGAAGAGCGGCGCCGCCGTGGTGCCGACGCCCACCAGCAGCGCCGGGACGATGGTCGGCTGCCTCAGCCAGTCGATACCCCAGATGGCGAGCAGCATCGCCGCGAAGGAAATCCCGATCAGGTAGTGCATCGCCCAGCCGACGAGGCTTCGCCTCGCACGGGGGGAGCGGTCGCAATCGCGTCGTGACGGAATCGCCCCGAGGCCATCCCGCCGAACCACCGGCCGATCAGCGCGTAGTCGAGACGCGCGAAGCCGAAGAGCGGCTGGCGCAACGCGCCCCAGAGGTCCATCAGTGCCGTGGCGCCGATCCCAAGGCGGAGTGCAGGCAGCAGGTATTCCATGTTTCCTCCCAAGTGTCCTTGACCCATCATGAAGAAGGGTACAACTTCAAGTCGACTTGAGGTCAAGGGGGCGAATGGACATCGGGATTTTGGCGCGGCTGTCGGGCGCGGCGCCGTCAGCGCTGCGGTTCTATGAGGAGAAGGGATTGATCCGCTCGAGCGGGCGGAACGGGCTCCGCCGGCAGTACGAGCCGGAGGTGCTCGATCAGGTCGCGCTGATCACGCTGGGGCGTTCGGCGGGGCTCACGCTCGATGAGATCGGGAAGGTGCTGACGGTAGGTGGGCGCGCCACAGTCGATCGGCAGATGTTGGCGCACCGCGCGGACGCCTTTGACGAGCAGATCCGAAAGCTGACGGCCATCCGCGACGGATTGCGGCACGCGGCGGCGTGCCAGGCGCCGGATCACATGGCCTGTCCGAAGTTCCGGCGGTTGATGAGGCTTGCGGTGCGGAAGCGAAGCAATCGTTCCGCATGGTTTGAAGGAATCAGCCGGCCTAGATCAGCCGGGGCCATCCCGGGGTAATATTGGGAGTCAACCTTACTGGAGCCACCATGCCGATTCTCAGATCACTCCTCGCGGTCCTCATCCCAAGCGTCCTCGCGGGACAAACCCTCCCGCGGGTCGTCATTCAGACCACCCTGGGCCGGATCGAAGTCGAGATCGACTCCGTCCACGCCCCGGTCTCGGCCAAGAATTTTCTCCGCTACGTCGACACCAAATTCTACGACCGGGGCTCGTTTCATCGAGCCGTCACCATGGCCAACCAGCCCACCAACGCGGTCAAGATCGAAGTGATCCAGGCCGGTGGCGACACGACCCTCCAGAAACAGTCCGGACCGATCCCGCTCGAGCGGACCACCATCACCGGCCTGAAACACCAGGCCGGCACGATCTCGATGGCCCGGACCGGCCCGGACACGGCGCGGGATCAATTTTTCATCTGCGTCACCGATCAGCCGGAGTTGGACTTCGGCGGCAAGCGGAATCCCGACGGGCAGGGCTTTGCCGCCTTTGGGAAGGTCGTGGCCGGCCTCGACATCGTTCGGAAGATCCAGCAAAGCCCGGCCGACGGCCAACGGTTGACCCCCGCCATCACGATCACGCGGATCGGGCGGAAATAGCATGTTCCTCCAAGCGCCACCGCCACCCACGGCCTTCGTGGACGTGGCCGTGCTCACGATGGACCGGCCGGGCGTGCTCGAGCACCAGACCGTGCTCGTGAAAAACGGCCGAGTGTCCTGGATCGGCCCGGCCAAACAGGCCCCGTCGTCGAAGAACGTCCGGATCATCGACGGGCGGGGCCTGTTCCTGCTGCCCGGGTTTTCCGACATGCATACCCACCCCGGCCGGCCGCTCGATCTGGTCACCTACCTGGCCAACGGGATCACCACGATCCGGGCCATGTGGGGCGACGCCGGGACGTTAGGCTGGCGGAAAGCGGTCGCGGCCGGCTCGCTTGCCGGACCCCGGATCGTCACGTCGGGCGCCATCATCGACGGGAGCCCGCCGTCGCAGCCAGCCATGACGGTCGTGACCGACCCCGCCAACGCTCGCGCCGAGATCGCGGCCCAGCACCGGGCCGGCTACGACTTCATCAAGGTCTATAACAGCGTCCCGAAGGCAGTGTACGACACCATCGTTCGGGTGGCTCGGGCATTCGGCATGCCGGTGGCCGGCCACGTGCCATTCGAGGTCGGACTCACCGGCGCCCTCGCCGCGAAGCAGGCCTCGATCGAGCACTTGCGAGGCTACATCGCCGAGTTGGTGCCGACGGACGCGGCGGTGCAGCCCGGCGCGACACTCCGGTCCCGGACGGTGGCGTGGAACTACATCGACCGGTCACGGTTTCCGAGTCTGGTGGAGCGAACGGTCCGGGCCGGGGTCTGGAACACTCCCACGTTCGTCGTGGCGTATCACATGATGCTGCCTGATTCGGCGTACCGGGCCCTGGTTCAGCGGCCCGAGGTCAAGCTGTTTCCCGGCCAGGGCGCGCCGGACCGGTCCAAGATCAGCTTCCTGGCCGACTTCACCGAGGCCGATTTTGCCGCGGCGCAGCGGGCCCTGGTGCCCCAACTGGAACTGGCTCGGGCGCTGGCCAACGGCGGCGCCAGGCTGATGATCGGGACCGACTCCTGGCTGCAAGGGTACGCCTACCACGACGAGCTCATGCTCTTCGAGCGGGCCGGGTTCACGCCGGCGGAGGTGCTTCGGCTGGCCACCCGGGCCGGACCCGAGTTTCTGGGTAACGCCCTGACCCAGGGCACCGTGGCACCGGGACAGGTGGCCGACCTCCAGCTGGTGGGCGGCAATCCGCTCGAGTCGTTAGGCAACCTCCGGGACCGGCGGGGGGTCATGACCCGAGGCCGGTGGTACTCCGCGGCCGACCTGCAGGCCCGGCTGACGCCAGG
>JANPEL010000463.1:0-2250 GCA_031431925.1 Gemmatimonadota bacterium | reverse complement strand
CGGCGGGGGCGTCTTCGAAGAGTCGCACGAGAATATGATCTTGGTCCGCGACATCGAGCTCTACTCGATGTGCGAGCACCACATGTTGCCCTTTTTCGGCCGAGCGCACGTCGCGTACCTCCCGAAGGGACGGATCATCGGGCTCTCGAAATTGCCCCGGATCGTCGAGATCTTTGCCCGACGGCTCCAGGTCCAGGAGCGCCTGACGGATCAGGTGGCCGATGCCGTGATGGAAGTCCTGGAGCCCGCCGGAGTCGGCGTGGTGGTCGAAGCGTCCCACCTCTGCATGATGATGCGGGGCGTCGAGAAGCAGAACTCGACCACCGTCACCAGCGCGCTGCGGGGCATCTTCAAAGACGATGCCCGGACCCGGGAAGAGTTCCTCCGGCTGGTGCACGGGCCCCGGATCGGCCGGATGTGACGACCGGCGCGCTGGTTGGCCAACTCGCCGTTGTCACTGGCGGATCAAAGGGTATCGGCGCCGCCATCGCCGCCGCCCTCCGGGCCGAGGGGGCCACCGTGGTGCGAGCGTCCCGAACCCGGTCGGCCCTGTCACCGGTGGGGGACGTGTCGATCGTGGCGGATCTGGCCACCGATCGGGGGATCGAGACTCTGGCGGAGGCGGTGTTTGCCCTCGGCGTGCCCGATCTCGTCGTGAACAATGCCGGTGGCTTTGCGCTCGGGTCGTTCGAATCGACTCCCGCGAGTACCCTCGACGAGTTGTACCGCGTCAACCTTCGGGCTCCCTATGAAATTGCCCGCCGGTTCCTCGGCCGGATGCGGGAGCGCGGGTCCGGGCGTCATGTCCTGATCGGAAGCATTGCGGACTCCGTGGCCCTGCCGGGTAACGCCGCCTACGGGGCAACGAAATTCGGAGCTCGGGGTCTGCACGAGGTGCTCCGGGCGGAGTATCGAGGGACCGGAGTCCTCTGCTCGCTGGTCAGTCCGGGCCCGGTCGATACCCCGCTTTGGGACCCGATCGATCCCGATGGCCGGCCCGACCTGCCCAACCGAGCCTCGATGCTCCGGCCCGAGGACGTCGCGGACCTGGTCCGTTGGATCGCCACCCGGCCCCGTCACGTCGATGTCGGCTGGGTTCAGCTCGGCCCGGCCTGACCCGTGTTCATCGAGCTGACCGATCACCTTCGGTGCATCGCCGGCCATGACGAACAGTTCGTCATCCTGCTGCCCGACCGGATGGATGGACGCCGGGTCATGGCGGGTACCGTCGGGTGTCCGGTTTGCGGTGCCACGGTCTCGGTGGTCGAGGGGGCCATGGACTTCGGGGGACCACCGCCGCCACCGTCGAGTCCGACCGGCCTTTCGGTGGAGGCCATCATCACCTTTCTCGGGCTCGAAGGGCCGGGCGGGTTCATCGCGCTCCTCGGGGCCGCCGCCGGCCTGGCGGATCAACTGACGGCGCGGCTGCCCGGCGCCCGATTGGTCCTGATCAATCCGCCGGCCGGGGTGGCTGGATCGGAAACCATCAGCGTGATTCGGGCCGGGCACTTGCCGATCAAGGCCGCCAGCATGAGGGGCGTGGTGGTTGCGGCCGACCATGGGGCCGATCCGGTCTGGGTGGCCGCGGCCGTCCGGGCCGTGCTGCCCGGGAACCGGGTGATCGTCGAAGGACCGCTCGCTCCCGACGACGGACTCGAACTCCTGGCCCAGACGACGGACCTCTGGGTCGCCCGCAAACCGACGGCCACCGTTCGTCGTTAGGCCGCCGGGAGCCGGAGGGCCTGGCCCGGCCGGAGACGATACCACGTCGGGAGGGCGTTCAGCCGCCGGAGCCGGGCCTCGCTCACCCCATGGCGGGCGGCGAGATCGGTTACCGTGTCCCCCCGCCGCACCCGCACCAGGGCACCCATGCGATCGCCACGGAGGCCCCCGGCCGGCCCCGCCGAGGCGGGCGGCAGTGCGTCCAGTCGGGCCCCGATCCCGAGGCCCAACCCAGTCGGCAACCGGAGCCACGAGCCGCCGGGCGGCGTGCTCCCCCGCAGCAACTGGGGGTTGAGTTGGGCCAAGGTCAGTTGACCGAGTCCCAGGGCCCGCTCGGCGGAGGCGAGCCGGATCGGTCGGTCCACCAACACCGAGTCGAAGGCGGGCGCCGGAAGCGGCGGAACCTCGAAGCCGAATCGCCCTGGATCTCTGCCGATGGCCGCGGCGGCCAGCAGCTGGGGCACGTAGTTGCGGGTCTCCTTGGGGAGGAGTCCGCGATCGGCCAGCGTAAAGAAGTCGGGGGTGCCC
>JANPEL010000462.1:0-56112 GCA_031431925.1 Gemmatimonadota bacterium | reverse complement strand
CGTCGATGATCTGGGCGCCGTTCTCGACCTGCTGGCGGGCGACTTCGAGCCCGTCCTCGTAGTGGCCATCGATGATCAGCTTGGCGAATTTTCGGGAGCCGGTGACGTTGGTCCGCTCGCCGATGTTGACGACGAGCGCGTCGGGCCCGATGGCTACCGGTTCGAGGCCGGCCAGCCGGAGCGCCACGGGCGGGGTGGCCGGCCGCCGGGGCGTCACGCCCCGCACCGCCTCGGCGATGGCCGCGATGTGGTCGGGGCGGGTCCCGCAGCAGCCGCCGACGACGTTGATCAGTCCGCTTTTGGCGAACTCGCCGAGCGTTTCCGCCATGAACTCCGGCGTGTCGTCATACTCGCCGAATTCGTTCGGCAGGCCGGCGTTCGGGTAGGTGCTCACGTACATCGGGGCGATCCGGGCCAGCTCATGGACGTACTGGCGGAGCGCTGGGGCGCCTAACGCGCAGTTGAGCCCCACGATCAGCGGTTCGGCGTGGGCAATCGAGGCGAAGAATGCCTCGGTCACCTGGCCCGAGAGGGTCCGGCCGCTGGCATCGGTAATGGTGCCCGAGATCCAAATCGGGACCGACTCGCCGCGAGCGGCGAACCGGTCCTTGATCGCATAGATCGCGGCCTTGGCGTTCAGGGTGTCGAAGATCGTCTCGACCAAGAGCAGGTCGGCGCCGCCATCGAGGAGGCCGTCGACCTGTTCCGCATAGGCCGCCGCCAGCTCGTCGAAGGTCACGTTCCGGGCGGATGGATCGTTGACGTCGGGCGAGAGCGAGGCGGTCCGGTTGGCCGGCCCGATCGAGCCGGCCACGATCCGAGGGCGGCCATCCTGGGCTTCGAGGTCATCGGCCAGGTTCCGGAGCAGCCGGGCGCCGGCCAGGTTGAGTTCGTGGGCCAGGCCCTGCATCCCGTAATCGGCGAGGGAGATGGCGTTGGCGTTGAAGGTGTTGGTCTCGACGATGTCGGCGCCGGCTTCGAAATAGGCCCGGTGGATCCCGACGATCACGGCCGGCTTAGTCAGGCAGAGGAGATCGTTGTTGCCCTTGAGGTCGCTCGGCCAGTCGGCAAACCGGGTGCCCCGGTACTCCGCTTCGGAGAGCCGGTGCTGCTGGATCATGGTCCCATAGCCGCCGTCGAACACCACCACCCGTTCGGCGAGCAGGTGCTTGAGCTTGGCGATTCGGGCGGTCCGGCGGTGTTTCAGGTCGGTCGTAGCCATCGTGACGTCGTTCCCATCAAAAAATGAGCCCGGAGGCAGACAGACGCCCCGGGCGAGCGTCTTAGCGAGTTATTTTACGTGGCCGCAATCAGCAGAAATCGCCACGGGATCAGTTGTTGGGGGACAAAGTTAGTCTGACAGGGCCTAAAATCCGAGCGGAGGGGGAATGCAGGTCACTAAATGGGTCGTTGGCTGGGCTCGAAGGATCCAGTCCGTTTTCGGCAGACTCGCCGTGGGTCTGATGTTAGGCGGTTGCGGTTCGGCGGAACCAGGCCCGGCCGGCGTGGTGCGAATTGCGGTGGTTGGGCTTGCGCCCGAGAATGCGGTGGCGCTCCTTGTTGGCCAAATGGCGACCCTCAACGTCAAGGCCTACGATGAACGGGGCCGCGAGCTCGCGCTCCCACCGATCACGTTCTCCTCCGACCGCAATGACACCGCCGTGGTTGACGGGAAGGGAACGGTCACTGCGGCGGGGATCGGCAACGCCAAGATTTCCGTACGTGCCCCGTCCACTGGAGCCGGCCTGTTTGATTCAGCGCTGGTCACCGTTCTCCAGTTCGCCGGGCGCTGATCCAGTGACCTAAAGGATCGGAACGAAGGGCTGGAGCGAGCGGCTAAACTCCGAGTGCGGTCGCTGCCTCGGCTACCGAGATTCCGGTCACCTCCACAGTCTTTCTCCGGCTCGTATCCCCATGTGTCAATTGAACTTGCCGGTTCGGCAGGTGGAGCGCGCCCGCCAAAAACCGGACCACCTCAGCATTGGCCGCCCCGTCGACCGGTGGGGCCGAGATCCGAAGCTTGATGGCGTCTCCATGGCGTCCCACGATTTCGGTCCTGGAGGCCCGAGGCTGGACATGGATGACCAGCCGCACCCCGGTTGCCGTTGCGGTGATCGGGCTCATCCTCGGAAGAAGGCAGACATGACCAGCGACCGGAGCAGGAAGAGGGCAAAGTAGGCCGCGATCGGACTGGCGTCGATGATGCCGAATGGGGGCAGGACCCGGCGGATCGGCACGATGATCCAGTCGGTGAGCCAGACCAGGGGCCTAAGCCACCGGGCCGTGGGCGGCACCCCGAACCAACTGACGAGATACCGGACGAAGATGGCCATCATGACCAGGCCGAACGCCGAGCTCACCGCGACCCCTGCCCAGACCCGGGGAGGAGCCTGAACCAGCGCGATGGCCCCCAGCACGAAGCCGAGGATCCAGCGAACCAGCGACACCAGGATCAAGCCGACCAGGACCGACAGGCCAAGGAGCCAGAGGCTGGCGTCCTGCGGGTTGGCCCCCCGCCGGACCAATTGCTTCTCCAGCGGACGAAGCACGGGGTCCGAGAGGTGGCGAACGGTTTTTGACCAGGGCGTGAATGGGCCGATTCGCCGCTGCCGGACCCCCCAGTGAGTCAGCCAGACCACCCCCGACAGGGCGACGATACCCAACGCCACCGACCGCGCTACCAGGTCAGCGATGGCGGCCACCGCGGTGAAGGTCACCGGGTCAGCCGCCGGTGCAGGTAACCGACCGGGGCGGGGTCCGGCCGCAGGCAATCGTGCCGTCCATCCCGCGGGCCAGCACGCCGCAGGCGGTGGTCGTTGCGGTTTCGGTGGCCGTGGCCGGTGTGGGGCCCGACGCCTTGGCGCACCGGTCGCCGCCGCCGAAGGTCATGCAGACCTCACAGGTCAGTTGCTGGGGTTTGACGCTCGAATACGCCAGGAACGCCACGAAGGCCACCGCAATGATCCAGAACACCGCTGTACGATTGAGTCGCATCGGAACCTCTCCGGAGAAATCGGCGTTTGCCAGGTACCTCGTGGACGGTTAGGCTTCGGGTATGGGTTCTGTCATTGGACGGCTTGGTTTTGCTCTGGCGGTTCTGGGGGTGGCGCTTGGCGCGTTCCCCCGGAAAGCCATGGCGCATTGCCGTCCGGAAACGACCCAATCGGCCCCGGGGCACCACGATCACGGATCGGAAAATACCGACTCGGCCCCGGAATGTCCTCATTGCCCGCCGGCCGAGTGCCGCCGCCACGTGGAATGCGCCACCGCCCTGGATTCGATGCTAGTGACGCGGTCTCCGATCCCGACGCCGGCCGCCGCGGTTCAGTCGATCGTGATGCCCGGGAGTGCCGAGGCCACCGGGCACCCGTCACCCCCAACACCCCCTCCCCAGACGACCCCCTGATCCGGCATTCGTAAGTCAGCCGTTACCGATCACTCGAGGGGACAGACATCATGGGAATATCGCGATCGTGGCTCGCTGCCGCGGCGCTGGTACTTGGCATGGCGCGCGCTCCGGCGCTCCCGGCCCAAGTGGATTATCGCAATCTGGACGACGCTCGTCCGAGCCGGGTCACCGATGCCTATCCGGTTGAACGGTATGCGTTTGAACTGTCGGTGGGCGGCCGGCTTCGGACCGGCAACGGGGTGACCGAGGGCCGGGCGTCGCCCCACCTCGAGTATGGGATCTTCCGAAACCTGATGGTTGGGGTCGGGGCCGAGCTGATGGATCAGGGCAGTCACTTCGAGGCCTCGGCGTTCTGGAATGCCCGCCGGGAGACCCCGGGTTTCCCGGCGGTGTCGGTGGCCGCCTCGGTGGGCGAGGACCCGTTGGTCCGGTTTCTCGCGACCCGTTCGTTCGGCCTCTCGCGGCTCCATCTCAACACCGGCCTCGACCTGTCCGGCCCCACCGACTGGTGGGGCGGTCTGGCCTGGGATCGGACTCTGTTCCGAACCAGTACCCTGGTAGTGGGCGAGCTGGTTGCCGAGCGGGTGGGGCTCGGGCAGGGCGTAGAATGGAGCGCCGGGGTGGGGCTCCGCCGGCAGCTGACCCCGACGGTGGTCATTCACGGCGGGGTAAGTCAGGGATTGGGCGGCTTGGGCACCGAATTCAGCTTGGGCTTGAGCCATGCCTTTGCCATTGCCGGTTTGATGCGAGGAGCGCGCCGATGACCCGCCTTCATGGATGGTTCCTGTTCGTGCTAGTGCCCGGTGTGGTCGCGGCCCAAGGCGGCCGGGACGAAGAGTTCTACCGGCCGGGTCGGTTCAACTGGATGTTCCAGAAGGCCTACCCGGAGGCGGCGCGGCTGTTCAACGCCTTCGACTATGGCCACGCGATCTTGTCCGAACGGCTGACGATTGCCCCGGACGAACCGGTCGATCGTCTCGAGGTCCGGGAATTCGATTTCCTGGTGGGCGATCTCTTGAAGCGGCCGCCTCGGTTTGCGGTGGCCGAAGAATCGATCATGCCGAACTACGCCCGGATGGCTTGGCGGGCCAAGTCAATGTTCGAGCGGGCCCACGTGCTCCATCGCCAGATCTACGATGTCTACGCCGACGAACGGCTCTCGGTCGAGGCGCAGCGGGCCATGGTGGAGCGTTTGACGGACTACTACCTGGCCGACACCCGCTACGCCTTTACCGATCAGCCGAAGGCGATGGAGTTGATGGACGGGCAGTATTACAGCCAAGTGTTTCGGCAGCGATACCCGAAGTTCAACGGGCTGATCTGGGCCTATCACTGGCTTCAGGTTGGTCTTTACGAGTCACTCCTGACCGAAACCAGCCCGGACCGGAAGCGGGCCAGTATCAAGGAGAGTCTGGACCGGTTTTGGGCCATGACCGTCCAGGCCCCCGCGAACCTGCCGTCGGTGATGCCGATGACCTCGGCGGTGGCGCCGGTGTTCAGCGAGCGGCATCAGCGGGCGGCGATCATCTTCGACAACCTGCACATGCTGCACGATATCATCTCGGACGTGCTGGCCTCACCGAAGGTGGCGAAGGCGGACAAGGCCCGGGTGATCAACGAGGTGTTGGACGAGTTCCAGAATCCCAAGACGAATCTGGTCGACTTGGTCCACTGGCGGATGATGGCCGATCACATGGGCGGGGTGGACAAGATGGGCGGGGTGGCGGGCCGGCGGCCGCCTCCGCAGTAGGGGGCGGACCTGCCGGCGTAGGGCCAAAGGGCTAGGCTGTTTTTTTTCAGCTTCGCGGCTACCGTTGTTTGGAGCGGCTAATCGCTCACTGCGTTCGTCGAGACCACTCTGTCAGGGAGTTGCCAATGGCCTCAAGCCAGCGGGCGTTCCATCGGGCGTCGCGCACAATGGCGGTACTCCTGTTTGGGCCGGTTTACAGTGGGGTGCTGCCTGCCTCCGGGCAATCCGAGTCAAACGGGAGCCCTCCTGCGGTCCAGGTCCCCATCGCCGTCGGCTGCAAGCAATGTCGCCTCGTCGTCCACGCGCCGAGTGTGGTCGTCGCTAGCGATGCGACGATCGCCTTTGCCGACATGCCCAGCGGTCTGTTCCGGCACCCGGCGGGAGCCTTCCTGGTGACGCAGGGGAACACGGGGGGTGTGCCGTTGCTTTTTTCTAGCAACGGCAAGGTCATTCGAGAGATCGGGACGATGGGCAGTGGCCCCGGTGAGTATGTCGGGGCCATGCGCATCGCCTTTGGTCCTGGCGACTCGAGTGCAATTGTCGACAACCGGCTCCGGCGGGTCAGTGTTTTGGATCGCGATTGGCGGTACGTGCGCTCGTTCCGGATTGATGGGCAGCCGTCCGACTTAGCTTGGCTTCCGAATGGTGACTTCGTGGTCGGTGGACCGATTGCGACCGCGAGCCAGATTGGATATCCCCTTCACGTCCTCCGGGCCGACGGCACGCCGAAAGCCAGCCTTGGCTACGGCAACAAGGCGATCGTGAGTCACGCGACCGCGGAAGGGTCTCGCCTCGTCCAGGCGGCTGGGCCAAGTGATTTTTACGCGATGACGGTGATCGAGCGCCTCGAACTCGAACGCTGGAGTGGCACCCGGTTGCAAAAGCGATGGGTGCTTGGTTCTCCGTACCTTCCTGATCGGACGGCCCGCGCCGAAAAGCGGCCGTTTCAGGCCATACTCTCGTCGTTTTGGGTTGGGCCGGAGGAAATCCTTTACCTCTTGATGGTCGTTCCCAGGAAAACCTGGCGGGAGGGCGTCAAGTCCAGTCGTACGGCAGACGGCGAGGAACTGTTTGAGATGGTGGATCGGGACAAGATCTTTGAGACGGTGATCGAGGCCATCGATCTCAAAGCCGGTCGCGTCCTTGCCCGTTCGGCGACTGGGCGAGCGTTTTTTGGTCTACTCGCGGCCGGATATGCCTACCGGCTCGACACGACGCACGAAACCGGACCTCGATTTGAGGTTAGCGCGATCCGGTTGTTGAAATAAGGCTCGTCCGTTCACCAGCTGGTGGCTACTTGCCGCCGACTCCCAGGGTGGCTTCGGGCGCGATGCCGTCGTCGATCGGGAGGGCGGCCGCCCGCCACCCGCTGGCAAAAGTGACGGTCAGCCGGTAGCCCAAGGTATCGGGCACCACGTTGACCACGCCCGGAATGGTCTTGGCGTACTCCATCGCCTTGGTCACCTGGGTGGCGCGGGCCTCAGCGGTGGTACCGCCGCCCCACTGGGCCAGCGACCGGCCAATGGCCACCAGTTTGGCCTGTTCACTGCCGTAGCGGGCAAACTGCTCGGCGGGAATCAGCCCGTCCTGGCCGGCCGTGGTGGACTGGAGGTTGTAGGGGCGGCAGGCCGCGAGGGCGCCGAGTGCGGCGGCTATGAGGTAGCGCATGGTAGTTCCTTGGGGGTGGTGTCGTCCGACGGCGGGAATATAAGTAGATTCCCTGAACCTCAAGCCTCGACGAACCCCAATGGCCTCGATTCCGAATACCCCCGCTCCGATCAATGAGCCGATTCTCTCCTACGCCCCGGGCACTCCGGAACGCGCCGCGATCAAGGCCGCCCTCAAGGAAATGAGCGGCGAGGTCGTCGACATTCCCTGCATTGTCGGCGGCAAGGAGATCCGGACCGGGAAGACCCACACAGTGGTCTCGCCCCACCGGCACAGTCATGTCTTGGCCACCGTGCACGAGGCCGACGCCCGGACCATGAACCAGGCAGTCCAGGCCGCCGAGCGGGGCTATCGGGAATGGTCGAACTCGAAATTCGAGGACCGGGCGGCGGTATTTCTTCGGGCGGCTGAGCTGTTGGCGGGTCCGTGGCGCCAGGTGATCAACGGCGCCACGATGCTGGGCCAGAGCAAGACGATTTACCAATCGGAAATCGATGCCGCGTGCGAACTGATCGATTTCTGGCGCTTCAACGTGAGTTTTGCCGACCGGATGTACGCTCAGCAGCCGATCTCCTCGCCGGGGGTGTGGAACCGGATGGAATACCGGCCCCTCGAGGGGTTCGTTTACGCCATTTCGCCCTTCAACTTCACCGCGATCGGCGGCAACTTGGCCGGCACCCCGGCCCTGATGGGAAACACGGTGGTGTGGAAGCCGGCCGGCACGGCGGCCCTCAGCAACTACTACACGATGAAGCTGTTCGAGGCGGCCGGGATGCCGCCCGGGGTCATCAACTTCCTGCCCGGCAACGCGGTTCAGATTACCGAGAGGATGTTGTCCGACCGGAAGCTCGCCGGGGTCAATTTCACCGGCTCAACCGGGGTGTTCCAGTCGATCTGGAAGCGGGTCGGCGAGCGGATTGCCGATTACGCCACCTATCCTCGGCTGGTTGGCGAAACCGGCGGCAAGGACTTCGTCCTGGCTCATCCGAGCGCCGATCCCGAGGCATTGGCGGTGGCGCTGGTCCGGGGCGCCTTCGAGTATCAGGGGCAGAAGTGCAGCGCGGCGTCGCGGGCGTATGTGCCGGCCAGCCTCTGGCCCGAGGTCCGGGACCGGATGGTGGCCATGATGGCGGAGATCAAGGTCGGCGACGTGGCCGATTTCAAGAACTTCATGGGGGCGGTCATCGACGCGAAGTCCTTCAACAAGCTCAAGGGCTACCTCGACCAGGCCAAGAAGGACCGGACGGTGACCCTGGTGTCCGGTGGTGGCGCTGACGACAGCAAGGGCTATTTCGTCGAACCGACGCTGCTGCAGGTGAAGGATCCAGCCTACCGGACGATGTGCGAGGAACTGTTCGGCCCGATCTTGACCACCTATGTCTACAAAGACAAAGACTGGAAGCAAACGGTGAAGCTGGTGGACAGCACCAGTCCGTACGCGCTGACCGGATCGATCTTTGCCCGCGACCGGGACATCATCGACCAGGTCAAGACCACGCTCCGGCACGCGGCCGGCAACTTCTACATCAACGACAAGCCGACCGGTGCGGTGGTGGGCCAGCAGCCGTTCGGCGGGGCCCGGGCCAGCGGCACCAACGACAAGGCCGGGTCGTACCTTAACTTGGTCCGATGGGTGTCGCCGCGGTCGATCAAGGAAACACTGGTACCGGTGACGGACTACCGGTACCCCTTCATGGCGTAGTCTCCGGTTTGCGCCGTCTCGGCCTGGTACTCGTGGGATGGGTGTCGAGCGCGGCGGCGCAAACCTACCGGCCGTCGGCCCTCGCCTGCGCAGTGTTTCAAGAGTCGGTGACGACCTCGATCCGCGGCACCAGCGGAACGGCGGAGGTAGCCGACCGGGCCGGGCGGTTCGGGTTGCTGGTGCTGAACGGCCGCGACTCGAGCGGAATGGTCGTGCTGGAAGCCTGGTACGACTCGCTCGAGGTCTGGCGCGAAACCGCCGCCGGACGGGAAGCGCCCGACACCGACGGCGTCGTGGGGGGCCGGTTCCGGGGCCTCCTTCAGCCCTCGGGCAAGTACCGGCCGCTCAAGGTCCCCTTCATTCCCGATGAGCTGGCGGACGTGGCAGACCTGGCCGCCGTCATGGATGACTTCCTCCCGTTATTGCCGCCGGCTCCGTTGGCAGCCGGCCAGCAATGGTCGGACAGCACCGGGTTGTCGATTCGGCGGCTACCCGACCGGGCCCGGACCCAACACTATCGGTGGACCGCTACCCGGCGCCGAGGCGACCGGTATGCCGCCTCGGACAGCCTGTCGGTGACGCTCGATCAGCTAATCAAAGAAACCGGCGAACTCGAGTGGTCCCCGGAGCGGGGGCCGCTCGGGTGGACCCGCCAGATCAATGTGTCGGCCCGGATTCCGGCCACCGGCGGGGTCAAGCGGCCGGTCCGGTCCACCGTGGAGCAGACCGTGACGGTCACCCGGCGGCCGGACCTCACTTCTCACTGCGGTTAGGCAGGAGGACTCATGACGCAGGTTCGCGCGGCGGTCGTGCAGGATGCCTCGGTGGCCTTTGACCCGTTGGCCACCCTCGACCGGGTGGCGGCCCGAATGGCGGAGGCCGCCGGGGAGCGGGCCCAGGTGGTGGTCTTCCCGGAAGCGATGGTCGGCGGATATCCGAAGGGCGTGGACTTCGGCGCCCGGGTCGGTTCGCGGAGCGACCAGGGCCGGGAGGAGTTCGAGCGGTATTGGAACGGGGCCATCGAGGTGCCCGGCCCGGTTACCGACCGGCTCGGCGCCATGGCCGGCGAGTTCGGCGCCTATCTGGTCATCGGGGTGATCGAACGGAGCGGGGGGACGCTCTACTGCACGGTGCTCTACTTCTCGTCGGAGGGCGCGCTGCTCGGGCGGCATCGGAAAGTGATGCCCACCGCCATGGAGCGCATCATCTGGGGCTACGGCGACGGCTCGACGCTCGGCGTGCTGGACACCCCGTTAGGCAAACTCGGCGCGGTGATCTGTTGGGAGAACTACATGCCGCTGCTCCGGACCGCCATGTATGCGCAAGGGATCGAGTTGTACTGCGCCCCGACGGTGGACGACCGGGAGGTCTGGGGAGCCACCATGCGGCACATTGCCCGCGAGGGCCGGTGCTTCGTGCTGTCGGCCTGCCAGCACGCCCGGCGCCGTGACTACCCGGCCGACTATGCGCCGATTCAGGGCAACGATCCGGACACCGCGCTGATTCGGGGGGGCAGTCTGATCGTCGATCCCTTGGGGAATGTGTTGGCGGGGCCGGTCTATGATCAGTCGTGTGTGCTGGTGGCGGATCTCGATATGGGTCTGATTGCTCGCGGGAAGTATGATTTCGATCCGGTGGGGCATTACGCCCGGCCCGACCTGTTCAACCTGAGCGTAAACACATCCCTCCAAATGCCGGTACGATTCACGGGTTCGTAGGACTCGGCCCGAGGCGCTTTGCCAGAGGCCCCCGACCGCCGGCGGTCACGAAGGCATTGTTGTGCGTCGACCCCTTGCCTTGGTCGTCTCCGTACCGACGGACCCCAACCCACAGGAGATACCTTTGCCAGCATTACGCCAGTTGTCCAGTCTCGTTGCTCTTTCCGCGTTGCTCGCAGGCTCCGGCTGCAGCGATCCCCTGGGCCCGTTTCAACCCGAAATCACCAACGCCACCGACAGTTTCCAGCTTCAGGCCACGGATGTTGGTGCCGTTACCTCGACGTTGACGTACTCGTGGACCAACACCGGGGCCCGGGCCACCATCAACCACTCCACCACCACCACGGCTGGTAACGCCCGCATCGTCATCCGTGATGGGGCCGGTACGATCGTCTACGATAAAGCCCTGGTCCCAAGCCTGAACGAGCCCACGACGGCCGGTACGGCCGGCACCTGGACCATCCAACTGGCGCTGGCGGGCTACAGCGGGACCATCAACTTCCGAGCGCAGAAGCTCTAGGGCGGGAGTTAATCCCGCTCGTTGCGGTCGAGGGCGAACAACTCGGCGTCATGGTTCGAACGCCCGCAACACGCATCCACCAATAGCTCGGCCGCGATGACACTGAAGACGATGCCATTGCCGCCATATCCCAGTCAAAAAGCGTTCGGGGATAGTTCTTGGCCGGCCCGATGTAGGGCAGGCCGTCCGGTGTCTCGCCAAAAGTGCCGGCCCACGCAAAGGCGGTCTCCGTTTCGAGCCCAGGCAACATCCTGGCTCGATGCCGCTCCAACCGCTTTTGTTTGGCCGGCAGCAGTTGATCCCGCCGCGTGGAGTCCCGAAACGGCACATCTTCTCCGCCGATCAGGACCCGGTTGTCGGGCGTGGTGCGGAGGTAGCAGTACGGCCGAGCCGATTCCCAGATCAGACAGCGGTCGTCCCAGAGGCCGAAGGAGTCCACGACCTCACTGGCCAACGCATAGGAGCTGTTGAGATTGACCAATTGGTGCCGGAGGCCGGCCGGAACTTCGTAGCCCATGGCGATGACCAAGCGCCCGGCGCGCACGGTATGGCCACGGCTGGTGCGTATCACGAGTCCGTCGCCGCCTTCCTCGTACTCGGTCATGGTGGTGCGGGAGTAGACCCGGGCCCCACCGCCGGCCGCCCGGGCCAGGAGGCCGCGCGTCAGTTGCATTGGGTCGAGTTCGGCGGCCGTCGTGCTCAAGATCGCGCCGTGGGACGGAAATCCAAGCGGGCCAAGACCCGGTTCTTGGGCCACCACTCCGCCGGCAACCCGGCCGGTTGGCGGGCCAGGGTCTCCCGCATCAATCGGGTCCCGTCGCGCCGGGAACTCGCGAGGTACAAACTCGCCCGGCTGGCGAACCCGCATCCCCCGAGTTCCCGCGCGAGGACCTCAAGGCGCCCGATCGCCCCGTGACAGATTTGGAAGGCCCGTCCGGCCCGATCCGACCCGATGAGGTCGCCAAGATCGCGAAGGTCGACGTCCAATTCGTACTGCAGCAAGGCCGTGCTCGCGGCGGTGCTCCCGAGGCCCGGGTCCCTCCGATCGAGTACGACGACGTCCAAACCGGCCGTCACCAAAGCGTCGGCCACCAGCGCGCCCGTCACGCCGGCACCGATGATCGCGACGTCGCAACGCTCGTCATGCGGCAAAGGCAGGCCTTCACCGGCCAGAAGGCCGTTGCGGATCAACCAGAACGGTGAGCCCGAATGGAGGTTCATTGAGGCAGGCGGGACCGGGATTTCCAGCATCGCTTGATTCCCGATCCAAGGCGACGGCCCCTGACTTCCAACCCATCGAGCACCCTGGCGACGACGAGTGATTGGCGGGCCACCAATCCGCCCCCGAGCCCGATAATGAGCCACCCGGGGCCCGGAGCCGGCAAGGCGACGATGCCTAACGCGATCAGCACGACGCCCAGCGCCAGGGTGCCGAACCGTGCCCACGGTCTACTGGGCTGATCGCGGGAGCGCCGGTACTCGGCCTGAAAACGGTCACCCGGCCGGCCGCCTTTGAAGTGAGCCCAGGCCTCGCGACGGCCCATCAGGCTAGCAGTCGTCCACTGAGCGGTCCACCCCCCGGGCGGGGACCTTTGCGCAAGCGATCACGCGATGCCGGGGTTGGGTGCGTCCTCCCCCAAGGCGGTGGATAGCTCGATCAGGTGATCCTGCTCTTGTCGGAGAATCTCTCGGAGGTGCTCGGCCAGCGCGAATTCGCCGAGTCCCTCCGATTGGATTACCCGGCGCCGGTACTGGCGGATCGTTTCGGTTTCGTTGCGGAGGTCGGCGCGGAGCATGGTCTCCGCGTCGTCCGATACCTCGACCGGCTTCGCCACGACGGTCGGTGACCCGCCCAGGTAGTCAATCTGCTTCGCGATCGTCAGGGCATGGGCGAGTTCCTCGCCGGCATGGCGCTCGAGTTCGCGCGCGACGTGCATGTAGGCAGCGCCCTTGAGCACCTGGGAATAGTTCACGTACCCGATGATGGCCTGAAATTCGCGAGCCAGATCCTCGTTCAAGGCCTTCACGAGTTGTTCGCGGGTAACGGCTTTTTTGGCGGCCATGGCCGACTCCTTGGTGGAACCGAAACTCCGCCTCGCTCGGATTGGCAGGGCCCGAATATTCGGACCCAAAGAATGGGACGCCCGAGGGCAGACGACAATCGATCGATGGATGTCATCCCTCCGGTCTAGGCAGGCTTGGGACGTACCGGCGTGATCGGCGTGGTACCGGGACTAAACCCCTTGTGTAGGCAGCTCGCGTTCTCCTATGTTTCGGGAACCTTCACGGGGAGACCCACCGGATGTCGGAAGTATTCCGGAGCTCCGACGAGTTCGACGAGCAAGCCCACCAGCTCTACAATCAAGGCCGCTACGACGAAGCGCTCGAAGTGTTGAAGGACGGGCTCTCGATCTATCCGTCGTCGGTCGAATTGTACGTCGGGGCCGGGTACGCCTATCTGGCCCGTGAAGAATACGCCTGGTCCCGCGAAGCGTTTACTCAGGCCCTCTTGCTCGAACCCGACCATGAAGACGCCTTGGCCGGTTCGGGCGAAACCCTGCTCCGGATCGGCGACCAGGCGGCCGCCCTCCAAGCGTTCGACCGGGTGTTGGGCCTCGGGTTCCAAGAAGATCACGACCTCATGCTCCAGATCGGGAGGGCCCTGTTCCGCCAAGGCCTCCTGGCCCACGCCCATCGGTTCTTCGAACTGGCCGCCAACGCCGAGCCCGAGTGCGAAGAGGCCGCGGCGTGCATGGGCTACGTGTCGCACCGAGTGGGCCGGGACGGCTCGGCCGTGTTCTGGCTCCGCCGGGCGCTGGCCATCGACCCGACCTTCGCCGAACCCCGGGTCTACCTCGCCAACATGCTGTACGACCGCGGCGAAACTGCGGCGGCGCTGATTCATTTCGAGCGGACCGAGCCGGAAGAGCACTTCGACGAACTCGGCCTGTTCCGGACCATCGAGCTCAAGAAGATGTTCTTCCGCCTGGCCGACGACGACGGGACCCTCGAGCCCTGGTACCAGCGGGTCGCCGAGCTGACGATCGAACCCGACCCGATCGACGAACTGCTGGCCGAAATCGAGGCCATCCAGAACAACGGATCGGTCCGCGACCCCACCCAGCTTGAACTGTTCGGCACCATGCAGACCGAATTGCAGCAGATGCTCCGGAAATCGGGGCATCGGCCCGAGGTGCACCAAGTCGGCACGCTGGCCGGCCAGATGGTGCGGGGCACCTGGGACGAGATCTTGACCCAGATCAAGGCATCGGACCGGCTCGCCGTCGCCCAGTCGGTGACCGAATTCATGACGGGCCAAGCCGAGCGGGGCAAACAAGAAACCGGCGTGGTCATTCCCACCACCGACGCCGAGGCATTCATCCGAGGCTCTGCCGAAGCGGGAGTGCTCCGGATCGTTCACTGACCCAATGCCACCCACCGAGCGCCGAGTGCCGAGCGCCGAGCGCCGAGATTGGTCCTCCGGAGTCGTTCGGTCGGTCCTGCCGAACGGCCTCACGGTTCTGATCGATCCGGACCCAACCGCGCCGGCGGTGAGCGTCGTGATCCACGTCCGGGCCGGTTTTTTCGACGAGCCGGATCGGTGGCAAGGCATCAGTCATGTGCTCGAGCACATGTTCTTCAAGGGTACCCCGACCCGCGGGGTTGGCCAGATTGCCTCGGAAACCAAGGCGCTCGGTGGGTACCTCAACGCCTACACCAGCTACGACGCCACGGCCTATTACGTGGTCCTCCCGGCGGCCGGCTTCCGCCAAGCACTCGAAATCCAGGCCGATGCGCTCCGGAACGCCGCCATCGATGCCGGTGAACTGAAGCGCGAGCTCCAGGTCATCATCGAAGAGGCCAAACGAAAATTCGATAGCTCCTCGGCCCGGGCGCATGAAGTGCTGCACGAAGTGCTGTTCGACCACCACCGGATCCGCCGGTGGCGGATCGGGCTCGAAGACCAGCTGGCCACCTTCACCCGCGAGGATGTGGCCGGGTACTACACGTCCCGCTATCTGCCCGGGCGGGTCATCGTGTCGGTGGCCGGGGCGGTCGAGGCCGGGCCGGCTCTCCAGGCGGTCGAGGAGCTGTTTGGCGATTGGGCGGCCGGGCCGGCGGCGGTCGATCTCTCGCCGGAGGAGCCCTGGCGCTCCGACAACCGGATCCGGACCCTTCGCGGCGATGTGAAGCAAGCCGATCTGGTCGTGGGGTGGCGCGCGGTTCCTTACGGGCACCCGGACGCTCCGGCGCTCGATCTGGCCGCGTCGGTGTTGTCCGCGGGCCGGGGCGGCTGGCTGTATCGTCACCTCCGCCAGCCCGGCATCGTCACGTCGGCCGGCGCGTACCACTACACGCCGACCGAGGTCGGGGTATTCTCGATTTCCGCCGACCTCGAGCCGGGCCGGATCGAGGAGACCCTGGCGGTGGTCGGGGGCTTGGTGGCCCGCCTCGGCACGACCGGTCCATCAGACCAAGACGTGAGCCGGGTCAAGACCCTGATCGCCGCCCAATGGGCCCGGCGGTTCGAGTCGGTCGACGGCCGGGCCACCACGGTGGCGGCCGCCGAAGCGTTAGGCGGCGTGGCCGGTCTCGACGAAGAATACCGGCGGATGATGGCCGTCACCGCCGCCGAGGTCCGGGACGCGGTGCGCCGCTATCTCCGCCCCGATGCGGTCTCCGCCGTGGTGTATCTGCCCGATGGAAGCGGCCCGGACCTCACCGTGGAGGGCCTTCGGCGGAGTTTCGAGGGGCCGGCCCGGTCGGCCGATCCGCCCTCGAATGCCCCGACGCTCCCGGTGTCTTCACGGGTTCGCGCGGTCGGCGTGACTCGGACGGCCGGGGTGGCTCATCTGGCGTTGCCGGGCGCCGATCTGTTGGTCAAGGCCAAACCGAGCGTTCCGTTGGTGACCCTCGGATGGTATCGGCGCCGCAGCGAGCCGGAGGCACCGGGAGGGGCCGGCGTCGGGGCCTTGGCGGTGCGGGCGGCGGCGCGGGGGGCCGGTCCGTTCGATCTGGCCGCCCTGGCGGACGCCTTCGAGGTCCTCGGCGGCACGTTAGGCACCAGTGTCGCCGCCGATTGGCACGGGTTCGGCGCGTCGGTCCTGGCCGCCAGCCGGGATCAGGCGCTCCAGACGATCCGGGAGGTGGTGGTGGCCCCCCGGTTCGATCCCGCCGAGGTTGCCCGCGAGCGGGAGACCATGATCCGGGAGGCGGTCCAGGCCGCCGACGACATGTTTCGCCGGCCGGTCGATCTGGCTCTCGGCGCCGCGTTCGGGGCCCGCGGCTATGGTCTCCCGGTGAAGGGAACGCCCGACACCCTGGCCGCACTCACGCTCGACGACGTCCGGCGGTGGCACGGTCGGGAACTCACGCAGTCGCGGCCGCTGATCGTGGCCGTTGGCGATCTCGATCCCGATGAGGCGCTCGACCGGCTCGGTGGGATCCTGGCCGATCTGTCGGCGGTGCCTTCCGGCCCGGCGTCGGCCGCGGCGCCCTGGACTCGGGCCGAGGCGCAGAGTGCCGAGGACCGGAACAAGTCGCAGACGGCCCTGGCGATGGTGTTTCCAGGCCCCTCCCGGTCCGACCCCGACCGGCATGCCGCCGAGGTCCTTGCGGCGGTGGCCAGCGGCCTGGGCGGGCGGCTGTTCTATGCGCTCCGGGACCAGCGGTCCCTGGCCTACACCGTCATGCTGTCGAGTTGGCAGCGGCGGTCGGCCGGGGCGATCGTCACCTACATCGCCACCTCGCCGGAACGGGAAGCCGAGGCCCGCGACGCCATGCTCTCTGAACTGGCCCGGTTTCGGAACGAACTGGTCCGGCCGGACGAACTCACCCGAGCGGTCAACTACTTGGCCGGCCAGACCACGGTGCAACGCCAAACCGCGGGGGCCCAGGCCTCCGAGATCGTCGACGCCTGGCTGCTGGGCACCGGATTGGCGGAACTGGACGATCCGGCCGCCGAATACCGTCGGGTCACCGCCGAGGACCTCCAGCGGGTGGCGGAACGGTATCTGGTGGCCGATGGGCGGGCCGAAGGGTTGGTGAGGGGTCGGTGAGCGAGTCACCCGAAGCGCCGGGAGGCCGGGCCGGCCAATCGTCACATTGGACCGCGGCGGACCTCTTGACCGGGGTCAGGATTCCGCTCGCCATTGCCTTTGTGTTGGTGCCTCATACCGGATGGCGCTTGGCGTTTCTCTGGATGGCCGGCATCAGCGACTTCATCGATGGGTTCGTGGCCCGGAAGTGGGGCAGTTCCCGGCTTGGGGCCGTGCTCGATCCAGTGGCGGACAAAATCTTCGTGGCCTCGGCGTTTGGGGTGGTGCTCGTGGCCGGTGCGTTGACTTGGTGGGAGGTGGTCGGGGTTTTGGCCCGGGATCTGGCCGCCACGGCGGCGTTTCTGGCCACGGTGGCATTCCGGCGTCCTTCGGCCATCCAGGCCCGGGTGGCGGGCAAGATCGTCACCATCGGTCAGCTCTTGGTGCTCTGGGCGTTCCTGCTCGAGTCGACCTTGCTCCGCCCGATTGCGTGGGCCACCGGCGCGGTCGCGGTGTATGCGATTATCGATTATGTCTTTGTGGCTCGTCAGGAGCATCGAACCTTGTGAAGCGTGGGAGCCCGGTATGAGTGACGTCAAAACAGTCGCGGTGGAGTGGCAGGGCGGGATGCGGTTTCAGGGCGGAGCGCCCGGTGGCCCGGCGATCACGATCGACGCCGATGGCAAGGAGGCTCCGGGCCCGATGCTGGCGCTGTTGTTGGCTGGGGCCGCCTGCAGTGGAGCGGATGTGGTCAGTATTCTCGAGAAGATGCACGTCAAACTCCGGAAATACACGACCGAGGTCCGCGGGGTGCGGGCGCCAGACCATCCCAAGCGGTACACCGCGATTTCGTACCGAATCGTCCTGGCCGGCGATGGTCTCGATGAGGATAAAGCTCGACGAGCCATCGACTTATCGCTGACCAAGTACTGCTCGGTCTTGCTGTCGTTGAACCCCGATATTCCGATTACCTACGAGCTCGTCCTCGAACCGTGAGGGCCGGCTGGGTCCTGGCTGGGCTCGGCGCCTGCTGGGGCGGCTTCCCGGCGACCGGGATGGCCCAGGAACGACTGGCGGTTGGGCCGGCCCTCGAACTCCTGGCGAGCGATCCGGCCGCGTTCGGACTGGGACCGAGGTTTCGGTGGCGGCTGGCCCGGGAGGTTGGGCTGGCGGCGGGGGCGAGTCTGATTCGACGGGGCGGCGATTGGGCGGGTCGAGGGGAGCTGACCCTCCAGCTTCGGTTCGGGTCATGGGGCGGGGCCAAGACGGTGTGGTACGGCTTCGGCGGCGTGGCGGGCGTGACGGGGCCCTTGGGCGGCGGGTTTTTGGTGGCCGGGGCCGGGGTGGAGACACCGGCCGGCCGGGGCTCGTCCTGGTGGGGTGAACTCGGGGTCGCGGGTGGGGCCCGGGTGGCGGGGGGCTATCAGGTCCGGATCGGGGGCCAGAAACGATAAAAGGCCGTCCCGGGGGACGGCCCTTCATCAATCCTCGGCCGGGTCTGACTTACTCGGCGTTCGATGCGACCACTTCAGGCTTCCGGGCAACCGGGCGACAGAACCGCTCGCCGAGGACTCGCACTTGGGCGAGCTGCTCCTCATCGAGATCGGGGAATCGTTCGACCAGGTACTGCACGGTGTCGTCCAGCCACTCTTTTTGCTGATCCGGCTCGGCTTCAACCACCCCGCACCGCAGGATATGGCTGAACAATTCATCGCGGGCTTGGTCAAAGAGGGTTGGGGTTGACGCGCTCTTGCTGAAGGGCTTCTTCGGTTTGGCCATTGACCTTCCTTGCTGGTAGGGGCGGGTGGCGATTCCCGCGCCTTTGGGTGACAGACATTCAATTATAGCCTGGAAAGCCGGTTCCGGCCAAGGGGGAGGGTACCGGAGCGGCCGGGTGACCCGATTACATTTGCGGGCGGTTACCCGGTCAGGGAGAGGGGCCGCTCATGGGCGAGCATGATGAGGTGTATGGCCGAGAACGGCAGCGCCGGCTCACCGCGCTGCTCCGGGACTTGTCCGAGCGGATCCAGGACCTCGATGAACGGGGTGAGTTGCTGGAGTCGGCCCCTGAACTCTTGAAACGAATGGGTGAGCTCCGCTCGGAGCTGTTCCACTACGAGGTCCGATCGACGTACGACACGCCGGAAATCGCCGACAGCCGCCGGATCGTCGACGAGGCCGGGCAACCACCAGAATCTTTGGATTCCGAACCCGAGGACGATGAGCCATGGCGTCGACCGCCAAACTGAAGAAGAACGCCCCGCCGCCGGCCCCGACCCGGTCCTATCTCCTGATCGGTGCCGTGGCGGTTACGGGGGCGGTGGTGCTCGGCTATCTGGTGATGAAGCCGAAGGACGTCAGCATTCCGGCCAACGTGACGGTGCTCGCGGCCGATACCGCGGGCTTCCGGGGCTACGTGCTGGGCTCTGATTCAGCCAAGATCGAGATTACCGAGTATGCGGATTTTCAGTGTCCCGCCTGTGGGCGGTTCGATATCCTCCAATTCGAA
Organism: Gemmatimonadota bacterium; assembly: GCA_031431925.1. Taxonomy (GTDB): domain Bacteria; phylum Gemmatimonadota; class Gemmatimonadetes; order Gemmatimonadales; family GWC2-71-9; genus SHZU01. The sequence goes on along the minus strand of JANPEL010000462.1, from coordinate 36,798 downwards.
GTCGTTAAGCGGCAATTGATTGAAACCGGGCTGGTCCGATACCGGTATCGGGATTTCCCGCTCCCGATGCACCCGCACGCCCGGGTGGCGTCGCACGCGGCGGCCTGCGCCAACGATCAAGGCAAGTTCTGGGAAATGAAAACGCAGATCTACAACCGGCAGGCCGAGTGGTCGCCGCTGCGGTCGGCCGCCGGATACTTCGGCGACTTGGCCGCTCAAGTCGGGGTCAACCGGGGGCAGTACGACGAGTGTATGCAGTCGGCCAAGTATGCCGGGCGGATCGAGGCGAGTCTTCAGGAGGGCACCAAGCTTGGGGTGCCGTCGACGCCGACCTTCTTGATCGGCGGCCGACTCTATCCGGGCGATCTTTCGTCGGATAGCCTCGCGGCCAAGGTTCGCCGTCTGGCGGCGACTCCCGCGCAATGACCAACCGGTTGGCCCTCGCCATCCTGGCGGTGGCGGGGCTGTTCATTTCGCTCTACCTCTGGCTCTACAAGCTCGGGAAGATCGGCACCATGGCCTGTGGCACCGGCGGGTGTGAGACCGTGCAACTCTCGGCCCAGAGCCGGTTCCTCGGCGTCGAGGTCGCGCTGATCGGGGTGCTCGGCTACCTGGTGCTCCTCGGGCTGGCCCTGCTGGTGCTCCACCCGAAGTATGCCGGCGCCAGTTGGCCGCTCACCTGGCTGATGGTCCTGGCCGGCGGCGCGGTGATGTTCACGGCCTACCTCAAGTATCTCGAGTTCTTCGTCATTCACGCCATTTGCCGGTGGTGCGTCGGGTCGGCGGTGGTCATCGCGACAATGTTCGGGCTGACCGTGGTCGAATGGCGCCGGGCCCGGGCCGAGGAGGCATGACCGGCGAACGCCAGGAACCAACCGGCAAAGCGCTGGGGATTTTGTCGTTCTCGGCCCTCGGCGTCGTCTTCGGCGACATCGGCACCAGCCCGCTCTACGCCTTGAAGGAGTGCTTCATCGGCACCCACGCGGTGCCGCTGACCCCGGAGAACGTCTACGGGATCCTCTCGCTGGTCTTCTGGAGCCTCACCTTTCTGATTTCGTTCAAGTATCTGGTCAACATGCTCCGGGCCGACAACCGCGGGGAGGGCGGGGTCCTGGCTTTGCTGGCGCTGACCAAGCCCGGTGAAATCAAGACGTCCGCCAAATGGCTGCTGGTGTCGCTCGGGCTTTTCGGCTCGACGATGATCTATGGCGACGGGATCATTACCCCGGCCATTTCGGTGCTGGGCGCTGTCGACGGCCTCAAGGTGGCGGCCCCGGCGCTGGGCCCGTGGGTCATGTGGATCAGTGTGGTGATCATCATTGGGCTGTTTGCCGTTCAGAGCCGGGGCACGGCGGCGGTGGGCGCCCTTTTTGGACCGGTTACCGCGGTCTGGTTTGTGTGCATCTCGATTCTTGGGGTCCGGGGCATCATGCTCGACCCGACCGTGCTGAAGGCAATCAATCCTTGGCATGCGGTGGCCTTCTTCCTCCGCGACCCGCGGGACGCGTTCATCGTGCTGTCGGCGGTGGTGCTGGTCGTGACGGGTGGGGAGGCCCTGTACGCCGACATGGGTCATTTCGGCAAGCGGCCGATCCGGTTGGCTTGGCTCGGCATGGTTTTCCCGGCGTTGGTGCTCAACTACTTCGGTCAGGGCGCGTTGTTGTTGACTCGGCCGGAGGCGATCAGTAACCCGTTTTACGGGTTGGTGCCGGGGTGGGCGCTCTATCCGATGGTCGGGATCGCGACCGCGGCGGCGGTCACGGCGTCCCAGGCGTTGATCTCGGGATCGTTTTCCCTGACCCAGCAGGCGCTTCAACTCGGGTACGTCCCGCGCCTCAAAATTCTCCATACATCCCGGTCGGAGGTGGGCCAGATCTACATGCCCGCCGTCAATTGGACGTTGATGGTGGCCTGCGTGTTGCTGGTGCTGGCCTTTCGGGATGCCGAGAGCCTCGCGGGGACTTACGGGGTGGCCGTGACGATGACGATGATGACCACGACCGTGTTGTTTTGTTCTATTGCCGGCGCTCGATTCGGGTGGAGTCGGTTCAAGGTCGTGTCGTTCGGTGGGGTGCTCCTGGTGGTTGAAGGGACGTTTCTCGCCTCGAACCTGACGAAGATCCCGCATGGCGGTTGGCTTCCCCTCTTGATCGGTGTGGTGATTTTCGTGGTGATGGCTACCTGGAAAAAGGGCCGAACGATTCTGGCGAAAAAACTTCGGGACGAATCCTTCCCGCTCGAGTTGTTGGTCAAGGACGTTGGCACGAAAGTGCCCCGGGTCGACGGGACGGCGGTGTTCATGAGTTCCGATCCCACCGGCGCGCCACCGGTGCTGCTCCATCATCTCAAACACAACAAGGTGCTCCACCAGCGAGTCGTGTTCCTGTCGATCGTCAACCATTTGGTCCCGCAGGTCGCTCCGGCCGACCGGATCTCGGTGACGGACCTGGGCGGCGGGTTCTTCACCGTGCTCGCCCATTTTGGTTTCATGGAAACGGCCGACGTCCCCAAAGTGCTCGAGGCCCTTGCCAGTCACGGACTGAGCATCGAGATCCGGAACACCAGCTTCTACCTGGGCCGCGAAACCCTGATCCCGATCAAACGGAAAGGCGAAGACCTCGGCGAGAAGTTCATCCGCCGGATGCCGATGTGGCGGAAGCGGCTCTTCGTCCTAATGGCCAACAACGCCCGCCCCGCCACCGCCTTCTTCAACTTGCCGCCGAACCGGGTCGTCGAAATGGGCGCACAAATTCAGATTTAGGCCTTCGGCGCTCGGCGCTCGGCACTCGGCCTTCAGAGCCGAGCGCCGAGTGCCGAGTGCCGAATGCCGAGGAGACCGGCTTGAACGAGGGGAACGGGGCCCCGACTGGGAAGGCGCTGGTTGGGTTGACATTCGGGGCGTTGGGGGTGGTCTACGGCGATATCGGGACCTCGCCGTTGTATGCATTGCGGGAGTGTTTTGCCCCGGAGCATGGACTGGCTCCCACACCCGAGAATGTGATTGGGGTTCTCTCGTTGATCCTGTGGTCGCTGATGTTTGTCGTGACCTACAAGTACGTCACGGTCATGCTCAAGGCCGACAATCGGGGCGAGGGGGGGATCCTGGCCCTGTTGGCGCTGGTGCGGGCCGGCGGGGGTAGCGACCGGTTGCGGCGCCGGTTGGTCATGCTGGCGCTGTTTGGGGCGGCCCTGCTGTACGGGGATGGGGTCATTACTCCGCCGGTGTCGGTGCTCGGCGCGCTCGAGGGGGTCGAGGTGGCGGCGCCGGCGTTTCAGCCGTTGATCGTGCCGGTGGCGTTGGTCATTCTGCTCGGGTTGTTCCTGATGCAGCGGTTTGGAACCGACCGGGTCGGGAAAGCTTTTGCGCCGATCATGGTGGTATGGTTCAGCACGATCGCCCTCTTTGGCGTCATGGCGATCGTTCAGAATCCGATCGTGCTCACGGCGATCAATCCGTGGTACGCCGTCGACTTCTTTATTCGCGACGGCATGGTCGGGTTCCTGATCCTCGGCTCGGTGGTCTTGGTCTTGACCGGTGGCGAGGCCTTGTACGCCGACATGGGGCACTTCGGCCGCCGGCCGATTCGTCTGGCCTGGCTCGGCATGGTGCTCCCGGCCCTGATGCTCAACTACTTCGGCCAAGGCGCTTTGCTCTTGAGCCGCCCCGAGGCGGCGAGCAACCCGTTCTATGAGTTGGTCCCCCGGTTTTTCCTGTATCCGATGATCGTGATTGCCACGCTGGCGGCGATCACCGCGTCGCAGGCTCTGATCTCCGGCTGCTTTTCGCTGACCCGCCAGGCCGTGCAACTCGGTTACAGTCCGAGGGTCACGGTGGTGCATACGTCGCACCACACCGCCGGACAGATCTACGTTCCGGAGGTCAACTGGGCGCTCATGGTGATGTGTTTGCTGTGCGTCGTCGGGTTCCAGAGTTCGGCCAACCTGACCGCAGCCTACGGCATCGCCGTGACCGGGACTATGGCCATCACGACGATCCTGTTCGCCCATGTGGCGTACTACCGGTGGCAGTGGCCGGCCTGGCGGGTGGCGGCGACGACCGGGCTGTTCCTGATCGTCGACCTATCGTTCTTTGGGGCGAACATGGTCAAGTTCGCCCATGGTGGCTGGTTCCCGTTGGTGCTCGGTGCCGTAACCTTCGTGCTGATGGCCACGTGGAAGGCAGGCCGGGAAATCGTCTCGGCGGTGACGCGAAGCCCGATGACGATGGAGGAATTCGTCGCCAGCATCGCGCGGGGTGACGTGCACCGGGTCCCGGGGACCGGGGTGTTCATGAATTCCGACCCCAATGACGTACCACCGATGATGCTCCACCACTTGAAGCACCACGGGGCCCTCAAGGAGCGGGTGATCTTTCTGTCCCTCCTGGTCGAGAACGTGCCCACGATCGACGAAGCGGAACGCCTCATTCATGCCGACCTGACCGGCGGATTCCACCGGCTGGTGGCCCGGTATGGCTTCATGGAGTCACCCGATGTCCCGGCACTCCTACCGCAGCTGGCCCGGTTCGGGATCGTGGTCGGTCCGATGCAGGTGTCTTACTTCCTGGGCCGGGAAACCCTGCTGCCCACCGGCAGCGGCAAGCTGGCTGGTTGGCGAAAACGGCTCTTCATTCTGATGACTCGAAACGCCCAGTCCGCCTCCGGTTTCTTCAACCTGCCCCCGAATCGGGTAGTAGAGATGGGCGCCCAAGTGCAGATCTAAGGGCTCGGCGCCGAGTGCCGAGCACCGAGTGCCGAGTGCCTAGCTGTTCAAGAGCTCCCCGTATTGTTGCCGGAGTTTCCCGAGTTTGGGGCTGATGTTGAAGGCGCAGTAGGGCTGATTGGGGTTTCGGCGGTAGTAGTCTTGGTGAGATGGCTCGGCGGGGTAGAAGGGGCCGGCGGGTTCGATGGTGGTGACGATCGGGTCGAGGAAGATCTTGGCGTCCGTCAATTCTTGGATGACGGCTTTGGCGGTGGCGCGCTGGGCGTCGGTGTGCGGGAAGATGGCGGAGCGGTACTGAGTGCCGCTGTCGGCGCCTTGGCGGTTCAAGGTCGTTGGGTCGTGGAAGGTGAAGAAGATCTCGAGAAGTTGCCGGTAGGTGATCTGGGCCGGATCAAAGGTGATCTGAATCGCCTCGGCGTGACCGGACCGGCCGGTGCAGACCTGCTCGTAGGTCGGGTTCTTGACCGACCCGCCGAGGTAGCCGGACGCCACGTGGTCGACGCCCTTCAAGCGCTGGAACACGGCTTCCACGCACCAGAAGCATCCCCCGGCCAGGGTCGCGGTCTCTTTCATCCTTCCTCACTCTCGTATTGTTCTTTCAACTTGGCCACCACGTTCGGGTCGGCCAGGGTCGTGGTGTCGCCCAAGGTCCGGCCCTCGGCCACGTCCTTGAGCAGGCGGCGCATGATCTTGCCGCTTCGAGTCTTTGGGACATCGGCGACGAAGAAAATGTCGTCCGGCTTGGCGATGGCCCCGATCTTTTTGGCGACGTGGTCCTTGAGATCGTCCTTGAGCTCCGCGGTGGGTAGGTAGCCGTCCTTGAGGATGACGAAGGCCGCCAGCGCCTGGCCCTTCAATTCGTGGGCCTTACCCACCACCGCCGCCTCCGCCACCATCGGGTGGTCTACTAACGCGCTCTCGACCTCCATGGTTCCAATCCGATGCCCCGCCACGTTCAGGACGTCGTCGACGCGGCCGAGGACCCACCAGTAGCCGTCGTCATCAAGCTTGGCCCCGTCGCCGGCGAAATATTTTCCGGGAAACCGGCTCCAGTAGGTTTCTTGGTAGCGGGCGTCGTCCTTGTAGAGGGTCCTGAGCATCGAGGGCCAGGGCTCGGTCAGGACCAAGAATCCTCCCCCTTTGGCGATGATCGCACCATGGGAGTCCAGCAGCTTGGCCGAGATGCCGGGTAACGCCCTGGTGGCCGACCCCGGTTTGGTGGTGGTCACCCCCGGCAGCGGGGCGATCATGATGGCCCCGGTTTCGGTCTGCCACCAAGTGTCGACGATGGGGCACCGGCGCTGCCCGATCTGTTCGTGGTACCAGATCCACGCTTCCGGGTTGATCGGTTCACCGACCGAGCCCAAGAGCCGGAGGGTTGCCAGGTCATGGCGCTTGGGGTGGTCGGTGCCCCATTTCATGAAGGCCCGAATGGCGGTCGGGGCGGTGTAGAAGATGGTAACGCCGTAGCGGGCGATTATCTCCCAGAGCCGATCCCGGCCCGGCCAATCCGGGGCCCCTTCGTACATCATGACCGTGGCGCCGTTGGCCAATGGACCATACACCACGTAGGAGTGTCCGGTGACCCAGCCGATGTCGGCGGTGCACCAGAATACGTCATCTTCTTTGAGGTCGAAGACCCACCGGCAGGTGGCGGCCACCTGGGTCAGGTACCCGCCGGTGGTGTGGACGATCCCTTTCGGCTTGCCGGTGGTGCCCGAGGTGTAGAGGATGAAGAGCAGATCCTCGGCGTCCATCGGTTCGGGCGGGCACTTGGCGCTGGCCTCGCGGACGAGGTCGTGCCACCAGAGATCGCGGCCCGGCTTCATCGTGGCACCGGCTTCCGCCGAGGCGGTGCCGGCCAGCCGTTGGACGACGATCTGGTGCTTGATCGAGGGACATTCGGCCACGGCTTGGTCGGTAAACCGCTTGAGCGGGACGATTTGTCCCCGGCGGTAGCCGCCGTCGGAGGTGATGACGGCCACCGCCTCGGCGTCGTTGATCCGGTCGCGGAGCGATTCGGCGGAAAAGCCGCCGAAGACGACCGAATGGACCGCCCCGATCCGGGTGCAGGCCAACATGGCGATGGCCGCCTCGGGAATCATCGGCAGGTAGATCGCGACCCGGTCGCCCTTTTTGATACCGAGCGATTTGAGGGCATTGGCGGCCCGGTTGACCTCGCGGGCCAGGTCCCAATAGGTCAGGACCCGCCGGTCGCCCGGTTCACCCTCCCAAATGATGGCGGCCTTGTTCCGCCTCCCGCCGCTGACATGCCGGTCGAGGCAGTTGGCCGACACATTGAGCTTGCCCCCGACGAACCACTGGGCGTGGGGTGGTTGCCAATCCAGGACCCGAGTCCAAGGGGCCATCCATTCGAGGGCCCGGGCCTGGTCGGCCCAGAAGGCTTCTCGGTCCTGGTCTGCGGCGGCATAGAGGTTGAGGCCGGCATTGGCCGCCGCGGTGAAGGCGGCGGAGGGCGGAAACCGGCGTTGCTCGTCGAGCAGAGTTGAAAGTTGCGAGGTCATCGATCGGCTGGGTTAGGGCGTTTGGCACCGAAGATTCACGCCTGAAGAATAACGCGGGGAGCCGGGCGTTGGGGGTGCAGATTGTTGCTTGAGCGGTGCAGTCCGTGGTGCGCGGAGGCCGGTCCAATGCAATCCAAAAGACTCCGAGCGGAGTGCGATGTGGCGCCGATGCCATGAACCGGGCTCCGCCTAACTAAGTCGTTAGTCTGAAGAGCCTTATCCGGTGCTATCGGATGGCACCCTCTTCGCCTTTTGGCGGGGCGGAGGTAGCAACGCATGTCGGCAACAGAAGCAAACGCGCGGGTGGTGCTGGCGCCGGAGGTTCTCGGGCTCGAGAGTCGGGGATCTTTCCGTGACGCGGCGGTCGAGCTGCTGGAGGGGCTACCCGAACAGGATGGCACCCTGCTGATCGATTTTGCCGGAACCCGGCGAATCGACTCGGCCGGCCTTGGGGCGCTCATGCTGATCCAACGGCGGGCCTCGGAGCGGCAGCAACGGGTGGTGCTCCGCCATCTCCGCGACGAATTTCGGTTCCTGCTGGTGCTCACGAAGCTGGACGACTTATTCGAAATCGAGACGACGGCCTGACTATATTCCGGCATCAAGCTGCCGATGCCGTCTTCCGATCAATCTCCCCTGCTTGGCCTCGACCAAGTCTCCCGCCGATTCGGCCATCGAACCGTCGTTGACCAAGTGACCCTGTCGGTACGGCCAGGGGAATTCCATCTCTTGGTCGGCCCAAATGGTTCCGGAAAATCCACCATCGCCCGGCTCGGCGTCGGTCTCCTGCGGCCTCATCAGGGAACCGCCCGGGTAGCGGGCGCCGATCCGCGGTCGTCCGAAAATGCCCGGCGCATGATCGGGTACCTGGGCCACGAATCGCAGCTCTACGCGGATTTGACGCCGGTCGAAAACCTCCAGTTCGCGGCCCGGCTCCACGGCCTGGCCCAGGTTGATGAGGCGGTGGCCACCATTCTCGACCGCCTCGAGGTGGCCGCGGAGCGGTTGACCGCGGTGCGCCGGTTGAGCCGAGGCTATGTCCAGCGAGTCGCGATCTGCCGGTCGCTGATCCACCGGCCCAGTCTCCTGGTATGGGACGAACCGCTCACCGGGTTGGACCAATCCAGCCTCGATCGCGTGGTTGGCTTGGTGGAGTCGGTGCTGACGGAGGGCGTGGCCGTCGTGCTGGTGTCCCATGACTTGCCCGAGTTGTGGCGCTTGGCGGGTCAGGTGCACGTGGTTGAGCAGGGGAAGATCCGGTTTTCGGCCACGACCGCGACCCCGCTGGCCGAGTTCCGCCGCCAGTATGCGGAGCCCGCGCGGTGACGACCTTTCGCGGGGCCCTGGTCATCGCCGCCAAAGACCTCCGGGTCGAGTTGGCAAGCCGGGCGGCCCTGACCAGTGCGGTGACCTTTGCGGTCATGGTGCTCGTCATCTTCAACTTTGCCCGAGACCCCGGCGAAGTGAGCCTGGCGGTCTTGGCGCCGAGCGTGCTTTGGGTCACCTCGGCGTTTGCCGGGGTGGTGACGTTGAATCGGTCGTTTGCGATGGAGCAGGAACGGGGCGCGATGGAGGGCCTGCTCCTGGCTCCGGTTGGCCGGAGCGCCATCTACTTCGGGAAATACCTCGCCAATCTGGCCTTCGTCCTGACCGTCAACGCCGTCTTGTTGCCGCTCTTCGTGTTGTTCTTCAACGTGGCCCTGGGCGTGGCTCTGGCCTGGGTGGCGGGGTTGTTGGTGCTAGCGGCGGCGGGCTACGTGGCCATCGGGACCGTGCTCGCGGCGATGACCGTCCGGACTCGGTTTGCCGAGTTGATGCTCCCGGTGCTCCTGTTGGCGTTCCTGGTCCCGCCGGTGTTGGTGGGGGTTCAGGCCACGACCCGCTTGCTCGGGGGGCGCCCGGCAGGAGAGATTCTCGGCTGGATTCGGTTCCTGGCTATTTATGACATTGTCTTCATTACGCTCGGCTGGCTCCTTTTTCCGGCGACCATGGACGAATGACCGCAACGAACGAGCATGACAGCCTGATCCGGCGGGGGCTGTGGATCACCGCGTTGGCTTTGGTTGCCCTGGGCGGGGTGTTCGCCCAGGCATTACTTCGGACCCCGGTTGAACGGTGGCAGGGGCCGGCCCAGAAGATTCTCTATGTTCATGCCCCCGCCGCGACGATGTCGCTGATGGCCTTCTTGCTGGTTGGGGTGGCCAGCATGGGATACCTGTTCCTCAAGGACCGCCGGCTCGACACCTTCGCGGAAGCCTCGGCGGAGGTCGGCTTGGCGTTCGGCGCGGTCATGCTGACCACCGGCCCGCTCTGGGCCCGCCCGGTGTGGGGCACCTGGTGGCAATGGGAACCGCGGCTCACCTTGACGCTGCTCTTGGTGCTGCTGTTCGTCGGATACCGGACCATGCGGACGGCCATCGACGACCCGGACGACCGGGCCCGGTTCAGCGCCGTGGTCGGGATCATGGCCCTAGTGCTGGTGCCGTTCGTGCATTTGAGCGTGTATTTGTTCCGGACCATTCATCCGCAACCGGTCATCTTCAAGCCGAGCGCCCCCTCGTTGCCGTGGGAAATGCTTCGGGTGTTCCTCATGTCGATGGTGGCGTATTTGGCGGTCTATGTCGGGTTCGTGACGACCCGGTACGGCATTGGCCGGCGGGCCGCCGCGGCGGAGGCGTCATGAATACTCCCCAGAATGCCGGGTACATGATCGCGGCCTATTCGGTGGCGTCGGTCCTGCTGCTTGGGTACGCCGTCAGTTTGTTTCGCCGGTATCGCTCCGGGAAGTAGTCCTCCGCCGCTCAGGCCCGCTGGAACACCAGGGCGGCGTTGATCCCTCCGAAGCCAAACGAATTGCTCATGATGAACTCCGGGTCGGCTTCGCGGCCGGTGCCCGGGGTGTAGTCGAGATCGCAGGCCGGATCGGCCACGGTCAGGTTGACCGTGGGCGGGATCCACTTCCGGCTGGTGGCCAAGCAGCAAATGGCGGCCTCGAACGCCCCGCTCGCGCCTAACGCATGACCGTAGTATCCCTTGGTTCCGCTGATCCGGACCCGGCTTGCCGCCGGACCGAGCGCCGTCTTGATGGCCAGCGTTTCGGTCGGGTCGTTCAGCCCGGTGGACGAGCCGTGGGCGTTCAGGTAGCCGATGTCCGACGGGTGGATGGCCGCGCTTCGGAGCGCCATCGTCATGGCCCGGGCGGCTTGGCTTCCGTCCGGGAGCGGCGCTGCCATGTGATGGGCGTCGTTGGTGAGCCCGAACCCGACAACCTCGGCGTAGATCCGGGCGCCCCGCGCCATCGCCCGCTCCCGTTCCTCCACGATCAAGACCGCCGCCCCCTCGGCCATGACGAAGCCGTCGCGGTCCTGGTCGAACGGCCGGCTGGCGGTGGCCGGGTCGTCGTTCCGGGTCGACATGGCCCGGATGATTGAGAACGCGCCGTAGGTGAGGGGCGCGAGCGGCGCCTCCGATCCCCCGGCAAAAATCAGATCGGCCTCGTCCCGCTGAATAGTCCGGAACGCCTCGCCGATGGCGATGGCGCCCGACGCGCAACTCATCCCATTGGTGATGTTGGGGCCGTTCAGACCGAAGTCGATGGCCAGGTTGCAACTCGACGCCCCGGCAAACACCGTCAGCGCCACACCCGGGTCGACCGCCCGGACCCCCCCGGCCAGGTATCGTTCGTGCTGGGCCTCGGCCAAGGCCACGCCGCCTAACGCGGTTCCCATCATTGCGCCGATCCGGTTCCGGTCCTCGGCCTGGAGCCGGATGCCGCTGTCCTCGAGCGCCATCTTGGCCGAGGCGAGGGCGAGCTGCGAACATCGGTCCATGCGTTTCGAGCGTTTGGCGCCGAGATATTCGACCGGGTCGAAGTCGTCGACTTGGGCGGCGAGGTGGCTCTTGAACGGCGACGGATCGAACCGGTTCACCACCCGGACCGCCGATCGCTCGGCCCGGAGGCCCTGCCACAACCCTTCGACGCCGACCCCGATCGGGGTGACGGCGCCGATTCCGGAAATGACGACCCGGCGGCGGGCCGTCATCGGGGTTCGGCCAAACTCCGGCCAATGCCGGCCAAGGTCCGTGCGGCGATGCCATGAACGAATATCGGGAGGATGACCCAGTGGGCGGCGGGCCGGCGGATCAACGGCCAGGCGGGCCCGTTCCACTCATGAATCAAGTCCACGTGGGTCTTCTTTCCTTGAGTTGTAAGGCGCCACACGACATCCATGCCGGTGGTGATGCCGCGGATGTGACGGTACCGGACCTCGAACCGGGGCCGGTCAATCCACATTTCCGAGGTCCACCAGGTTGGCCAATTGAACGGCCCGAACGGACGGTTGGCCGACATCTCGACGATCGTGGTGCCGTCGGGCCGCCGCTCCCGGATCGTAACCCATCGATAGTGGGGCAAGATGACCGGCCACCGTTCGACATCAGCGGCGGCGTCGAAGACTTGGTCGATCGGGGCCTCGATGTCGATCACATCAACGACACGCATCATGTCTGGGTGCTCCAAGTGGCGACCACTCGGGCCCCCAGTGAGGCGGTGACGGTCGGCTCGAATCCGGCCGCCTCGATGACCGCGGCCAAGTCGGCGGGGCGAAAACCCCGCTGCAATGAGGTAATCCCATCCACCCTGGTATAGTGGTCGAACCCAAGGATCCGGCTTCCCAACCCGAAGGCGGCGGCGGCCCACCCGGTTCGTCGCAAGTCTGCGATAATGACGCCGAGGCGGGCGGTGCGGCTGGCCTCGCGACAGAGCCGGATGATACCCTCGCCCGAGAAGTGGTGGGCGAACTGACTCATGACCACGAGGTCGAAGGTCCGGTCGGCAAACGGGAGCTGGAACGCGTCGGCCACGGCGGTTGGAACCCCGTTGGACCGGGCCAGCGGAGGGGCGGCCCGGTGCCAGTCGACGCCGGTTGCGTTCAACCGGATGCCCCGGCGGCTGAGCCATCCGGCCAGGGCCCGGGGAATGTCCCCTTCGCCGGTGCCGATGTCGAGGAGCCTGAGCTCCGCCGGTGGTCTCGGCCCCAGGAGCCGGGAGATCCCGGCTTTGACGGCCAAGACCCCGCCGAACCACCGGTTCGATCGGGCCAAATGGCGGAGGGATTCCCGGACCAGCGCCGGGTCGGCCCCGCGATCGTCGAGGAGTTCAACGCCGATCGGGGACGCCAGGTCATGCTGGAGGAGTCGGCTCATCAGATGACCATGGCGGAAAGGAACCGAGGATTCAGGACCGCACGGGCCGGGAGGACATCACCGGTGACCCCGACGAGGGTGTGCGCCATCCCGCGCCGTTCGAGCCGGCTGACGGCCCGGTCAAACAGCGCCGGCGCCAGCATCCCATAGCCGATCATCCGTTCCACGATCCACTTGCCCCCGAAGGTGCTCCGGCGAGCCTGTTGGTAGGGCAGGAGGTGGCGGGTGGTCGGATACTCGGTTGCCCCCAACGCGGCCAGCGCCACGGGTGCCGCCAACCCGGCCCCGCGGAGCGCGGCGCAAATCCCCTCGCCGGTGAAGGGGTCGAAGAAGTCGGCCGCGTCGCCCAGCACCATGGCCCCGTCGGCAATCACCTGCCGGGACCGGACCGCAAACGGTCCGGCCGTCATGACCCGCCTAACGACCGCGCCGCGCCGGACTCGGCCCCGGACCCGGTCGAACCGGTCGAGCATCCCGAAAAAGAATTCGGTGGGATCTTGGCCGGCGGTGCGGACCTCATGGCGGGAGGCGACGACGGCGACGTTGGCCAAGTCCTCGCCGATGCGATTGAGGCCGACATAGCCTCCCGGGCCGACGTGCATCTCGGTCAGAGCCAGGTCGGGTACGCCGGACACATGGGCCACGAACCCATAACGCCGGAGCGGTTCGTGGCGGCGGCCGCCGAGCAACCGGGCGGTCACGGAATGGAGCCCGTCGGCCCCGATGACGAGACGCGCCGGGATCGCGGTGGGGCGGCCGTTTTGAGATCCGATGGCCCCCTTGATCTGGCCTTGGTCCCGGATCAGGTCGACCATCTTGGTCCGTTCGAGGACGTCGACCCCCGCCCGCCGGGCGGCATCGACCAGAATGGCATCGAGGACACGGCGGGGCAGGGAAATGCCCGCGGTGGCGGGGGGCACCCCGGCCACCTTGGCAAAGAGTCCGGTCAGCGAGGCGCCTCGGGGCCCGAACACCTGGGTGCCGTAGAGCGGCACCGCGTGGCGAAGGACCTCCGGCAGCACGCCGATCAGGTCGAGTTGCCGGACGGTTTGGGGGCTCATGAACTCGGAGCAGGTCTTTTCTCGGGGAAACACCGCCCGATCCAGGGCCACCACCCGAAGCCCCGCCTGGGCCAACCGAATGGCCGCCGCGGCCCCACCGGGCCCGAGGCCCACGATCAGGACGTCGGCCATAGCGCCAATCCGGCCCCCAAGGCCGCCAAAGTCGTGGTGAAATTGACGAGGTCGTTGTCGAGCCAGCCCCACCCCGCCGTCCGAGTCGCCAGGGTGCCGCAGCGATGAATCCGCCGCTCGGTCGGTTGGTTACACGCGCCGCACCAGAACCGACCCTGGAGGGCCGAGCCGAGGACCGAATCGAACAACATCCCAACCATTCCGATCGCGGCCGCCGTGACCCCGAGCCTCAAGCTCTGGCTGGCCACCCCGCCCACGGCCCCAACGAAACCAGCCCCCATGACCCCGCCCGTTGTTCCAAGCCACGTGATCCCGCCGCTCGTCCCCGGCTCTACCGCCGTTCGCCGAAGAATATCCCGAGGTGGCCGCCGGCTCCGTCCCCCAAACGATGTAGCCCAGGTATCTGCCCCCGCCGCCGCCAGCACGATCGTCACCAACCAAATCCCAATGCCAGGCACCCAAAACTCCCCAAGCGCCCCCACCGCCGCGACCCCGCCATTGGCCACCACCTGCCGCCAGCCCCGCCCCCCGACATCCACCTGCTCCCCGCCGAGTGCCGAGTGCCGAGCGCCGAGTGCCGAGCCTCGAGCGCCGAGTGCCGAGGCAAATGCCCCAAGCACGGCGCAGCCGGCCCAACCAGTGGGCCAGAGCACCAGCGTCCCGACCATCGTCGCGGCAAGAGCGCCCCACCGACTCAGCGTTCGGGCCCGCCACGCCACGAGCGCAATGGCTGTGGACACCAGAACCGCCAGGCTGAAGGACACCCCGCGAATCTAACTCCCCTTGGTGTGGCGCATCTCCGACCTTAAGTTGCCCGTCCAGCATGACCCGCCCCAACATCCCGTGAGTATCCCGACCACCGTCCACGCGATCGTCCCGCTGACGCTGCTCGAAGCGATCCGCAACCTGGACACGCCGCTGAACGATGGCCTTCCCGCCGAGTTCGCGCAGGAGACGTTCGCCAAACGGCTCGGCCTGACCTCGACAGTGGCCGCGCAGATCGAGCGGTACCGGGAGATGGCCGATCGTGGGGCCCAAGTGACCGACGACGAGGCCGTTCAGGTGTTCCGGCTGGTGGGCCGTCGGGCCGACGCCACCCTGGCGTTTTCCGATGCCGGCCGCCGCGCCGCCAGGTACGCCGCCCGGACCCGGGGCGGGACGCCGTCGATGGGGTGGCGGGTGTTTCCGCGGTCGGTTCGGCGCCGAGCGGGTGAACGAGCGGCCGCCCGGGCGCTCCTCAACGTGTTCCGCCTCGAGTTGGCCCGCGAACCGACCGGATTGGCGGTTCGGTTGGCGGATTCTCTGGCCACCCGCGCCGGGTTCGAGGGCGCCGGCTGCTATTTTTATAGCGCCATGGTGGCCGAGATCCTCCGGGTTACCAGCGGGTTTGAGGGATCGATGATCCACGAACGGTGCCGGTCCCGAGGGGACGACGCCTGCCGGTGGAAAACGGCGGAACCAGATCAACGTTGGCAGGAGGCGGGATGAAACACCTGGCCGGGTTGGACCGGATGGCGCTTCGCGACGGCTTGACCACCGCGGGCGCCGAGGGATGGTTGCTGTTTGATTTTCGGGGCACCAACCCGATTGCGCTCCGGATGCTCGGCGTCAAACCCGGTACCCGGCGGTTGTTCGTCTACCTGCCGAAGGACGGGCCGCCGATCGCGGTGGCCCACAAGATCGAGCTCCAGCAGTTTGCGGAGTTTCCCGGCCGGATCCTTCCGTACGCTCGATGGCAGGAACTGGAGGCGGCGCTCCGCGAGGTGATCGGCGGGAAGACTGTGGCCATGGAAATCTCGAATCGGGATACCGTGCCGTATCTCGACCGGGTGCCGTTCGGGGTGGTCGAAATGATTCAATCCCTCGGCGCGACTGTGGTGTCGAGCGGACCGCTGGTGACCCAATTCACGGCTCGATGGTCGGCGTCGGAAACCCGGGACCATCTCGAGGCCTCCGAGGTGGTGGCCCGGGTGGCCAAGCAGGTGATGGCCGAAACGGTCACCGAGGGGGGAAAATCGGTCACTGAGTCGGGGGTGCAGCGGAGGGTCATCGAGTTGCTCGAACACTCGGGGGTTCGGGTCGATCCCGGTCACCTCCCGATCATCGGCTTTGGGCCCAATGCCGCCAACCCGCACTACGCGCCCGAGGCAGGACACGACCGTACTCTCGGGAACGATGAAGTGGTATTGATCGACCTGTTCGGCGGGAAGACCCTGGAGACGGTGTTTGCCGACCAAACCTGGATGGGGTTCAGCGGCCGTCATCCGCCCGAGGAGGTGCTCCGGGTTTGGGACACCGTGCGGGATGCCCGGGATGCCGCGCTAGCCTGCGTGTGGCGGGCGGCGCGGGAGAAACGTCCCATTAGAGGATTCGAAGTTGATCGGGCGGCCCGGGATGTCATCGAGGGCGCCGGCTATGGCGAGTTTTTCGTCCATCGGACTGGACATTCGATCGATCGCGATTTGCACGGATCCGGGCCGCACTGCGACGACTACGAAACGAGGGACGACCGGTTGATCGTACCGGGCGTTGGATTTTCAGTCGAGCCGGGCGTCTATCTCCCGGGCCGGTTCGGGGTTCGGAGCGAGGTCAACGTGTTTTGGTCACCCGACGGTCCGGTCGTCACACCGAGTGAGCTGCAGCGAAATCTGATCTTGCCATAGAGGGTGCGATGCTCGGAGTGTGGTTCAGCTTGGTCATGGCCGCGGCCTCTGCCGACACCGGTTTTCTGGTTCGAGCCGTCCGGTCCTACCGCGCCGACCCGGGCCAGTCTCCCGGCCAAACCCATGTCACCGCCTTCCTCCAGATCCCGGCCGATTTGCCGAGTCCCGGCGCGGCCGGAGAGGCGTCTCTTGCCCTCTCGGTCCGGATTCTCGATTCGACGGGCGCCGCGCTCTATTCCCAATCCTGGCAGCGCCGGACCTCGATACCCTTTCCCCGGGGCGACGCCGACCGGCTTGATCTGATCCGGTTTACCCTCGGTGCCGGCCGGTATCGGCTCGAGGCCAGTGTGGTTGATTCGGTCTCGGGACGCCGGCTCGATTCGAGCGCCGAGATCGACGGCTACCCCGAGCCACCCAGTGCGTCCGACTTGATGATCAGTCCGTGGCTTCGTCCCGTGGCCTCGGTCGATACCATTCCCCAGCCTGGCGAGTTCCGCCGGGGTGGTTTGATCCTGGCCATCGCTCCGGAAGTCGTGGTGGGCGGCGCGACTGCTTCGGTGGCCTATCTGCTCGAGACCTACGCCGGTACCGCCACCGACGGCCGGCTGACCCTGGCCTTCCTCGACCGGGGCGGGGCGGAACGCAAGCGGGTGGGACCGACGGCCCTCAAGGTGGTGGCTGGGATCGGGCTCCTGACCGGGCAACTGGAGATCGGGAACTTGGAGGCGGGGTCCTACCGGCTTCGGGCCACCGTTGAATTGGGTGGGGTGGCCACGATGCGGGAGGCCTCGTTCGTGGTGGACCCCGCGGTGGCCAATGCGCCGGCGGCCCTGCCGGATCAAACCTACTTTGGCGGGCTGGGCGCCGGCGCGCTCGATCAGGCGTTCGCGCCGCTCTCGGTCATTGCCCGACCGGATCAATTGGCGGGTTGGCCGGCTCGCGGTTCCGATGACGACAAACGGGCCTTCCTGGCGGCATTTTGGCAGGGCCGCGACCCGACTCCGCAGACCACCGGGAACGAGCGACGGGCCCAGTTCTACGCCGGGGTTGGGTACGCCAATGCGTTCTATGGCGACGCCCGCCGCCGGCTGGCCGGCTGGCAGACCGACCGGGGCCGGATCTTTCTGCGGGAGGGGTTGCCGCCCCAGGTGCTCCGGCGGGAACAGCGCGGGACGGTGCCCGGGTATGAGGTCTGGCGGTATTTCGATCCCGTCAGCCGGTTCTACGTCTTCGTCGACCGGGGCCCGTTAGGCGGCGCCATGTTGGTGCGGTCGAATGATGGCCGGGAGCCGGCGGAGCGGCGGTGGCAGGAGATTCTGACGCCGGCGGGGGTCAAAGAAGTGGTGGCGTTCCTGGGCCGGGCGGTGCTCAGTCCGACCTAGTGGCCGAGGTGTTCAGCCGGCCCGTCGGTAACCCGGGAGACGTCGAGTTGGGTCGGCGCGGGCTCCCGGTGTCCAAAGGGCAGGGCCCGGTCGACGCCCATCGCGACGAACAGTAGCGCCAAATACAGCAGCGAGTAGCGGTACATCTTCCAGGCGGTCGGGGTTACCCCGGGCTCCTTGAGTAACCGCCAGCAATACCACAGGAGCCGGCCGCCCAACGCCAGGGCCACGAGCCCGTAAACCACCCCCTGGGTGCCCACAATCGTCGGCAGGATCGTGAGCGGCAGGAGTAGGACGGTGTAGGCGAGCATTTGCCGCTTGGTGTATTCGTTGCCTTTGACGACCGGCATCATCGGGACGCCGACCTTGGCGTAGTCGCCCTGTTTGACGAGTGCGAGGGCCCAGAAATGGGGCGGCGTCCAATAGAAGATGATGGCAAACAGGGTCAGGGCCGCGAAGTCGATCGTGTTGGTCATGGCGGCCCACCCGACCAGGGGCGGGAACGCACCGGCCGCGCCGCCGATCACGATATTGTGGTGGGTGGACCGCTTGAGCCACACGGTGTAGATGAACACGTAGAAGAGAAAGCCGCCGAGGGCGAGCCACGCCGAAAGCGGATTGACCAGGTTCCAGAAGAGCGCAAAGGCAATGGTAGCGAGCGAGAGGCCGAAGGCGAGGCCGGCGCCGGCGGAGAGCCGGCCCGAAGGAATCGGGCGGGTCTGGGTCCGGGCCATGAGAAGGTCGATGTCGCGGTCGAACCACATGTTGACCGTGTTGGCCCCACCCGCCATCAGGTAGCCCGCGAGCGCCACCCAGCCAATCAGACTCCAACTCGGGATGCCCTGGTCGGTGATGAACATCGGGGCGATCGTCGTCAGCAACAGCAACGAAATGATTCGGGGCTTGGTCAGGGTGACGAGATCGGCGAGAAGAGACACAGTGGCAGTCGGCGCGTGAGGGATCGAGGGCTATCGGGGCCTCTGGGGGAAGAATATACTTGGGCTCGGCGGTAACTGCTCGGCACTCGGTGCTCGGCACTCGGCACTCGGCTTGGGGACGGGAGTTTTATGACGGAGCGGCTTCCGCGGACCATCGGACTCTTCTCGGCGGTGGCGATCATCGTGGGGACGACGATTGGGTCGGGCATTTTCCGGGTGCCGGCTCGGGTGGCGGGCTTGGTGGGCGAGCCGGGGGTCGTGCTGCTGGCGTGGGTCATTGGCGGGGCGCTGGCGTTGTTTGGGGCGTTGACGGTGGCGGAGTTGGCGGCGGCGTCGCCGCGGTCCGGGGGGCTCTTTGCCTACATCGACGAAGCGTTCGGGCCGATGCCGGCGTTTCTGTTCGGCTGGTCGCAACTGTCGGTCATCCGGGCCTCGGCGCTTGGCAGCATTGCCACCATCTTTGCCGAATATCTCGGCTATTTCACCAAGTTCACGCCCCAGGAGGTCCGGTACGCGGCGGCCGCCACCATTCTCGTGGTGGCGCTGATCAACTATCTCGGCGTCAAGTACGCCTCCCGGGTCATGGGCGTGGCCACGATCGCGAAGTATGCGGGCATGGTCGGGCTGGTGGTGCTGGCGTTTTCCGTCGGCGATGGCAATTGGAGCAACTTCTCCCACTCCGGGAGTGCCACGACGACGACGTTCAGTATCTCCATGGTGGCGTCGGCGTTGGTCTCGATCATGTGGGCCTATGATGGGTGGGCCGATTTGTCGTATATCGGCGGCGAGATCAAGAACCCGGGCCGGAATTTCCCGGTGGCCTTGATTGCCGGAACCATCCTGATCATTGCGATCTACCTGCTCCTCAATGCGGCCTACATCTATTTGGTGCCGGTATCGGAGATGGCCGGCCAACCGCTGATCGCGGCCACCGCGGCCGGGCGGATTCCGATCTTGGGTGGGGCGGGGGCCGGGATTGTCTCGGCGATCGTGATGATCTCCTGCTTCGGCACCCTGAACGGCTCGATGCTGACCAATCCGCGGATCTTTTTCGCCATGGCCGACCGGGGGCTCTTTTTCAAGGGCGTCGCCCGGGTCAGTCCCAAGTTCCAGACCCCGTCGGTTGCGATTTGGCTGGCGGCGTTCCTCGGGTGCGCGTACGTCATGTTCAATGACTTCCAACAGCTGGCCGATCGCTTCGTGCTCGGGATCTGGCCCTTCTATATCCTGGCCATCTTGGGCGTATTCGTGATGCGGAAGAAGTACCCGAACCTCGAGCGGCCCTACCGGACCATCGGCTACCCGGTCGTCCCGATCGTGTTTCTGCTGGCGGCCACCGGAATGGTCATCAACGCCCTGGTAACGGACCCGATCAACACGGGCGTCACCTTCGTGATCCTGGGCGCGGGAATTCCGCTCTACTATTTGACGCTCGGGCGGAAGCGGGCCTGAGCGGTGTTGCGGGGTCGATACCGCTCGCAACTTGACCGTTTGGCCCCCGTCCGTATGTTTGTCCCGTCGGTTACCAGCCACGTTGAGCCCCCTCCCGGAGTTGCCATGCGGGTTTTCCTGCGGAATACTATCTATCTTGTTGTGACAATTGGACTTAGCCTCGTTGGCGTCGGCCAGGTTGCGGCCCAGGGTGTCACCAGCTCGGCGGTAACCGGGGTGGTGACCAAGGAAGGTGGCGTTCCGCTCGAGGGCGCGCTGGTGTCGATCACCAACCTGTCGACCGGCACCCGGCTCGCCACCGCCACCTCCAAGAGCGGCCGTTTCAACTTCGAAAACGTGCCGCCGGGCGGTCCGTTCACGATCGCGATCCGGGCCATTGGGTTCGAGCCGGCGACCAAGACGGGGGTGATGCTGACTCTCGGGCAACGGTACCCAATCAACTTCGAACTCGCCGCCCGGGTCATTACGCTCCAAGAATTGACGGTGGTGGCCGCGACCAACCCGCTCATCAACGCGGGCCGGACCGGCCCGGCGCAGATCGTGACCGACACCGCGATTCAGCGCTATCCGTTGCTGGGCCGGAACTTCACCGACCTGATCCGGACCAGCCCGCAGGTGACCATTGGGACCTCGGTCGGCGGCCAGAACAGCCGCTTCAATGCAATCTTGATCGACGGCGGGGCGAACAATGACGTCTTTGGGCTCTCTTCCGGCGGTACCCCGGGGGGTAGCGCCGGAGCCAAGGCGATTTCGATCGAGGCCATTCAGGAATTCCAGATCCTGGTGGCGCCGTTCGATGTCCGCCAGGGCAGCTTCTCGGGCGGTCTGATCAACGCCATCACCAAGTCCGGCACCAACCGCATCCGCGGCTCGGTGTTCGGGTACATGCAGCGTCCCGAGTTGGTCGGTCCCGATACCGGGCGGGTCAAGTTTTCCCAGTTCGACATCAAGCAATACGGCGGCACCATCGGCGGCCCGATCATCAAGAACAAACTCCACTTCTTCGGGAGCGCCGATATTCAGGCGTCGACCACGCCGTTCGTTGGCCTTGACGCCAGAGAGCCGGCCACCGGGATTACCGTCGCCACCGCGCAGCGGATTGCCGATATCATCCGGACCAAGTATGGCTTCGATCCGGGCGGCGTCGATGCCCCGCAGAACCTGACGCGCCCGGACAAGAACTTCTTCGGCAAGCTGAATTACCAGATGGGACAGACGTCGCAGCTCGAGTTCTCGTACAACTACGTCCGCGCGAGTTTGGACAATTTCAACCGGAGCAGCCGAAGCGATCCGACCCGCGACGGCTGGCAGTTGTCGAATAGCGGATTCAAGATCGGCAATACCACCAATGCCGCCCGGGCGAAATACACCACGCTCCTCGGTGCGGCCAGTCTCGAAGTTCTGCTCGGGTACCAGACCGTCCGGGACGCCCGCGAGATTGCCAACCGGACGCCCCTCATCCTGGTCCAGGGCGATGTCATCAACAACTACCTCGCCGCCGGCGGCGAGCGCTTCTCGCACGGCAACGAGCTCGACCAGAACGTCGGCGAGTTGAGCGCGAATCTGACCTTCAATGTCGGCGCCAAGCACCAGATCACGGTCGGCACCCACAACGAGATGTTCGACTTCCGGAACCTCTTCGCCAACAATCGGTACGGCACCTGGACGTTCGGCAACGCGGACTCGCTCGACGCGGGCCTGGCGCGACGCTACGAAATTCAGCTCGAGACCCGGCCCGGTGGCTTTACGGCCGATTTCGGGGTGAAGCAATTGGGCGGCTACGTCCAAGATACCTGGCGGCCGACCAACGACATCACCGTGACCGGGGGCTTCCGGTTTGATGTCCCGGTGACCGACAAGCCGTTCCAGAACCCGTTGCGGGCCCTGACCGACACTTTGGGCGTCAACACCGGGACCTTCCCGAGCGGCAACGTCTTGCTCTCGCCCCGGCTTGGGTTCAACTGGAACGTGGGCGGGACCACCAATACCGTGATCCGCGGCGGATTGGGCTTGTTCTCCGGCCGGCCGCCCTACGTCTGGATGGCCAACGCCTTTACCAACACCGGCCTCGAGCAGGTAACCCTGACTTGCGACTTGACGCCGGGGTCCGGGAATGGACGGACGCCTCCGACGTTCACCGTCGATCCCGATGCCCAGCCAACGACCTGCGTTGGACAGGGCGCGCCGGTCCCACCGACGGCCGCGGTCAACTACTTCGAGAACAACTTCAAGTTCCAGCAGGCGTTCAAGATTGCCTTCGGCATCGACCAGCGGTTCGGGTCGGGCTGGGTGGCAACCTTCGACTTCCTCCAGTCCCGCGCCCGCAATCAGATGTACCAGACCGACGACAACGTCCTTCTGGGGGCGGTGAATGGCGAGGGCCGGCAGATGTACGCGGTCCCGAACACCGCCGGCACCAACATCACCCGGTTGACCCGGGTCAACGGGGTGCGCCAAGTGGTTCGGCACACCAACCGGAATGCCGACAAGTCGACCCTGGCGACGATTCAGATCCAGAAGTCGTTTGCCGACGACTTCGCGTTCAGCGCCGCCTACACCCGGTCGCGGACGGTTGACTTGATGACGCTCGGCTCGAGCGTCGCGACTTCGAACCTCCGGAACACCCCGCTCGACGGAACGCTCGCCGACCGGAACCTCCGGACCTCGGCGCTCGACGTGCCCCACAAGATCACCTTCAGCGGCACCGCCAACCTTCCCGGCGACATCCAGATCTCGGCGATCTACACCGCTCGGGCCGGCACTCCCTACGCCTTCACGGCGGCCAACGACGCCAACGGCGACGGGAACATCAACAACGACTTGTTCTACGTGCCCCGCGATCAGAACGACATCAGCCTGGTCAATGCGGCGGATTGGGACCGGCTCAACAACTTTATTGCCGGCGAAAAATGCCTTCGGGAACAGCGGGGCAAAATCATGGAACGGGCCTCCTGCCGGAACCCGTGGAGCAAGTTCCTCGACGTCCGGTTCAGCAAGCCGATCCGGACCGCGAGCGGCCAGTCGATGCTGATCAGCGCCGACGTGTTCAACTTCCTCAACCTGATCGACCGCGACTGGGGTATCAATCGCGAAACCAGCTTCTTCGAGCAGGTCAGCCTGCTGACGATGTCCGGCTACGACACCCGCGGCACCGCGGCCCAGACCGACGACCGGGGCCGCTACACGGTGCCGAGCGTGCTGCCGTTCCAGCGCCGGGTGCTGGTCAACAGCTCGCGGTGGCGGATTCAGCTCGGGGCGAAGTACCTGTTCTAGCCGGCGAGAGACCATCTGAGAGACGGGGGCCGGGAACCGGCCCCCGTTTCTGTTTAGTATTGAGGCCATGAACCTGACCCAAAAGACCAAGATCGCGATGGTCGTTGGCCTCGTCGCCGGCGCCGCGCTCCTTGCCGGCGCTTGGCCGAGACGGCCGGTAGACACCAGCCCCGACGGGATCGCGGCCCGGGAGATCTTGGTCCGGTGCGCTGCCCGCCCCAAGAGCGAGCGGACCGTGTGCTATCAGGAGGCCCTGAAAGACCGAGAAACCGAGGCTGGAGTCGGTGGCGCGATGGGCCTCCTCAAAGCCATGGCCCGGGCCGACCAACAGATCGAACGCGAAGGCCACGCCTTGGCGCACGGGATCGGCATCAACGGCTACCTGTTGGCCCAAGAGGTAGCCGGGCCCTTTGGCCAATGCACCAGCGACTTCGCGAGCGGCTGCAATCATGGGGTGATTCAGGCCTACCTGGAGAGCCAAGATGCCGTCGACAGCGCCTCGGCCAACGCCCTCTGCGCCCCGTACCGGACCGCCGGCGACAGCCGATCCCGTCTCTTCCAATGCGTCCACGGCATGGGGCACGGGTTCCAGATGATGTACGCCGGCGACCTGCCCAAGGCGCTCGGCTCCTGCGACCTTCTGGCTGACGGATGGGACCGAGAGTCCTGCTACGGCGGGGCGTTCATGGAAAACATCGTGCACACCATCGCGCCCCACCATCCGGCCACCAAGTTGGTCGAGAGCCACCAGCACGAGCTCTCGGGCCAGAGTCCGTTCAAGGCGCTTGATTCCACCGACCTGCTCTACCCCTGTTCCATCATGGAGCCGAAGTTCCGGCGGCCCTGTTACGAGATTCAGACCTCGGCCATTCTCTATTTCACGAAGCGGAGCATTCCGAAAACGGCCGAGGCCTGCGGGACCGCTCCCGAGGACATGCAGTCGATTTGCTTTGCCAGTCTGGGACGGGACATCAGCTCCCGGGCGGGGCGCGACGCGGCCAAATCGATTCGCTACTGCAAGCAGAGCGGCGAGCGGCACTTGGGTTGGTGCTACTTCGGAGCGGCCAAAGCCCTGATCGACTGGGGGTCCGACCCCAGGGCGGGGATGGCGATGTGCCGCCGGTTAGGCGACGCGCCGGGGTGGGAGTTGTGTTATCGGGGTGTGGGCGAGCAGGTGGCCAATCTGATCGTGGACCCCGACCAACGGATCCGGATCTGCGAGGAAGCCGCCGGCCCCGAGGCGGTCAAGGTGTGCCGGCTGAGCGCCGCCACCCTGCCGCCTGAAATGTTCCGGACCGATACCCTCACGTCCTGACCCGGGCGAGAAGCCCCAGGCCCAGGAGGAGAAAAATCCCGTTTGGAATCCACGCCGAGAGCGTCGGGTCGATCACGCCGGTGGCTCCTACCGCCTTCGACAAGTTGATCAGAAGCAGGTAAAGCACCGTCGTGCCGAGGCTGATCGCGATGCCCATCGCGGCCCCGGCTCTCGGGTTGCTCATGGCGAGCGGGGCGCCGAACAGGACGATGACCACGCAGGCGACCGGCAAGGCCACTTTGACCGCCAGGTCGACTTGGAGCTTCTTGACGTCGTTGCCGGACCGCCCCAGCGTTTCGATGAACGACTCCAGCTCCCGGTAGGTCATCTCGTCGGGCCGTTTCGGCTCGGTCAGCAACGACCGAGGTTCCTCGTTGAAGCTCGGCAGTTCGAGCGAGGTGAACTTCATCGTGGACGGCGGGAGGCTATCGCTCAGGATATGCGAGGCCCCGCTCTCGAGCCGCCAGCGCTTGGTGCTGTCGTTCCACCGCGCGCTATCGGCCAGGATCGAGAGGTTGGGGTAGCCCTCGACCCGGCCGGCGTGCTCGAGGACCACGGTCCGCATGGTCTTGGCTTGGGTGTCGAGGTAGCGAATCGAGTAACTCCACCCGTTGTCGGCCAAGAAGGTGAAATCGTACCGGGTGGTCTGATTCCGGTTGTTTCGCTCCTTCTCGATCTCGAGTTGCCGGGCGGTCGTCATCGGCGCGATCTCCGTCACCCAGAAACAAAGCCCGCCGGCAAAGATCGAGGCTATCAGAATCGGGAGGATCAGCCGGTAGAAACTGATCCCGCCGGCTTTGGCCGCCGTAATCTCGGAGTTCTTGGCCAGCGGACCGATCGTGAACACGGTGGCAAACAAGGCCGCCGCCGGAATCATGTTGGCGGTGTTGCCGGGAATGGCGTAGAGGCCGATCCGGAGGATTTCGGCGGCGCCGAGGTTCCGGTCGAGGAGGCGGCTCAACCGATCGACGAGATAGATCATCACCGCGACGACCGGGAATCCCAACCCGGCCAGCAGAAAAATCCGGATCCAGCTCCACAGGATGTACCGGGACAGGGTCCGAATCAGCGGCACGGCTACCCCTCCCTTTTCCGGAACCGGAACGGCCGGAGCAGGGTCTCGACCAGATCCGCGACGTCGCCGCCGCGGGTCGAGCCGAATTCGCGATTGACCCGGATCAGACCGATCGTCCCCGCCAGCAACATCAGGACGTTGGGAAGCCACATGGCGACGGCGGGCGAGGCGTAGCCCCGGTCGGCCAGCGACTCGCCGCCCACCAGGCACACGTAAAAGATCGCAAAGACCAGGAGACCGCCGCCGATCACGAGGCCCATGCCCCCCCGCGGGAACCGCAGGGCCATCGCGACCCCGATCAGCACGAAACTGAAGCAGGCGACGCTGATGCTGTACTTCTTGTGGATCTCAACCAGAAATCGGTCCGCCTGGGTCCGCGAGGTCCGCTCGTCATCCCGGGTCACGGTGACTTCAGCGATGCTGGTAAGCACCGGCATGGCCTGGTTGGTGGGGTTGACGGTCTGGCGGCCCGTCGTATCGGTGATCAGCGGAGTCTGGATCGGATTCTGGACCGGATTCTGGGCGGCGGCGGCTTCGGGCAGCAGCAGTTTCCCGAACGCCCGCTCGAACGTCCGCCAGGCGCCGCAGTGGCTGACTTTTCCGGTGTCGGCAATGGTCGGCACCACGCCGCTCTGTGAAATCCGCATCAACGCCCGAAGGTCGGTGCGGGCCAGGTCCTGGCGGGTTCCGGCGGCTCGGGCGGCCCGGCGGCGCGAGGACGTCACCTGGTCCATCATTTCACAGGTCGTCATTTCCCGGTCGCCCCGGGAGAAATTGGCCGTATCGCGTTCGAAGAGATTCTGGACCGCCTTGACCCGGATCGTGTTGTGACCGAACCGGGTGACCTGGAGCTGCGAGATCTCGGAGGTCTTGTAGTCGTGGACCTTGCCGTTGAAGAGCTGGAGGATCAGGTCGACACCCGTCTCATCGAAGGTCATCAAACCGCTGTCGGCGTAAATGACCCGGCGGCCGTCATAGGCCGAGTGATCGAAGATCTGGACATCCGACATCTTGCCCGAGCCGGGGAACACCCGGGAGGCCCGGATGTAATACTGGCCCAGGGCATTGATGGCCTGCTCCCGCATCTGGAATGCGGGCCGCTTTTCGCCGATGTCGCGCTGGAGGTTGCCGAGCCGGGCGTTGGTCCGGGGCAGGACCTGGTCGACGAACAAAAAGCTGATGGCGGCCAGGGCCAGGCCGGCCACCAAGGCCGGCCCGAGCATCTGCCCGACGCTGACCCCGTTGGCCCGCATCGCGGTGATTTCGCTGTCGGCGCCAAGCTGGCTATACCCATAGAGAATCGCGACCAACACCGCCATCGGGAGGGTCAGCGCGATGATGAACGGAATGCTGAGGAGGAGGACTTCGATGATGATGCCGACCGGGAGATCCTTGCCCACCAATTCGCCGAATCGCTTGGCGAGTTGATTGACGAGCAACAGACCGGTGCAGGCTCCCAGGGAGAAGAAGAACGGGCCCGCGACGGACCGGAGGATGTACCTTCGCAGCAGACGCATTCTGGGGCGGAAGTCTAATCGCCCCCCGGCTGGAACGCCCATCCTATCGCGGCCGGGTTGGTTGCCTTATGCTCTGGCGCTGGCCACTCACTTTTCCGGGTTCCGATCATGACGCTTCGGCTCAACCTGCTGGTCCTCAGCCTGGCCGGATGCCAGACGCCACCGCCGGCCAAAGAGATCGACGGTCAGGCAGCGCTCCGGTACGTCGAAACCCAGGTCGGGTTCGGCCCCCGGATCCCGGGAACCGCTGGTCACCGGGCGATGTCTGCCTGGCTCGACAGTCTGCTCCGGGTCCGGGCCGATTCCGTGGTGGTCCAGGCGTGGACCCATGTGAGCCGGACCGGCGACTCCCTCCCGATGCGGAACCTGGTGGCGCGGTTCAACCCCGCAGCCACCCGCCGGCTCCTCTTTCTGGCCCACTGGGACACCCGGCCCGTGGCCGATGCTGACACCGGGGTCCGGGCCAAACAACCGATCCCGGGCGCGAACGACGGGGGGTCGGGCGTGGCGGTTCTCCTGGCCATGGCCGATGCCTTGAAGAAGGTACCGCCGACGATCGGCGTCGATCTCCTGTTCGTCGATGGCGAGGACTACGGGATCTTTAGCGAGGAGGTCGACGTGTTGATCGGGTCGAAGTACTACGCCCGGAACCAACTGCCGGGGCCCAAGCCTGAATACGCGGTGCTGCTCGACATGGTAGGGGGCAAGGGCGCGGTGTTCCGGAAGGAAGGCTATTCCGTGACCGCGGCCCCGAACGTCGTCGATCAGATCTGGGCCACGGCCACCCGGGTGGGCGCCAGTAACTACTTCCTGAACGAAACCGGGACCTCGATCACCGACGACCACATCCCCCTCCAGCAGGCCGGCCTCAAGGCGGTCGATGTCATCGCCGAGTTCGGCGCGGGGACGACCTTCCCGGATTGGCATACCGCCGGCGACACGGTCGACAAGCTCGCGGCCGAAACTCTGAAAACCGTGGGTGACGTGATGATGGTGCTGATCCGGGAGGCGAAAGCGGTCAACTAAACCGCGGTGGAAAGGCCCGGTCGCCGAGATTTTCGGTTATGTCCGGCTCCCGATCTGAACGTAGATTGGGCCCATGACATCTCAAGAACGGACCGCCGTCATCTCGTTGCTGGTCGCTGCGTTGGTCGGGCATGGGATCCGTCTCTATGCCCTCGATGGGTCTGACGCTGCCGGCGGGTTCACGCTCCGGTCGAGTGTCGCGGCCCCGTCCCTCGCCGAGCAGCGG
Source organism: Gemmatimonadota bacterium (assembly GCA_031431925.1). Lineage (GTDB taxonomy): Bacteria > Gemmatimonadota > Gemmatimonadetes > Gemmatimonadales > GWC2-71-9 > SHZU01. Next base: position 8,286 of record JANPEL010000462.1, on the reverse strand, counting down.
GCCCGGGCCGCCAAGGCCGCTCGGCCCCTCGGTCGAGCCGAACGAATCGACCTCAACCGGGCCGGCGCCGCGGACCTGGCTCGGCTTCCCAAAGTCGGGATCCCCCTCGCCAAGGCGATCATCAAGCAGCGGGCGGTGCGCGGAGGGTTCGCCTCCATGGCCGAGGTCGATGCCGTGCCCGGGATCGGCCCAGGGCTGCTGGTCGGTATCGCCCCCCACGTGACCCTGGGTGACACCGATCGGGTCCGGACGGCTCGAGCCGTCGAGCCGGCTCCGGTCCAGGCTCCGTTGGTGGTCGTTGGGTCGCCCAAGAAGGGCCGGAATCGGGGCGCGGCCGCGCTCCCGGTCGGCCCAATTCGCCTCAACTCGGCCACTCAAGCGGAACTCGAAACTCTGCCCGGAATCGGCCCGGGACGGGCCAAGCGAATCCTGGCATATCGCCAAACCTACGGGCCATTCGCGTCGGCTATGGACCTCGGAAAAGTGCCTGGAATACCCCCCGCCTTGGTAACTCAACTGGTGCCACAAGTTGTAGTGCCGTGAGCGGATACGGGGTTTGGCACTGGTTTCGATCTAGGGAGTGACCGGACCCCGATCAGGATGGCGCAATTCTTTGCCATTGGGGGGATCCCGGTACTACCCCAAGGAGGGGTCCGTAGACCCATGGCCAGCGTTGTAGCAGCCCCAGGAATTGGCGATCGCCTCGGTGAGATGCTCCTAACGGAGAACCTCCTCACCCGCGAGCAGCTTAGCCAGGCCCTGGCGGAGCAAAAAACCTCCGGCCATCGGTTGGGTTACATCCTGGTCAAGATGGGGGCGTTGGCCGAGGTCGAGGTGACCAAGGTCCTGGCCCGCCAGCACCGGATGCCGGCGGTTGACCTCTCCCGGTTTGAGGTCGATCCGAAGATCCTCAAGTTGATTCCGTCCGACGTGGCGAAGAAACACTGCGTCCTCCCGCTCAAACGGGAAGGCCGTACCTTGACCGTCGCCATGGCCGACCCGACCGATCACGGGCTGCTCCAGGACCTCAAGTTCATTACCCGGTTCGACCTCTTCCCGGTCCTCGCCGGCGAATACACCCTTCGGAACCTGATCGACAAGTACTACGAATCGGTCGAAGACACCCAGCAGGCCCAGCTCCAGGAAATCCTCAAGGACATGGAGGGGCTTGGCCTCACCGATGATCTCGAGTTGGTGCAGGACGAGGAAGACGAGAATGTCAGCCAGGCGCAGATCAACGATGCGCCGGTGGTCAAGCTCATCAACGGGATCCTGACCGACGCCGTCAAGCGTGGGGCGTCGGACATTCACGTCGAGTGTTTCGAACATGAGCTCCGGGTCCGCTACCGGATTGACGGCGTGCTCCATGAGGTCATGAAGCCGCCAATCCGGCTTCGGGCGGCGTTGATCTCCCGGATCAAGATTCTTTCGCAACTGAACATTGCCGAGCGCCGGGTCCCCCAAGACGGCCGGTTGAAGCTCAAGATGGGCCCCAAGGTCATCGACTTCCGGGTCTCGACCTTGCCCTGTCTTTTCGGTGAGAAGATCGTGCTCCGAATCTTGGACAAGGGCAATCTCACCCTCGACCTCGCCAAGTTCGGCTTCGAGCCGAAGGCCGAGGCCGAGTTGATGAAGGCGATCTTGAATCCGTACGGCATGGTGCTGGTCACCGGTCCGACGGGTTCCGGTAAGACGACCACGCTGTACTCCGCCTTGTCCCGTATCAACACGATCGAAACCAACATCATGACCGCCGAAGATCCGGTCGAATACAACCTGATGGGGATCAATCAGGTTCAAGTTCGGCCCGATATCGGTTTGACGTTTGCCGCGGCGCTGAAGGCGTTCTTGCGCCAGGACCCCAACGTCATCATGATCGGCGAAATTCGAGATTTGGAAACCGGCGGCATCGGCATCAAGGCCGCCTTGACGGGCCACTTGGTGCTGTCGACCCTTCACACCAACGACGCGCCGAGCACGATTACCCGGATGATCGACATGGGGATCGAGCCGTTCAACGTGTCGGCGGCGGTCAACTTGGTGGTCGCGCAACGGCTGGTACGGCGGGTCTGCTCGGGTTGCAAGGCGCCCGCCAAGTACCGGGACGAGGAGTTGCGGTCCATCAACGAAGACCTCGACATTGCCCGGGCGTTGCCGTATATGAAGGGTACCGGGTGCGACACCTGCGGCGGCACCGGGTATAAGGGCCGGGCCGGTATCTACGAAGTCATGTCGATGACCAACGAGCTTCGGCGGATGATCCTCCGCGGCGCCTCGGTGGCGGAGTTGCGGGACCAGGCGGTGCTAGACGGCATGTTGACGTTGCGAATGGATGGGATCAAGAAGATCGAACGAGGCGTGACCACCCTCGAGGAAGTGGTCAAGGAGACTGCGTCATGAGCGAAGGCGAGATTCGATTGGGAGACGCGGCGCCCGCGGGCGACGGCCGGAACCGGCTCAATCTCCGGTCACTGCTCCAAGAGATGATCGATCGGGAGGCGTCGGATCTTCACGTCACCGCGGGTGAGCGCCCCAAGCTCCGCATCGACGGCGACATCCTCGACTCGACCGTCGATCACATCATGACGCCGAAGGACACGCTCCAGCTGGCCTACTCGGTGTTGACTGAATCCCAGAAGAAGCGTTTTGAGCTCGAGGACGAACTCGACTTCTCCTTCGGCATCCAGAACCTGGCCCGGTTCCGCGGGAACGTGTTCAAGCAGCGGGGTTGCGTGGCCATGGTGCTCCGGATGATCCCGTTCTCGGTCCGGACTTTTGACGAGCTGGGGCTCCCGCCGGTCATGGCCAAGCTGGCCGATCGGCCGCGCGGCTTGATCCTGGTGACGGGTCCGACCGGGTCTGGTAAATCGACCACGCTGGCGGCGGTGATCGACAAGATCAACAAAGAACGGAAGAGCCACATCATCACCGTGGAAGATCCGATCGAGTTCATCCACCGCCACCAGGGCTGCATCGTCAACCAGCGCGAGATCGGCACCGACACCAAGTCGTTTGCCACCGCGCTCAAGTATGCCCTCCGGGAAGACCCGGACGTTATCCTCGTCGGCGAAATGCGAGACCTCGAAACGATCGCGGCGGCCCTCACCATCGCCGAAACCGGTCACTTGGTTTTGGCCACGCTGCATACCAACTCGGCGGCGGAGTCGATCAACCGGATGATCGACGTCTTCCCCAGCAACCAGCAGTCGCAGATCCGGGCCCAGCTCGCCTTCGTGCTCGAAGGCGTCATCACCCAGACGCTGCTGCAACGCAACCGCGGCAAGGGCCGGGTCATGGCCTGCGAAATCATGGTGGCGACCCCGGCCATTCGGGCCTTGATCCGGGACGACAAGATTCATCAGATCTACTCGGCATTGCAGTCCGGCAAGAAGCACGGCATGCAGACCATGACTGATGCGCTCTATCAACTCTATATGAACCGCGAAGTGCCCAAGGACGAGTGCCTTCGGGTGGCCAGCGACCCGAACGAGTTCTTGCGGATGATTGGCGAGAAACCGATGGAAGAGCAAGCGATCGTGGACATCCCGGGGCAGGGAAAGAGCGAGCGGGCGTTAGCCCGCCGATAAACCAGGTGAGGTAGCCGATGGCAGTCTTTGAATACACGGCCAAGAACACCACCAGTGGCCAAATCATGAAAGGGACCCTTGACGTCGCCGGGAAAGACGACGTCATGGCGTACCTCAAGAAGAACCGGATGCTGCTCGTGACGGTCCGCGAGCAGTCGAAGCAGATCACGTTCAAGATGCCGGGATCCGGCGGGGTCGGTACCCGCGATCTCGTCATTTTCACGTGGCAGTTCGCGACGATGATCAACGCCGGCCTTCCCCTGGTCCAGTCGCTGACCATTTTGGCAGCGCAGACCGAAAACAAGGCACTGAAAGACATCGTCAAGCAGGTGGTGTACGACGTCGAGGCCGGCAATACTCTGGCCGACGCGTTCCGAAAACACCCGAAGGCCTTCCCCGATCTGTATGTCAACATGGTAGCGGCCGGCGAAGCCGGCGGTATTCTCGACACCATCTTGCTCCGGTTGGCCACCTTTCTCGAAAAGAGCGACGCCCTGATCCGGAAGGTGAAAGGCGCGATGGTCTATCCGGCCGTCATCATCTCGGTGGCCGTCATTGCCATCGCGGTACTCCTCATCTTCGTGATTCCGACGTTCGAGAGCATGTTCGCCTCGGTGAACATGGAACTCCCGCTGCCGACCAAGGTCGTCATTGGCGCCTCCAAGATCCTGACCGGGTGGTGGTGGGCCATTCTAGGCGGCGCCGGGGCCATCGGCTTCGTCGGACGCCAGTATTACATGACGCCTGATGGCCGAAAGATGATCGACGGCGCCATGCTGAAGGCGCCGGTGCTGGGTGATTTGCTCCGGAAATCGGCCGTGTCGCGGTTTACCAGGACCCTTGGTACCCTGATCTCGTCGGGCGTCTCGATTCTCGATGGGCTCGAAATCACGGCCAAGACCGCCGGCAACCGGGTCATCCACGATGCCGTCATGCAGTCCCGGGCGTCGATCGCCGGCGGTGAAACGATTGCCGGACCGCTCGAGGCCTCGAAGGTTTTTCCGCCGATGGTCATCTCGATGATCGCCGTCGGTGAACAGACTGGTGGTCTCGATGAGATGCTCTCCAAGATCGCCGACTTCTACGACGCCGAAGTCGACGTCGCCGTCAGCGCATTGCTCAGCTTGATGGAACCCATCATGATCGTCGTGCTCGGCGTGGTCGTCGGTGGCATGGTGGTCGCGATGTACCTCCCGATCTTCGACATGGTGAACGCGGTCCAGTAATCGACCGAAAACCCACAGATTCGCCATGGGGGACGCGGGGGCCGGTGAAGAACCGGCCCCCGCTGTCTTGCGCCCAGGGGCGGGTCCGGGAGGGGCGCCGCGATGCCTAGACCTCTACCAACTCCGGTTCCGGGGAGCCAGTGGGCTCCCCGGCCGGGCTGGTTTCACGAGGCGCTGCCGGAGGGGCCGGATTGGCCCCGGTGGCCTCGGTCGTTCCGAGACGGGGATCCAGTCGCTGGATCTGTCGCGACGGGATGTAGATCGTTGGTCGCAACATGGTCGTATCCTCCTTTCACTTCTTGGCCACTGCTTAGAAACACGGCGCCCCACCTGGCGTCCTGATGCAAGGTGGGGCGATGACACGGCGCGGCGTTTGGGAAACGCTTAGGACGGATCAGGCCTCCACCAGGCATGGAAACGATCGGCAGCGGGCACACCCCGCGCCTCGCTTCTTGTTTGCTTGCTCCGCACGTTGCTCATGTGATCTCCGTCACAACTCGCCTACGTTTTGCATAACGCTCGAACACCGGACGCGCACAGTAAGAAGCGCGAGCCGGTTTGTCAACCGCCGGCCCGGCTGCCGTGTCTATGTTTCGTCGTTCGAGTCGTCTTATCTTCCCACAACACTCATCGGCGGGGGCATCAATGGAGCGGTTGAAGACGGCGGTCGTGCGGGGACTCTTGGTCATCGGTTTGGCCGTGGCCGGGATCCGGTCAGCGGCGGCGCAGGTCAAGGGAGTCGAGTTGAACGGCTTCTTCGGAATCTACGGCCCCACCAATAAGGAAGGCCTCCAGGGGACCCGGGAAGCGCTCCGCCGCGGTTCGGCGGCGTTCGGGGGCCGCCTGACCTACTGGACCGGCAAAGCCCTGGGCCTCGAACTCACCGGCGCCTTCTCGCCGGCCCGGATTCGGGTGACCTCGACCGCGGGTCAATTTGCCCGGAGCACCGCCGTGACGATGGGCTCCGGCAAGCTGATGTTCAACCTCACCCCAGGCAGCAAGCTGATCGGTCTCGCCCTCGGCGGCGGGGTGGCCGGCATTCACACCGGAAAAACCGTAGCCGATCCGAATACTTCCGCCACGGACGTCGGCGGCGTCGCCGGGGTCTCGCTTCGCATCAACCTCGGCGAGAACGTCGCCCTCCGCGGCGACTTCGAAGACTATCTCTACAATGGCAGCTTCGGCCGCGGCGCCAAGTTCACCCAGGACCTCGTCGTCACCGCCGGCCTCGCCCTCAAGTTCTAGCCCCCCCCCGCCGAGTGCCGAGCGCCGAGCGCCGAATACCATACCATAGGGGGGTATAGTATATTCCCTCATGCCCGAAACCATCACCCTCCCCGTGACCGGGATGACCTGCGCCGCGTGCCAAGCCCGGGTCCAGCGTACGCTCGAACGATCGCCGGGGGTCGATGAGGCCGCCGTCAACCTCATGCTTCATTCCGCCACCGTTCACTACGACCCGACGGCCACCACACCGGATCGGCTGGTCGAGCTGATTCGGGACGCCGGGTACGGCGCCGAGCTGCCGGTAGCAGGCCAGACCGCCGAGGAGGCCCACCACTCGCTCGAGCAGGATCAGGACGCCGAGTACCGGGGGTACCGCGCGAAAGCCCTGGTCAGTGTCGGGCTCGGCTTGGTCGCCATGGTGGTGTCGATGCCCCTGATGCAAGGTCCCCATGCCGGGATGGACCCGGTGATGCGGTGGGCCGCCGGGGTGCTCAATCCGCCACTCGAAGCCGCCTGGCCGTGGCTCTACCGGGCCAACCCCGATCTGCTCCGGTGGACCCTCTTGGGCTTTACCGTGGTGGTCATGGCGTGGGCCGGCCGCCACTTCTACGCCGGGGCGTGGTCCGCCCTCCGCCACCGGACCGCCACCATGAACACCCTGGTGGCCCTCGGCACCGGCTCGGCTTTCGCCTTCAGTGTTGTCGCCACGGTGGCCCCCGAGGTCTTTGAACGAAACCAGCTGCCGGCCGACGTCTACTACGAGGCCGTGATTCTCATCATCGGGCTGCTGCTGCTCGGCCATACCCTGGAGGCTCGGGCCAAACGCCAGACCAGCGGGGCGCTCCGGGGACTGATCGACTTGAGCCCGAAACGGGCCCGGGTTCGGCGGAACGGCCAGGAGGTGGATCTGCCGCTCGAGGACGTCCGGGTTGGCGATCTGGTGCTGATTCGCCCGGGGGAACGGGTTCCGGTCGACGGCCTAATCGCCTCCGGGACCACCGATCTCGACGAGTCGATGATGACCGGGGAGCCCCTGCCGGTCCCGAAGGTGGCCGGCGACCGGGTCATCGGCGGAACGATCAATCGCACGGGGGCGGTGGAGTTTACCGTCACGGCCGTCGGGGCCGGGACGGTCCTGTCGCGGATCGTCACGATGATGCGCGATGCCCAGGCCACTCGGGCCCCGATTCAACGGATGGCCGACCGGATCAGCGCCGTCTTCGTCCCAGTCGTCGTCGCCATCGCCGCGATCACGTTCGTCGTCTGGTACGCCACCGCCGATACCGCACCGGTGGTCCGGGGCCTGACGGCGGCCATCTCGGTGCTGATTATCGCCTGTCCCTGTGCCATGGGGCTCGCGGTCCCCACCGCGGTGATGGTGGCCACCGGCAAGGGAGCCGAGCTCGGGATTCTGATCAAAGGCGGTGAAGCGCTCGAGCGGGCGGGCGGGCTCGATCTCTTACTACTGGACAAGACCGGCACGATCACGTTAGGCCGGCCCGAGGTCGTGTCGGCCACCACCACGGAGACCCTGGCGGCGGCGGCCTCCTTGGAACGACTGTCGGAACATCCCTTGGCCGAGGCGATTGTCCGGGCGGCCCGGGACCAGGGGCTCGAGTCCCGGCCGGTGGAGGGGTTTCGGGCCCTGCCCGGCCTCGGAGCCGTGGGGGTCGTCGACGGTGCCATGGTGGTGGTCGGGAATGGCCGGTTGATGGATGAGTACGGGATCCGGGTCGACCCGACCACCGTCCCGGCGGCCGGCACCACCGTCTTCGTCGGGAGCAACGGATCGTTGCTCGGTCACCTGACCTTGGCCGACGCGCCCCGGCCGAGTTCCCGGGCGGCGGTAGCCCGGCTCAAGGCGATGGGGCTCGGCGTTGCCATGGTCACCGGCGACCGTCGGGCCGCGGCGGAGGCGATCGGGCGGGAGGTTGGGATCACGGACTTGGTGGCGGATGCGATGCCGGCGGACAAGATCGCCGAGGTTGGCCGCCGGATCGACCGGGGATTCTCGGTCGGCATGGTGGGCGACGGTGTCAACGATGCCCCGGCCCTGGTCAAAGCCAACGTGGGTTTCGTGATGGGATCAGGCACCGACGTGGCCATTGAGGCCGGCGATATCACCCTGATGCGGCCGGATCTAGAGGCCGTGGCCGATGCGGTCGAGTTGTCCCGGCGGGCACTTCGTCTGATGCGGCAGAACCTGTTCTGGGCGATTGTCTACAACGTGATCGGGATCCCGGTGG
>JANPEL010000461.1:0-5878 GCA_031431925.1 Gemmatimonadota bacterium | reverse complement strand
CCCGACGGACGCCACCAGGAGCCCCACCAAGAACGGCGAGAAGCCTTTGTCGAACCCGGTGTTCGGCACCAGGTTCTCGGGTCGCATGATGGCGAGGAGCCCCAGCATCAGCACAAAGGTGGCGATCACCTCCGCCGCGAAGTTGGCCCCCTGGTGCCGGATGGCGGGTCCGGTGCTGAACACCGCGAGTTTGTCGGCGGCATGGTCGGTGGCGGCCCAATGGGGCAGGTAGGCAAGCCATACCAGTACGGCGCCGACGAAAGCCCCGACGATCTGGGCGCCGACGTAGAACGGGACTTGATCCCACGGGAACCGGCCGATCGCGGCGAGCGCGATGGTCACGGCCGGATTGAGGTGGGCGCCGCTAATCGAATTCACGAGATAGACCGCGACGGTTACCGCCGCAGCCCAGCCGGCGGTGATCACGATCCAGCCGCTGTTTTGGCCCTTGGTCTTCTGGAGTACCACGTTGGCCACGACGCCGTTGCCCAGGAGCAGGAGGATCGTCGTGCCCACTGCTTCCGCAAGAACTGGATGCATCAGGAGGTCACCGGGTTGGGGAGAGGATGGATAGAGGTAGCGCAAACCCGCGCCGGGCGCCAATCGCCTGGGCCCGGGATTGCCGCCCGGCGGGTTCAGGCGTAAATACCTGTTTCCCTGTCCCGTCTCCAATTCCCCTGGAGTATCCGATGGCCGAACCGCAGAATTTCTCCAATCACGCCAAGATCGTGCCCCTCTTTCACCGGGTGCTGCTCCTGCTGATCCTGATCGTACTGATCTGGTCGGTACAACAGTTGGTGAAGGCCGTTTCGCTGGCGGCCGCCGTGCAGGTCGTCACCGCGGTGGCATTGTTCCTGACCGCGTTCTTTGCCCGGACGTTTGCGGTCAAGGCGCAGGATCGAGTGATCCGGGTCGAGGAACGGGAGCGGATGAACCGCCTGCTGCCGGACGACCTCAAGGGCCGCCTGAGTGAACTGCGGATGTCGCAGTTCGTTGCCCTCCGGTTCGCGTCGGATGGTGAGCTTGCCGACCTGGTGCGCCGGACCTTGGCGGGGGAATTTGCCAAGGCCACCGACATCAAGCGCGCCGTGAAGAACTGGCGCGCTGACGACGAGCGGGTCTAAGTTACAGATTCAACACCCGCTCAAACCAGGACCTGACCATGCCGACTCCCTTCAGATTCTCCGCGGCCACGGTGGCGTTCCTCATCGTGTCGGCCGCGCCGGCCGCCGCCCAGCAACCCGACCCCCTCCGCGGCCTCGATGCGTACATCGATAAGGCCCGGCAAGATTGGGGGGTGGCCGGACTCGCCGTCGCCATCGTCAAGGGCGATTCGGTGATTTACGCCAAGGGCTTCGGCGTCCGCGAAGTCGGCAAGCCGGACCAGGTCGACGCCCGGACCCTGTTTGCCATCGGCTCCAATTCGAAGTCGTTCACGGTTGTGGCCCTCGGGATGTTGCAGGACGAGAAGAAGTTGAGCCTCGACGACAAGATGATGAAGTACCTCCCGGACTTTGCGATGTCCGATCCCTACATCACCCGGGAGTTGACGATCCGCGATCTGGTGACCCACCGGAGCGGCTATTTCCGGGGCGACGCAGTCTGGATGGGAAGCGGCTTCGAGCGGGACGAGATTCTCCGCCGGACCCTCCAACAGCCGCCGGCCACCAGTTTCCGCTCGACCTTCGGCTACAACAACATCAATTTCCTTGCCGCGGGCCAAATCGCGGGCAAGGCGGCCGGCACGACCTGGGACTCCTTCGTTCGGCAGCGGATCTTCACCCCGCTCGGCATGACGACCAGCGTGACCAGCACCAAAGAACTGACCGGCCCCGACGTCGCCCGGCCGCACGCGCTGGTCGATGGCAAGCCGGTGCCGATCAACCACCGGAACCTCGACAATGTGGCCCCGGCCGGTTCGATCTACTCCAACGTGGCCGAGATGGGGCAGTACCTCCGATTCCACCTCCGCGATGGGCGGTACGGGGGCAAGCAACTCCTCAGCAAGCGATTCCAGGACCAGATGGAGACCTCGCAGATGATCGCGAGCTCAGGCCGCGACACCCTCCTCCCGATGGTTCACTTCGACACCTACGGCCTCGGCCTCTGGCTTCGTGACTACTACGGGAAGCTGCTGGTGTCCCACGGCGGCGGGATCGACGGGATGTTGTCCCAGATGGCGTGGCTTCCGGAAGCCGACGTCGGGGTCGTAGTGCTCACCAACACAGACGGGCAGAATCTCCAGAACGCGCTCCCGTTCAAGATCCTCGACCGGTTCATCGGGGCCCCGGACCGCGATTGGAGCGGGCTCTACCTGACCCAGGCCAGGCAGCAGCGGCAGCGGAGCGATTCGATTCGCGCCACCTTGGTGGCCCAGCGGGTGACGGGAACCAAGCCGTCGTTGGCGCTCGACCGGTACGTCGGGGTCTATGACAATCCCTTCTACGGGGAGCTTCGGATCGAGCAGGAGGGCGGCGGATTGGTCCTCAAGCGGAGCGCCGAGCAATCGGCCAAGCTCGAGCACTGGCACCTCGATACCCACGGGGTGATCTGGAACACGAACCGCACCCCCGAGATCAACAGCTTCGCGATCTTCCGAGTCGATCCGAACGCGAAGGTGGGCGCGCTCGAAATGCGGGGGCCGCCCTTCGCGACGCCCTATGCGGAGGGCACGGTATTTACCAGGAAAGCGGACTCCCGTTAGGCAGGAGTTCCAGGGCTCACGGGCGGAACACCCAGGCCGCCGCCCGTGGGCCGGTCCCGTTTCCGTACCCGCCCGTGACCAGCGCCCCGCCGCCTTTGAGCGGGGCCACCGCCGAGAACTGGCCGGCCATCCGGACGTCGCCGGCCACGATGGTGAAGGTCCGGCTGCCTGGATCGTAGGTCTCCGCTTCCGGGGCGCCACCCGCCAACAGCAGCTGGCCATTCGGCAATAGCACCCCGGTGCCTTGGTGTTTGTACCGGGGGCGCTGCAGATCCGGGCCGGCCGTGAAGGTGCCGGTTCGGGGCTCGAATAGTTCGGTGGAGCGGTAGACCCCCTCGTTGTCGCGCTCGTCCGCTCCCCCGGTAATCAGTACCCGGCCATCGCGAAGCAGCACGGCGTCGTGTTTGTGACGCCGGACCAGCATGTCGCCCACGTGACGGAAGGTGCCGGACGCCGGATCGTAGGCCTCGGCCGAGGTGTACAACCTGATGGCGGCGCGGCGCCCCTGATGGCCGCCCACGATCAGGACCCGGCCGTCCTGGAGCCGGACCGCTGCGTGACTCTCCCGGGCCACGGTCATGTTGCCAGTCGGCGTGAACCGGCCGGTGGCCGGGTCATACAACTCCGCGCTCGAGAGAAAGGTCCACCCAGGTCCGAGGCCGCCGACAATGAGGACCTTGCCGTCAGCGAGGAGGACGGCAATGTGGTCGGCGCGGGCTGACGCGAGCGAGCCAGTCGCGGTAAACGAATCAGTGGCCGGGTCGAACAATTCAGCGGTGGCGGACGGACTTCCCCCGTCGACGTAGCCGCCGACGAGCAAGACCCGGCCATTCGGAAGCATGGTTGCGGTGTGACTGTAGCGGAGCGCGACCATCGGCGCCGTGGGAGTAAAGCGCTCGGTGCCTGATTCATAGGTCTCGGCTCCACGGGACGTCATCGCCTTGGTCGTGAAACCACCCGCGATCAAGACGCGGCCATCCGGGAGCGGAGTGGCCGTGTGTGCGGCCCGAGCCGCGCTCATGGTCGCGGTTGGGGTCAGGGTTCCTTGGGCAACCTCGGGGGAGCGCCGCAAACCGATCAGGGCAAGCGGGACGGTCGCGAGCGCGGCGAAGCGCCAGGCGTGGCGGGTAACTGGCATGGTCCGTCCGGTGATGAGGGTCCCCCTTTGATGCCGCTTGGGGGTCCCTGGTTTAACTAGTGCATGTGGTGACCCGGCGCTTCGCCGAGCGCCCGCCCATACTGACGTTCGAGCTGCGACTTGATGGCCGGACTTGGCGCGCCGGCCGCATACCACCGCCGGAGCGCGTCCAACTCGCCGATCAACTGGTCGGCCAGGGCATTTCGGGCGGCTCGATTGCCGGACTGGTCGGCGGTTCGAAGTTTGGGCACCAATGCTCGGATGGCGGCGCGGTGCACGGCGAGCGAATCGGCGAGCCCCGGCAGGGTCGCGGCCGCCTCGACCAAGCGGGCGTAGGGCATGATCGCGCCGAACGATTCGCCGAGGGCGAGGCCCAGTGCCCGGGTCCGGCGGGCCCGGCTCGGCGTCGAGAGATCGGCCGCAACGGGGAGTTTGAGCCCGGTGACCCAGTAGGGCAGAGCCACGTTGTCGTGCGCGAACGGCCCTTCCGGATTTGGGATCGTCCAAGCGTGGACCATGGCGATTTCGGGTTGCCGCGGGGCGCCGCCCCGTGCGAGACAATCGGCCTCGCCGTCGGCGAGCGCTTCGCCCTCACCGGGGACCACGGCGCAGGGCTGATGGAGATGCCACGGCGCCTTGGTCCCGGCCAGGTCATCCGGCACTCGGGCGCCCCGGGTCATGCGCCGGGTATACGCCAAACCGGCCGGACGCCACCCGCCGTCGACCGGTGCGAACATCACGAAGCTCGGGCTCTCGAGGTCGGGGGAGCCGCTGAACACCCGCCACCGGTGGAGCCAGTGTTGTCCCTGGAACGGCGTCAGGTCGGCGATCCGCCCGATCTGCAGGGGGCCGAATCCTTGGGCCCGGGCGGCGCTGGTGTCGGCGTGCTTGGCGGCGACCTGTCTGGTTCGGGCCAGGACGGAATCGCCGGGCTCGAAGACGCCGAGCAGGATCAGCAGCAGCGACGGGATCACGGGGTCTCGATTTCCCGGGCCCGGTCGACGATCGGCAGGGTTACGAATGAGAGCCGTCCGGCCTCGTGGTAGACGGTCTGGTGGGCGACCACGGGTTCGGTTTCGAGACCGAGGTCGCCACCGGTGTTGAGGTTCCGGGTGAGCAAGGGATACGCCCCCGACATGATCGCGAGCCGGAGCCGTTCGCCGGGACGGACCGCCACGCAGGTTCCCCACATGTCGATCTGATAAGTCTCCGGTTTGCCCGCGGTGAGCGGATCGTTCCGAAAGTTGCCGCGGCGGGCCCGGGCGCGGACCCAGCCCTCGGTGAGGCGCTGGGAATATCCGTCGGCCCGAACCAACGTGAGCCGGGCGACCCAATCGGTATCTTTGGCCGACGAACTCGCGACGACGGTGGCCGTGATCGGCCCGCACACCGTGAGTTTCTCGCCCGGCGATTCCATCGTGTAGGTGAGCACGTCGGGCCGGCTCTCCACGCTCCGATAGTCGTCCGGACCGCCCGAGTCGACGTTTCTCGACCAGAAGAACGGGGTCGGGTCCTTGGGATCGTAGTCGTAGCGGCTCGACCCCTCACCCTGGGGGAGGGAGTCCGGGGCCAGCCGGCCGGCGCCTCCGAGGTAGTACGGCACGAATCGGGTGCCGGGGAGCGGCCAGTCGTCTCCGCCGATCCAACGATTTTCGCCCAGGACGAAGAGCCTAACGCGGGGCCAGCCGGCGACTTCGTTGGACTCATGTTTCAGATAGCGATCGAACCAGAGCTGGTAGAGCCGCCGGGTGTCGACGACGGCCGCCGGTCCAAAGTCCATGCCGCCGATCGTACTGGCCCGGGCGTCCGAATCAACCCAATGGCGCCAGGGGCCCACCATCAGATACTGGTGCTGTCGGGTGTCCGGCGCGCCGCGGGTCCGCATGGCGGCGAAGTTTTCGAGGCTACCGCCAAGGGTCCCGTCATACCAGCCCGTGACATGAAACATCGGCACTCGCGATTCGGGGAGCCGGCTCTGGTAGCTCCGCGGCTTCCAAAACTCGGGATTCTCGAGGTTCCGGAGATAGCTCCGCCAG
>JANPEL010000460.1:0-1847 GCA_031431925.1 Gemmatimonadota bacterium | reverse complement strand
CGGGTCGGCCTCGAGGTGGAAGGCGAGTGGCGGATCCGGCCGGCCCTGACCATCACGGGAAACGCGATGTGGATGCGGGCCCGGATCGCCGCGTACACCGACGCGGCGACCGGGACCACGTACCGCAACGTCCCACCCCTGCTTTCACCGGCGGTGCTGGCGAACCTCCAAGGGGCATGGCGGGTCCGCGACCGGGTCGCGGTCACGGCTCGCGTTCGGCATTCGGCGCGGGCATTCCTCGCCAACGACGGCAACCCGGCCCTCACGGCCCCGTCCTTTACCCTGTTCGACGGAGGCGGGTCCGTGGCATTGGGCCGGTACACGATCAGGGTCCAGGCCGACAATCTGTTCAATGGGCAGGCGTACACCGGTGGCTACACCGACGGGACGACGCGATATTTCTTCCCCGTTGCCCGACGAACGATCGTGGGTTCGCTGGTCCTGACATTCTAACCGAGCCGAAATCATGATGACGCCCAAATCGCGGCCGCACACCCTCGCGGCCGTCCTGGTGGCCCTGGCGGTAGGGCCGGGCCCCGCGGCGGCCCAGAACATCACCGAGTGGACGACGCCATTTCCCCCGTTCCGAATCGCGGAGAACCTCTACTACGTCGGGAGCAAGGGGCTCGCGAACTACCTGATCACCACGCCCAAGGGTCACATCCTCATCAACAGCAGCCTCGAGGCGAACGTGCCGATGATCCGGGCCAGTATCGAGGCCCTCGGATTCAAGTTCGGCGACCTCAAGATCCTCTTGATCAGCCATGCTCATTGGGACCACAATGCCGGCAGCGCCCTCATCAAGCGCTTGACCGGCGCGCGATACATGGTCATGGACGCCGATGTGGCGGTCGTCGAGTCAGGCGGGAAGAGTGACTTCCAGTATGGCGACGACCCCACCAGCCACTACCCGGCCACCAAAGTCGACCGCGTCCTCCACGACGGGGACGAGGTGAGGCTCGGTGGCGCCGTCCTGGTCGCCCGGCTCACGCCGGGCCACACCAAGGGCACCACGACCTGGACGATGAAGGTGACCGACGGGGGGGCGGTACGGAACGTGGTGATCGTCGGCAGCCCGAACGTGAACCCGGGATACCGGTTGGTGGGGAACCCCAAGTATCCCGGCATCGCGGAAGACTACCAGCGGATGTTCCGGGTCTTGGGCGCCCTGCCGGCGGACTACTTCCTCGGCGCCCACGGCAGTTATTTCGACATGGAGGCCAAGTACGCCCGGTTTGAAAAGGGCGACTCGGCGGCCTTTCTCGACCCGGAGGGCTACCGGAAGTTTGTGGCCGACCGCGAGCAGGTGTTCCGGGTCGAATTGGCCCGGCAGCAGCGGGACACTCCCAGGTAATCCATGACCCCGATTCAGGCCGTTATGAAATCGTCGGCCGCGCCGGCGGCGACCGTCTGGAAACTCCTCGCCGACATCGCCGGGATGCCGGGATGGTGGCCGCCGAATCCCCGGTTGCGGGTGCTTCGCGTCGAACCCGGCATTGTCGGGAGCGAAGTGGAGATCACACCGTTCGGGGGAAAACCGTTCCGCTCCCGGGTGGTATCGGTCGAAGAGCCGAGCAGCATCCGGATGGAGTACGTCGGCGGCTTCATCAGCGGCCGGGGTGAGTGGCGGTTGGAGCCGGCCGGGTCCGGCACCCGAATCCGGTACGAGCTCGACGTGCAAGCCGCCGGCCGCCTGGTGGCGTGGATCGCCCGGATCGTTCCGCTCGGACCGCTCCACTCCAAACCAATGCAGGAAGTCCTCCGGCGACTCCGAGCGGCCCTCAGTTAGGCCCGCTCGGAGACGAACCCTCCCGTTAGGGTCGTGAGGTGCGCGACGTGGCCGGCCA
>JANPEL010000459.1:0-6803 GCA_031431925.1 Gemmatimonadota bacterium | reverse complement strand
CCCCGACCTGCCGAAGGCCGCCAGCCGCCACACCTCGGCGATTGCCGCCCGGGCGGCGATCCGCTTGGCTGGGCAGACCGGTCAGGTCGGGATGGCCATCTGGCTCGAGAAGGGCCTGCCCCTCTCGGGCGGCCAAGGCGGGAGCGCGGCTTCGGCGGTTGCCGGGGCGGTGGCGGCCAACGTACTGATGGGCTCCCCGCTCGGGGCCGACGGCTTGCTCCAGGCCGCGTTGGCGGCCGAATCGAAAGTGGCGGGCCGCCACTTGGACAACATCGCCCCCGCCCTGCTGGGTGGATTGGTCTTGATTCGGTCGCTCGACCCGCTCGACGTCGTCTGCATGCCAACCCCAACCCGGATGCACATCGTGCTGGCCAAACCCGACTACCAGCTCGCCACCAAGCAGGGGCGGGCCTTGCTGCCTAACGACATCGACCGGGCGACGGCGCTCCACCAAGCGGCCACCGTGGCGGCCATGGTCGCGGCGGCCTATCGGAACGACCTGCCGTTGTTCGGCCGCTCGATCGATGACCGGATTGCCGAGCCCGCCAGGGCGCCGTCCCTTCCCGGTTTTGCCGCGGCCAAGCGGGCCGCCCTCCGAGCCGGGGCGCTTGGGTGTTCGATCTCCGGCAGCGGGCCGACGGTGTTCGCCATCGCGTCGAGCCGCCGGACAGCCGTGGCGGTGAGCGCGGCGATCCGGGCCGCGTACGCCAAAGCCGGCTACCAGACCGAGACCCGATTGACCACCCCAGACTTGGTTGGCGCCCGGGTGCTTCGATGAGCGGCTGGCTTCAGTGCGACGACTGCGCCGCGCGGTTCGACCTGTTTGCCCCGATCACCCGGTGTGAACACTGTCAGGGACTCCTGGCCGTCGGGCGTGAGGATCGACCGGAGGACCTGGCGGCCCGGTTTGCCGAGGGATGCCGGCATCCCGGTCCTCTGAGCCGATCCGGCGTGTGGCGATTTCGCGAGTTGGTCTTCCCTGAGATGCGGGACGAGGACATCGTCTCGTTTCCAGAGGGGAACACGCCGCTGGTGACCCGAGAGCGGGTGGCGGAGTGGGCCGGGTGCCGCCGCCTGGTCCTGAAGCACGAAGGCATGAACCCGACCGGGTCGTTCAAGGACCGGGGTATGACGGTCGCCGTGAGCCACGCCCGTCGGCTGGGCATGCGGGGGGTGGCCTGCGCCTCGACCGGGAATACCTCGGCTTCGTTGGCCGCGTATGCCGCCCAGGCTGGGATGACGGGAGTCGTGTTGATCCCAGCCGGCAAGACGGCCCTGGGCAAGTTGGCCCAAACAGTGGCGTACGGCGCCAAGATCCTGGCGGTCCGGGGGGATTTCGACGCTTGCCTGACACTGGTCGACCAGGCCAGCCGGCGTCTGGGCCTCTACCTGGTCAACAGCATCAATCCGTTCCGGCTGGCCGGCCAGAAGTCGATCGTATTCGAATTACTCGAGGACCTCCGGTGGCGGGCGCCGGATTGGATCGTCCTTCCGGCCGGCAACCTCGGGAATACCTCAGCGTTCGGGGCCGCCCTCGTGCAGGCCAAGGCCCTGGGGCTGATCGACCGGATTCCGCGGCTCGCGGCAATCCAGGCCGAGGGGGCAGCGCCGTTTGCGGAGAGTTTCCGGGGCGACTTTGCCACTCGGTACCAGGTCGAGGCGGAAACCGTTGCCACGGCGATTCGGATCGGGAACCCCGCCTCGCATTTCCGGGCGGTGGCGGCCATGCGGGCCACCCGGGGGGTGGTCGCCACCGTCAGCGACGAGGAGATTCTCGCGGCCAAACGGGTCATCGATCGGGCCGGGGTCGGGTGCGAACCTGCCAGTGCCGCCTCGGTGGCCGGGGTCCGGCGGCTGGTAGCCGAGGGGGTAATCGGAGCCAACGACGAGGTGGCCGCCGTCCTCACGGGTAACATCCTCAAGGACCCGGAGATCCTGCTTAAGAACCAGCAAACCGATATCCGGGAGGTCGAGCCGACGCTGTCGAGCATCGAGGCAGCCCTCGCGGAGCGCGGCGGATAGACCGGTCGGAAACGAAGAAGGGCGGGCTCTCGCCCACCCTTCCGGTCTCACCGCGGCCCCTGGTCGCTACGGGCGACCGCCGCTTGCCGTCGCGACCGCCTGCCCCAACTCGGTGTACTGGGTCGGATCGGTTTCCCGAAACGGCGACATCACGTGGGCAATCTTGCCGGTTCCGTCAATCACGTACACGGTCCGATGATCCAACATGCCAATCCGGGTCTGGATCGCCACGCCGTACTTCTTCCCGACCTCGGCACCAAGATCGCTCAAGAAGGTCACCGGGTAATTCTTGTCCTTGGCCCAGCTCGCCAGCGCCGTATCGGCATCGACACTGACCCCAAAAACCTTCACGCCTTTGCCATCTTTGAAGAGCGTCGCGTACTGATCACGGTACGCGTCCATTTGAGCTGTTCAGCCACCGGTCCGGGCTTTGTAGAAAAAAGCCAGCACGACGGTTTGGCCCCGGAAATCCAACAAACTCACCGCTTTCGGCGAGACACCGTCCTTGGTGGCGGCGCTCAGGGTGAATTCCGGGGCGGTAGCGCCGATCGCCAGGGGCGTCGGTTTGTCTTGGGCGCCTGACGCCGACGCGACTCCAGCGGCGAGCGCGGCGGCCCAGACCAGGGTACTCCTCAAGGCGACCTCCTTCATGGGGTTCGAGGTGAGCGGACCCAGGCAATATCGCTGGGCCGGAAGGTTCCGCGAAACCCCGAGGGGACGGCCTACCCTCCCAGGTGGTCCGGGCCTAAGTTCCCCGGGCTATGGCTAACTATCAATACATCTTTACGATGACGAACCTCCGGAAGGTGGTTCCCCCAAGCCGTGAGATCCTCAAGGGGATCTACATCTCGATGTACCCCGGCGCCAAGATCGGGGTCCTGGGCTCCAACGGGGCCGGGAAATCGACCCTGCTCAAGATCATGGCGGGGGTCGACCACGACTTCCTCGGCCACGCCAAAGCGGCGGATGGGGTCCGGATCGGCTACCTGTCGCAGGAGCCCTCCCTCGATCCCACCAAGGACGTCCGGGGCAACGTCGAAGTGGCGGTGAGCCACACCCGGGCGTTGCTGACTCAGTTTGAAGAAATCAGCCTGCAATTCGCTGAGCCGATGTCCGATGACGCCATGAACGCGTTGCTCGAAAAACAGGGCGATCTGCAAACCACGATCGACGCCCTCGGGGCCTGGGAGCTCGACCGCAAGCTCGACATTGCGATGGACGCGTTGCGCTGCCCGCCGGGCGACGCCGACGTGACCAAACTGTCCGGGGGGGAACGGCGCCGGGTGGCCCTCTGCCGCGTCCTGCTCGAGCAGCCGGACCTCTTGTTGCTGGACGAGCCGACGAACCATCTCGACGCCGAGTCGGTGGCTTGGCTGGAGCGGCACTTGGCGGAGTTCCCTGGCACTGTGGTTGCGATCACCCATGACCGATACTTCCTCGATAACGTGGCTGGGTGGATCCTCGAGCTCGACCGCGGCGAGGGGATCCCGTGGGAAGGCAACTACTCGAGCTGGCTCAGCCAGAAGCAGAAGCGGCTTCAGCACGAAGAACGGGCGGCGTCGGCGCGGCAACGAACCTTGGCCCGGGAACTCGAGTGGATCAACCTCTCGCCCAAGGCTCGGCAATCGAAAGGCAAGGCCCGGCTCAACGCCTATGAGACGTTGCTGGCCGAAGGGGAGAAAGAGCAAGAAGGCGTGGCCGAAATTTCGATCCCGGTGCCCCCGCGGCTTGGCGATGAGGTGGTGATTGCCAAGGGTGTCAAGAAGGGCTTCGGCGACACGCTGTTGTTCGACAACCTCAACTTTGCCTTGCCGAAGGGCGGCATCGTCGGGGTGATCGGACCGAACGGCGCGGGCAAAACGACGTTGTTCCGGATGATCACGGGCCAGGAGCAGCCCGATGGCGGCGAACTGGTGGTCGGCTCGACGGTCAAGGTGGCGTACGTCGACCAATCGCGCGATTCGCTGGATCCGAACAAGTCGGTGTATGAGGAGATTTCGGGGGGTCAGGACCAGCTCGACTTCGGGAGGCGTCAGGTGAACGCCCGAGCTTATTGCGCCGGCTTCAATTTCAAGGGCGCCGACCAGCAGAAGAAGGTGGGCTTGTTGTCGGGCGGGGAACGCAACCGGGTCCATTTGGCGAAGGTGATCAAGAGCGGCGGGAATCTCCTGCTCCTCGACGAGCCGACCAACGATCTCGACGTCGACACCCTCCGGGCGCTGGAGGACGCACTGCTTCGGTTTGCCGGCTGCGCCGTGGTCATCAGCCACGATCGGTGGTTCCTCGACCGGGTGGCGACCCACATTCTGGCGTTCGAAGGGGAAAGCGAAGCGTACTGGTACGAGGGCAACTACCAGGACTACGCGGCGGACTACAAGAAGCGGAAGGGCGTGGCCGTCGATCAGCCGCACCGGATTCGGTATCGGAAGTTGGTGCACTAGCTCGGCACTCGGCACTCGGCACTCGGCACTCGGCACTCGGCACTCGGCACTCGGCACTCGGCACTTGGCACTTGGCACTTGGGGGAAAGGGATGGGGTTTTTGCGACAGAAGGTTTCGGTATTGCCTCCGCGGCTCGAGGGGCTTTCGGCGGTTGCGACCAATCTCTCCTGGAGTTGGAATCGGGACGCGCGGGAGTTGCTTCGGATGATCGACCCGCCACTCTGGCGGGAGACGCGGGACAATCCGATCGCGATGTTGCGTGAGGTCTCACTCACCCGGCTCGAGAAGTTGGCGAAGGACCCGGACTTTCTGAACCGGTACGATCGGGTCATGGAGTGGGTTTCGAGCGATCAACGGCCGGACCGGACTTGGTTCGCCCGGCGGTATCCCAACCTGATGACCCGGCCGGTGGCGTACTTCTGTGCGGAGTTCGGCCTGCACTGCTCGGTACCGATCTACAGCGGCGGCCTCGGCATTTTGGCGGGCGATCATTGCAAGACCGCCTCCGATCTGGGCCTTCCGTTCGTCGGAGTCGGGTTGTCCTACATGAAGGGCTACTTCGACCAGCGGCTTCGGGCCGACGGGTGGCAGGAAGACAGCGATGAGAGCGTGGACCCCGGGCTTACGCCGCTGATGCCGCTCCGGGGCGCCAAGGGCGAACCTTATTTGGCGGTGGTCGACACGTTCGGGCGGCCGGTTCACGTCCAAGTGTGGACGATGAAAGTCGGCCGGATCCCCTTGTACCTCCTCGACACCAACCTGGAGGAGAATCACCCCGACGACCGAACGCTCCTCAACAAGCTGTACGCGGGCGGACCTGATCTTCGGCTTCGTCAGGAGTGGCTCCTGGGCGTCGGCGGGGTCCGGGTGTTGCGAGCCGTTGGAGTCGACCCCGGCGCCTGGCATGCCAACGAGGGCCATGCGTCGTTCATGATGGTTGAACGGCTCCGAGAGCTAACGGCGACCGGGGTCCCGTTCGCGGATGCGTTAAACCAGGTTCGGGCCACGTCGGTTTTCACGACCCATACGCCGGTACCGGCCGGCCACGATGCGTTCGAGGTCGATCAACTCGAGGCCTGCGCCGGCCCGATTTGGAAAGAGATGGGCATCGACCGCGACACCCTGTTCGGGCTCGGACTCCACAGCGGCGGTACCGACCGCCGGTTCCAGATGACCGTGCTCGCCATTCGGACCTCGGCCCGCGTGAACGGGGTGTCGGAGCGCCACGGTCAGGTCTCTCGGGAAATCTGGCACTCGCTCTGGCCGGACCGATCCCAGGACGATGTCCCGATCGGTTCGGTAACCAACGGCGTCCACTTGGCGACGTGGATGGCCAACCCGATGATGGCTCTCCTCGACCGCCAACTCGGGGCCGATTGGGGGCTTCGGCTCGACGACCCAAGCCTGCTGGAACAAATCAAGACCATCGACCCCCACGAGCTCTGGGAGGTCCATCTAGCCCTCAAGGGCACGTTGATGGGCTTCATCCGCGAAGACGCCAGAAAGCGGTTTGCCTCGCACTGGGAAGAAGCGAACCAAGTGGTGGCCGCCGGCACGCTGTTGCACCCGTACGCCCTGACCATCGGATTCGCCCGGCGGTTCGCAAGTTATAAGCGGGCGTCTTTGATCTTCCGGGATGTTGACCGACTGCACCGAATTCTCTGCGACAAGCGCCGGCCGGTGCAGATCATTTTTGCCGGCAAGGCGCATCCCGCCGACAATCCCGGCAAGACGATTCTCCAAGAGGTCTATCAAAATACCCACGACCGATTCTTCGAAGGCCGGGTGGCCTTCCTGGAAGACTACGACATGCATGTGGCCACCGGCTTGGTCCAGGGCGTTGACCTGTGGCTCAACCTCCCGCGAGTGCCGCTCGAAGCCTCCGGGACGAGCGGCATGAAGGCGGCCTTCAACGGCATCCCGCAGTTGGCCACGATCGACGGGTGGTGGGAAGAAGGCTACGACGGGACCAACGGCTGGGCGATCCCGTACGCGCACGACACCGCCGACACCGAGGTCGTCGACGCCTCCGACGCGGACCACTTCTACCGGCTCCTCGAGGAGGAGTTGATCCCGCTCTACTATGACCGGGACATCCTCGGCGTCCCCCTCGGCTGGGTCGACCGGATGCGGAACGCCATCCGGGTGGCCTTCCACCAGTTCAATGCCCGGCGGATGGTGCAGCGCTACACCGAGAACTACTACGTCCCCGCGATCCGCGGCGATGCCCTGACCGACGACCCGCCAACGGCCTAACATGACCGAACGCCGTACCGTTGACCGGACGCTGCTCCCGCACTCGGCCCTGGCCGCCGGCGGGACTGAACCGGTCACGGTCG
>JANPEL010000458.1:0-28218 GCA_031431925.1 Gemmatimonadota bacterium | reverse complement strand
GGCCTCGCTCAACGGCCGGCTCCCGGAAACCCAGTTCGTAGCCCAGTATGTCAACCTGAGCAAGCGACTCAATTGGGCGCTCGGGGTCCAGCAGCAGCCCTACTTCTTCTACGACAACAGCTCGATCGAACCGGGCCCGTCGGCGGACGAGAATACCTTCGTCACCAGCATCCGGCGCTTGGTGCTCCGGGACGTGTCGGCGCAGCTCTTCTACCCGTTCAGCCGGTTTGCCCGGGTCGAGGGGAGCGTCTCCTTCGCCAACATCCACGACGACCTGCTGCAGATCAGAGAACCGTACTTCGCCAACAGCGGCGTTCCGAGCCGGCAACCGAGCCTGGAGACGAAAGGGCTCGAAAGCATCACCTACCTGCAGCCCTCGATGGCCTACGTCTACGACAACTCCCTGTCCGCCTATGTCGGCCCGTTTCTCGGCCGCCGGGCCCGCTTCGAGATCGGCCAGAACCTCGAGGTGATCGGCAAAGGGTGGAAGTTCACGTCGCTGACCGCTGATATGCGCCGATACGACCGGCTGATCGGCAACGTCGTTCTGGCCACCCGGGGAATGTTCTACGGCCGGATGGGACGCGACGAGAGCCGATTCCGATTCTACGGCGGGAATACCGAGCTGATCCGGGGCTACACGGCAGGCTCGTTCCGGAAGAACGAATGTCTGGATGCGAACGACCAGCAGTCGATTACCGGCTGCTCGTCGTTCGACGAGTTGATCGGCACCCGGGCCGCGGTCTTCAATGCCGAGATCCGGTTCCCCTTGATTGCCGGCGGGCTCGGATTCATTCCCCTCCGCGGATTTCCGGGAGCCATCGAAGCGGCGGTGTTCTATGACGCCGGGGTGTTCTGGGAAAAGGGCATGACCGTGGCCCTGAACCGACCCGCCAATCAATCCAACGCGTGCGCCCGCAATCCGCAGACCGGAGAATTGGTGGGCACCTGTACCCGAGTCCCGTTGACCAGTTACGGGGTTTCACTGCGAGCGAACCTCCTTAACTTCCTCATCCTTCGGCTGGACTACTCCCGGCCGCTCCAACGCTCTGGCCTAGGTGGGGTGTGGACGATCAGTCTCGGACCGACCTTCTAGGATCCAATCGACCACGCCAATGGCCGGCGATCAGGGGCATCACCCTGATCGCCGGCTTGGTGTCGTTGGCGGGGTGCCCGGCGGCGGATTTCGAAGCCCCGCCGGACCTTCCGGCGGTTGGAGGACAGGTTTCGGTCATCCGGCTGCCGGAAAGCGGCGGGCTCGTGGAGGCGTTCAACCCCGAGAGCCTCGCCACCCCGATTTGGAGCAGCCGAGCGTCGGTTCCGAGGATCCGCGACCTTGTCGGGATCAACCCGGAAGCCCGGCTGCTCTGGGCGGTTGATACCGCCAAAAACCTGTTTGCGATTGATCTTGAATCACGCGGGTTCCGGCCGTTGGCCGCCGGCGTCGAGTCCGCCACCATGGTACCCAACGGCAACCTCTACGTCCTCGGGCCAGGGCGCCGGATCTCGCGGTACCTGGCCGGGATCCCGAGCCTCTACAAGACCGCCTTGCCGGTCACGCCGACGTTCCACACCGGCACCTTGGGCGATCGATATCTGGCGGTGCTCGGCACCAAGCCCCGGCGCCTCATTGTCCTGTCGCAGGAACGCCAGGTCCACGCCGTGGAGATTCCCGAGGGAGAGGTTGTGGCGACCTACTGGGGAGACCTCATCGCGGTCGCCGGCCCAGAGGGCGTCGGGCTCTATCAAACCGACGAGCCGTTCGGGGTCCGATCCCTGGCCTCCAAGGCCCGGCCGCAGCACGTGGCGTTTAGTCCCTCGGCCCATCGACTCTATGTGACCCACGAGGACCCGACCATCGATGTCGTCGACCGGTACTCACTCGATCGCATCGCCTCCATCGCGCTCCCAGGCCGGCCGGCAACGATCCGCACGGACGCCTCCGGTCGCTGGCTCCTTGGGCGTCCGGCCTCCGGCGACAGTGTCTGGGTCGTCGATCTGGCCACCAACCGGCTCGTCGGCACGGTCGCCGCCAGCTGGGAGGACGACCTCCCGACCGTGGCCGGCGCCGCCACTTTCCTCGGCCGGAACGAGGGCGACTTGGTGGCCGTCTCCCTCATTGGGCCGACCCGCGAGATCGGCCGAATTCCTGGCGGAGCCGTTGACCGATGGGCGGTCACCACCTGGCTCCCGCGGGACCGGCAAACCTTGGCGGCCGCCGCAGCCGAGTCGGCGTTGGTTGCCCAGGACAGCCTGCTGGTGGCCACGGACCCCGACCCGACGACCGCGGATCGGCTCTTTCTCCAAGTGAGCAGTTCCCAAAGCGCCGAATGGTCCCGGGACTTTGCCAAGCAGTTATCTGACGCCGGCTTTCCCGCCAAAGTGATCGACCCAACCACGCCCGACGAAGGCTATCGCGTCATCGTCGGGCCCTACGGTACCCGGGAGGCCGCAGAGGAGACCGGCCGGAAGCTCGGACGGCCGTATTTCGTCCTGACCAACCCGCCGATTCGCCAGTAGCCGCACCGTTACTACCCCGGCTATTTTTGCCCCGGTGCGGCCCGGCCGCCTCTCGCTCCCGTTCTCCTCGGAACCCACATGAAACTGCTCAAGCTTGAGCTCTCCGGCTTCAAGTCGTTCGCCGATACCGTCACGCTTAATTTCGACCATGGCGTAACCGCGATCGTCGGGCCGAACGGCTGCGGCAAGTCCAACGTTTCGGACGCGGTCCGCTGGGTCTTGGGCGAAACGTCAGCCCGGCTGTTGCGGGGCGGGAAAATGGAAGATGTGATCTTCCAGGGTTCGATCAACCGCCGCCCGGTCAACGTCACGGAAGTCTCACTCTTCCTCGACAACACGGCCGGCGACCTTCCGATTGCCTACAACGAGGTCGTCATCACCCGGCGAATGACCCGGTCGGGCGGCAGCGAATATTTCATCAACAAGAGCTCGGTCCGCCTCCGCGATGTCAACGATCTGCTCCGGGGCACGGGCCTCGGCAGCGATGCCGGCGTGGTCATGGAAGCCAAGATGATCGACCTGCTCCTGTCCGACCGGGCCGACGAGCGGCGTTCCCTCTTCGAAGAGGCCGCCGGCATCGGGCTTTACCGCGACCGGAAACACAGCACCGAACGCCGCCTGGAAGAGACGGCCACCGACCTCCAGCGCCTCGAGGACCTCCTCGCCGAGGTCCAGTCCCAGATTCGAAGCTTGGCCCGGCAAAAGGGGAAAGCCGAACGTCATGCCAAGTTGATGGAGGAAAAGTTCTCGGTGCAGCTGACCTTGGCGCATCGCCTCCTGGAAGAACTGTCCGAACGCGCCGCCGGAATGGAGGCCCGCCACGACCAGCTGAAGGCCGTCCTGCCCGATCTCAAAGAGCGGCTGGCCGGTGCCACCCAGCATCAGGACGTCGGCTCGGCCGATCGAACCCGCGCCGAGGAGCACCGGACCATCGTGGCCCGCGAACTGGCTCACGTGCAGCTCGCGTTAGGCAAACTCGACGGGGATCTCGCCGTGGCGGCCGAACGGATGGCCCATGCCCGGGCCCGTCGCGACCGGGACGAAGAGGAGCGCCAACAGGTCGAAGTCCGGACCGAGCAAGCGGCCGTGGAACGCGACCAGGCCGCGGCGGACCGCGCCTTGGCCGAAACCGAACACGGCCAGATTCAGGAGCATCTCGTCAGCCGGGCCCAAGTCGAAGAGGAAGTCCGCCACCGCCTCATCAGTCATCGCGACGACGTTCGCCGCCTCGAAGAGGCGGTCCACGCTCGGGCCCAAGCGCTCCGGGCCCTTGAGGGCGAGCGGACGGCCCTCGACCGCGATCTGGCGACCCTCCGCGACAACTTGGCCCAGCAACAGGCTCATTGCGCCGGCCTGGCTCAAGATTGTGTCGCCGCCGAAACCCGGGCCGCGGCCGCCGAGCAGGAAGCCGCGACCCAGGCCCACGAGACGCTCCAGGCCACCGCCGCGGCCGACCGGGCCCGGCACGCCGTGGCCGAGACCCGCGAACGAGAGGCTACCGAGCGGGACCAGCGGCGTCAAGCCGAGGAATCGCTGGCCCAACTCACCGCCCGACGCCAAGCGCTCGAGGAGTTGGAGCGCGACCGCGTCGGACTCGCCCCCGCCGCTCAGGCCCTGTTGGCGGCCAAGGGGCGCTTCGGTGATGGTGTCCTCGGCCCTCTCAGTGACTTCATCAACACGACCCGGGAGGACGCCGAGTTGGCCGAGCGGTTGCTCGGTGAGTGGATGCACGCCGTGCTGGTCCGCGACTGGGCCACGATCAGCGAGATCCACCCGTGGTACGAAGAGGCCCAGCCGGGCGCTCTGGTCCTCCTGCCGGTCGAACCCGGCCCTCAGACCGACCTCAGCGGAACCCATCCGCTCACTGACCGCCTCTCGGCCGAAGGGCCGGCCGGGGCCTGGATCAATGCGCTCTTGAAGGGCTCTGAGGTCCTCCATCCGTCCGGCCGGGTTCTCAAGCGGGCCTCCGGCGCGGTCCTCCTCACGGGAACCGCCGCCCCGTCCGGCTCGATCCGGCGCCGCGCCGACCTTGTGGCGCTGAGCCAAGATATCGGCTCCCAAGAAGCGCACCTTCACGAGGTCGTCAGCCGGCTGACGGCCACCCGCGAGCAACTGGTGGACCGCGAGCGGATGGCCGCCGAGTCGCAATCCGTCGTCGAACGGGCCCGCGAACGCGAGCGCCAGGCGGTCGTCAGCCGGGATGATAGCCAGCGCCTACTGATGACCCTCGGCCGGGAACGCCAGGAGGCCGACAACCAACTCGGGCGGATCAACGACCGGATCGAAAAGTCGGCCCAGCGCCAGACCGAGGTCGGCTCGGCTCTCCGCGACGGCGAAATCGCCCGGGCTCACCAGGACGAAGCCCTCGGATCGACCCGGTCCACCCTCGCCACGCTCGAAGCCGAGCAGGAGGCCGCTCGCGAGGGACGGGTCCATTGGCAGGTCCAAGAGGCTCATGTCGCCGCTCGGCTCCGGGCCACGACCGACCGGCTCGACCGGGCTAACCAGACGATCACGTTGGCTCGGCAGGCCGCCGAATCCCTCCAGCACGAGATTGCCCAGCTCGATCAGGAAGCCGGCGCCCTGGCGGCCCAGCATGCCGAATGGCAGGAGCAGCGGCACGAGCGCCAGATGGCGCTGACGGAACTCGAGGCCAATTCGGCCACCGCGGAAGGAACCCTGGCGGCGGCGTCAGCCACCCTGCTGATTGCCCAACAGACCGTGCAAGCCCTGCGGGATGAGGTCGACTCGTCGAGCGAAGAGTTCCACCGGCTCGAAATCGAGCTGACCGAGGTGGCCGGGGCTCGCGGCAAGATCGTTGACCGGATCGAGACGGAATGGCGATCCCCAGTCGAAGAGTTGATGGCCCGGGTTCAGTTGCTCGACCTCGACCGGGAATCGCTCGAACCCGAGCTCTCACGAATCGTTCAGGGCTTGGAGGCGATCGGGCCAGTCAACCCGTTGGCGGTCGAAGAGCACGCCGAGGAAACCAAGCGGCTTGAGTTCCTCACGGCCCAACGCGACGACCTGGTCGCCGCCCGTCAATCGCTGCTCCAAGCTATCCGGGAAATCGACGGGACCGCCAAAACGTTGTTCCTCGAAACCTTCGTGGCGGTGCAGGCCAATTTCCAGCGGGTGTTCGACACCTTGTTCGGCGGCGGCGAGTGCAGCCTGAAGCTCTCGAACAGCGACGACCCGCTTGAAGCCGAGATCGAGATCCACGCCGCGCCCCGCGGCAAGAAGACCCAGCGGATTCACTTGTTGAGTTCCGGGGAGCGAACCTTGGTGGCGGTCTCCCTGCTCTTCAGCATCTATCTGACCAAGCCGAGCCCCTTCTGTCTCATGGACGAAGTCGATGCGCCGCTCGACGACTCCAACGTCGGCCGGTTCACTAACTTGTTGCACGAGTTCAAGACCGGAACCCAGTTCGTCGTGATTACCCACAACCCCAGGACCATGCAGGCGGCCGACGCGGTCTTCGGCGTCACGATGCAAGAGCCGGGCGTCTCCACCATCGTCGGAGTCCGGTTGGGCGGCCAGGATAAAGCCGCTGCCTGACGACCCATGTTGATCCTCTTTCGTGCCGATGCGTCCGCCACCGACGAGCAACGGGTGGCGGCCCTGGTCCAAGAATTGGGTGCGAGCGCCCAGCCGATTCCGGGGCTCCGCCGCCGGGCCATGGCTATTGTCGACAACGACGGCCGGATCGATAGCGCCCGGTTCGCGGCGCTGCCCGGGGTGGAAGAGATCGTGCCCCTCACCAAGCCATACCGGATGGTGGCCAGAGACTGGCGGCCCGACCCGACCGTCATCCAACTTCCGAACGGCCTGGCGATCGGGGGAACCGATCTTTTTGTCGTGGCCGGCCCGTGCTCGGTCGAAAGCGAGACCCAGATTTTTCAAACCGCCGAGGCCGTGAAACGGTCCGGCGCCGGGGCCCTTCGGGCCGGGGCCTTCAAGCCTCGCACCTCGCCCTACGCGTTTCAGGGACTCGGGGCGGCGGGCCTCGATCTCCTTCGCCAGGTCCGGGATGCCACGGGTTTGTTGATCGTCACCGAGGCCATGGACGACGAGGGACTCGATGCCGTGGCCGCCATCGCCGACATCGTCCAGATCGGCGCCCGCAACATGCAAAACTTCAGCCTCCTCAAGCGGGCCGGCCGCTGCGGCAAGCCGGTGCTGCTCAAACGAGGTCCGTCGGCCACGGTCACCGAGTGGCTGATGTCGGCGGAGTATCTGATGGCCGAGGGCAATCCCAACGTCGTGCTGTGTGAACGGGGCATCCGGGGGGCCGACGCAACCGCCCGGAACGTGTTCGACCTCAATGTCATCCCGGCCATCAAACAACTCTCGCATCTGCCGATCATGGCCGATCCGAGCCATGGAACCGGACGCCGAGCCATGGTCCGACCGATGGCCCGGGCCGCCGTCGCCGCGGGAGCGGACGGCCTCCTCGTTGAGGTCCATGTCCACCCGGACCAGGCGCTCTCCGACGGAGCCCAGAGCCTCTACCCCGAACAGTTCGACCTGCTGATGGACGAGGTTCGCGCCCTCGCTCAGGTCCTCGGCCGAACCGCCGCCGGCTTCACGGCGGCGGCGCGGTAAGCGGTGTTGACCAACCGCTCGGCGATCGTCCTCTTTGGGGTCCGCTATTCCGGGGCCACTCATTCGGGAGCATCAGTGGAAACCTGCGCCGTTCATTCGTGGAAGGCACGCGCCGGGGGCGCCGCCCTCGGGGTCCTCTTGGCCCTTGGCTCCGCGGCCCCAGCCGGGGCCCAAGACGCCGCCGCGATCATCGGGCGGGCGGGCCGGATCTACCGGAACCTCGGATCGCTCCAAGCGGATTTCGTCCAAACCATCGAGGACCGTTCCCAGGGCGATACCCTGGTGAGCCGGGGGACGGTCACTCAATCGGGGAATAACTTCTTTGCGATGCGGTTCACCGACCCCGCCGGTGAGGCGGTGGTGGTCGACGGCAAGTATATCTGGACCTATACGCCAAGCACCTCGCCTGACGTCGTGTTTCGGTCGCCCCTGCCGAACGACCCGGTCTATGGCGTCAACCTTCTGGCCATCCTACTGGATCGGCCAGGGGACCGATACCGGGCCACCTACGTCGAGCGGGATAACACCGGCGGCCGATCCCAAGACGTCATCGACCTGGTCCCAACCTCGGAGAGCGTCCCGTTCCGGAGAGCCCGGCTCTGGCTTGGCACCGACGACGCCCTGCCGAGGCGCATCGAACTCGACGAGGGCGGCGGAGCTCGCCGGACCCTGGTCTTGACCCGGCTCCGGCCGAATAGCCCGGTATCGCGAGCGACATTCCAGTTCGAGGTTCCGAAGGGCGTCAAGGTCGTGGCCCCACCGGCCTAACGGCCGGCGAGAAGACGTTCCATCTCCGCCAGCCGCGGCGGCGGCAGCGGCAACGTCCGAGCCAACGCTACAGCCCGCCGGGCCAACAACACATACAGTTCCCGATCCGCCTTCGCCAACGCCGCCAGATGCGCCTTGATCGTGGCCACATCCCCTCGACGGACGGCCCCCGTCATCGCGTGGCGCGGCGGCAGCAACCGCAAGTTATCGATTGCCCCTTCCATGAGCGGCACGAACATCACTCGGGCATGCTTGGGCGCGATGCCGGCCCGCTCCACCAGGCCTACCGCAAGCTGATACAGCACCACGAGGAAGGTCGACACGAACGTTCCGGCCGCATGGTAGGCCGGTTTGGATCCGGGCGGCAGGAGCACTGGAATCAGGCCCAGCACCGTGGCCAACCGGCGGCCGGCCCGAATCGCCCTGGCCTCGCCCTCCAAGCCGGCGAACGAGCCCGGAAGGCGGTTGATCGCCGCGGCGGCCACGGCCACGCTTTGGAGTGGGTGCATGGAACCGAGTGCCGCCCCCGTGAGCCGGAGCGGCTTCAGGGCAGCTTGGTCGAGCGCACCGGAAAGGTGCAGCACCACGTGCCGGGGACCGACCACGCCGAGATCGGCAAGCCGCCGGGAGGCGGCCCAAATCTGGTCGTCGGGCGTGGCGACCAGAATCCACCGAACCCCCCGATACGCCGCCGGGTCATCGTCCAGGAACCCAGGCGCCGGAAGGTTCCGGCCACCTCGGCGAACGACATACCGGACCCGGGCGCCCTCGCCCACCAGACGCTCGCCCAGGGTTCGTCCCAGGCGACCCGCCCCGATGATGGCAATCGATGGGAGGCCGGCCACCTCAGGACGGGTCGAGCGCCGCGATCAGAGCCTGCCGGGTCTTCGCCCCGGACAGCAGCCGTCGGGCTAGCTCCAGCGCCGGATCGCTGACCCGGCTTGGCTCAACGCCGACCACCACCTCGCGGTCGGGAACGACGCCCCCGCCGCCGAGGATCGTGCGGCCGGCATCGGTCTTGAATCGGGGCCGCGGCGGCACACTGTCGGGTGGCGCGTCGGTAGTCGCCGGCAACCGGAACCGCTGCAGCGTCCGTCCGCTCGGCGTAATCCAGAGGGCCGTGGTGAGCCGAAGAATCGACCCATTGGCCAGCGGGAAGTACGATTGCCGCGCGCCGCGCCCGAATGTCGTCTCGCCGACGATGGCGGCCCGGTCGTGGTCTTGGAGCGCGGCCGCGACCACTTCGGCGGCACCGGCAGTGGCCCGATCGACGAGCACCACGAGCGGCACGGTCCCGGTGGCCGTCGGACTCTGGTCTCGGAACCGGACCGAGTCGGTGCCGCTCCGGCCCCGCACCGTCACGATCAGCTCCCCTTGATCGAGCAGCCCATCGGCCATCGCGACCGCGTCGGCCAACGACCCCTCAACGACGCCGCGAAGATCGATCACGACCCCACGGCCCCGGACGATGACTGCCGAATCGACCACGGCGCGGAGCATCGCCACGCTGGCCTGATCGATCTGGCGGATCCGGACCTGGACGATGGATCCGTCGCCGGCCGACGTCGGGCCCGGCAGCGCGGGAACCGGCCCGCGAGCAATCGTCACCCAAAGGGGAGCCGACTGACCCTCGCGGCCCAGCCGAATCCGAACCGAGGTCCCGGAGTCGCCATCGATGAGCCGAGCCACCTCCTCCGGCCGCCGGTTCTCAACCGTGGTCTCCGCCACGCGAACGACGGCGTCACCCGGACGAATGCCGGCCGCAGCGGCCGGCGATCCCGGAGCGACCGCCACCACCTCGACGAAATCCTCCACTCGGTCGAGATACACACCCTGGGCCGGGCGGGCCCCGATCCGATCCGACTGGGCCGTATCAGCGGCCGATACCAGCGCGGCATAGGGATCGGGTAACTCGCCCAACACCCCCGAGGTGGCCAGCCGGTAGACCCCGGATTCATCCAACGAATCGACCGCGTAGCCCCGAACCGTTTCGAGCACGGCGGAGAAAAGCCGAGTCGGTGACATCGAAGGTGCCGATGACCCGGCCGCCGCCTCACCGCTGCCCATGGTAGCGAGCCCTCGACGAAGCAGCCACCCGCCGGCAAAGAAGGTCCCGACGGCCACCACGAACAACCCTACCCACTTGAGCCGCATCACAATGCCTTTTTTCAGCCGGCGCCGAAGAGATCGGCCCGGGCGCTACCGAGGATTTCCCACACCCGTTCGGACAGCATCGCGGGCGAGACCGTGGCGTCCAGATGCATCAATCCGGGCCCGGTCGCCTCGTGATAGGCGGTGCGGACCCGGCGATGGAAATCCAAGGACTCCCGGTCCAGGCGGTCACGAACCTTGCCCTGCTGGAGCTGGCGGGCCTCGCCGACCTCCGGTGGCACGTCGAGGACCACGGTCAGATCCGGGGTGAGCCCCCCCGTTGCAGCCCGGTTGACCCAATCGACATGGGCCATCGGGAGCCCCCGACCGGCGCCCTGGTAGGCCCGAGTCGAGAGGTCGAATCGATCCGACACGACGACTCGGCCCCGGTCGAGCGCCGGGCGAATCAGTTTGGCGACGAGATCCGCCCGAGCGGTGCACATGTAGAGCAGTTCCGCTTCCGGCGTCCAGGCTCGGCCGTCGTGGAGCAACTCGTGTCGCAAGGCCTCGGCGGCCGGAGTCCCGCCGGGTTCCCGAACCATCAGCGGGTCCAGGCCAACCGCCAGCAACCGACGACCGAGGTCCTGGGCCAGCGTCGTCTTCCCGGCCCCTTCCGGTCCTTCGAGCACTACAAAGAAACCGGCCATTACCCCAACGTGATGATGCTGCTCGTTGCCCCTCGCTCCATCCCGGCGGCGATTTGCTGGTTGACCCGGCCCATCAGCTTATCGAAGTTGGCCCGCGCCACGACATACGCTTGGCCCACCACCGACAACTCGAGAGCCCGGACCGCCTCTTCGTACTCGGTCGTGGTGGCTTCCTCTGGCATCTGGCCCTGGGCCACCTGTTGATCGATCCGTTTGGCCAACGCTTGAATGCTGTCGAGCTTGGTCACGATGTCCGGGTCGCTCTTCATGGCCGTTTCGGCCCGCCGCATGGCCTGATACTCGTTCGATTGGCCGATGAGGCGGCCCAATTCCGTTGCCCGTTCTTCAATCATGTTCCCACCTCCCGCCGCGCTACCCAGTAGCGCGGCCGCCCAAAGAGATCCTCGTCGACGCGGAGATCGCGCCAACCCAGTTCGTACGCCAAGCCGTGGAGCGCCTCACCCCTGGCCGAAGCCACCTCCATGATCATCCATCCTCCGGGCCGAAGCACGCGGAGTCCATCGTGAAGCAACCGTCGGGACGCGTCCAGTCCGTCCACCCCACTGGCCAACGCGAGCCGCGGTTCGAAGTCCCGAACCTCGGGCCCCAATTGCGCATACTCCGACTCGGATACGTAGGGTGGATTCGACACCACCAAATCAACCGACCCCGAAGCCACCGCCGTGCCGAGGTCGCCGAGCACCAAGTCGACCTCGAGCCCAAGATGCCGGCGATTGTGATCGGCCAAGCCGAGCGCCTTCCGGTCGATGTCCACGGCGAACACCCGCTGATACCGTCCCTCCGCTCGGAGCGAGAGCGCCAGACAGCCGGTGCCGGTGCCCACGTCCAGCGCAACGCCCCCGGCAGCGAGCGCGAGCGCCCGGTCGACGATCCCCTCGGTTTCGGGGCGCGGAATCAGGGCCCGCGGATCCGAGCGGAGCACCAAGGTCCGGAAGCCCGTGATGCCGGTGACGTAGGCCAGCGGCTCGCCGGCCGCCCGCCGCTCCACCGCCCGGTTGATCCAGCGGCGCCGGTCGGGCTCGATCACCGACCCGCGCTCCAACATCACCTCGGCCGGAGTCAGATCCAAGAGATCGCTCAGGAGGCGAGTCGCATCCCGTCGGGGACGTTCGATCCCGGCCCTGGCCAATGTCTCGGTCGCGGCATCGAGGGCACCCTGAACGGTCAACCGGCGCTCCATGATGCCCTCAGCCATCGGCTGCTTCCTCGCGGCTGGCCAGCCGGAGCGCCTTGACCAATTCGTCGAGTCGGCCGTCCAGGATTTCCGCGAGGTTGTGGAACGACTGGTTGATCCGGTGATCGGTCACCCGACTCTGGGAATAGTTGTAGGTCCGGATCTTCCCCGATCGGTCTCCGGTTCCCACCATCGCCTTCCGATCGCGGGCCCGGGCCGACTCCTGCTCGGAGATCATCTTGTCGAGGAGCCGCGCCCGCAACACTTCCATCCCCTTAAGTTTGTTCTGGAGTTGCGACTTCTGATCCTGCTGCGAGACCACGAGCCCGGTGGGCAAGTGCGTGATCCGGACGGCGCTGTCGGTCGTGTTGACGCTCTGCCCGCCGGGTCCCGAGGACCGAAACACGTCGATCCGGAGGTCCTGCGGATCGATCTTCACATCGACTTCTTCCGCCTCGGGAAGGACCGCCACGGTCGCGGCAGAGGTATGAATCCGTCCCTGGGTTTCCGTCGCGGGGACCCGTTGGACGCGATGAACGCCGGACTCGCGCCTGAGCAATCCGTACGCCTGGACGCCCTTGACCACCACGATGGCTTCCCGGATTCCGCCTAACGTTCCATCGCTGACCGACATCGGTTCGACTTTCAGACCGTTGCGCTCGGCGAACCGGGTATACATCCGAAGGAGGTCCGCGGCAAACAAGGCCGCCTCATCGCCCCCGGTACCGGCGCGGATTTCGAGGATGGCGCTCCGGTCTTCCAGCGGGTCCGGTGGAACCAGGAGGTCTTCCAACCGGGTTTCCAACCCCGCCATCTCGACCTGCAGGCCCCCGGCGTCGGCAAACGCTAACGCCGACATTTCCGGATCATCGGACGCGATCAACTCCCTGGCCTGGGCCAGTTCGTCATGCAACTGCAGATACTGCTTTCCAAGACGCACAATGGGCGCGAGCCGAGAATGCTCGCGCCCAAGGGCGGTCAACCGGGCAGGATCTTTCGCGAGGTCCGGCTCGGACAACTCACGCTCGACCTCCTCCGCCCGCTGAATCACCTGGCGGAGTTTGGCCTCCACGGGCTACTCCTTCGCGGCTGGCTGAGCCTCCGCGGCCCCGTACTTCCGGCGGAACCGGTCAACCCGACCGGCGGTGTCGAGCAAGCGCTGCTTGCCGGTGTAATAGGGATGGCAGACCGAGCAAACTTCGACGCTGATCGCGGCCGAGGTGGAGCGGGTTTCGAACGTGTTCCCGCACGCACATTTGGTCATGATCTTGTTGTACATCGGATGCAGATTCGGCTTCACGTCCGGACTCCTGCGGCTAAACCGTTGCCCGGGAAGAACTTGGTCCCTTCCCGGTAAGCCCACAAATGTAGCGGCCGTGGGGTCGTCGAGCAAGGGTCCGGTCAGGCCCCTACCACCGGTACCGCAGCCCGGCCGCCGCCGTCACCAAGCCCAGGCCTCCCGCGCCGATATCGGACCGTTGGAGGTTGGTATGGTACCGAGCTTCTAGGCGCGGACTGAGTCGGCTCCGGGCCGCGCCAAGCTCGACTCCTGCCCCGATGCTACCGGAGAAATAGCCGATCCCAGCCCAAGCGGTCACCGTTTGACCGCTTGGCACTTGGTACGAATAACGGCTGCTCCACTGATAGCTTCCGGCTCCCACCACAAGGAACGGCCTGATCCGCTCGCCGGGCCAGGAAACCCGGGCCACTAGGCCAACCGCCCAGGTCCGAGTCGCTGCGCCGTGCGTCACGCTGTACTCTGGACCCAGGAACCAGCGCCCAGACTCGAAGCCGACGCTGCCGTGGCCCCCGAAGACCGCCTCCTGCACTGGCCCCTGAACCCGGGCTCCGACCACCGCGCCAAGGGATACCGATCCCACCGATTGCCCAGTCGCCACCGGCACCAGCACGGTCCCCAAACCGACCACCAGCCTTCCAACCGCCCTCACCGAAAGATCCGTTTCCACCGAGGAATGGCTGCGCCCACGATCGCTCCCAGTCCGAGGCCCGCGGCTCCGCCCAACAGGCCACCCGCCGCCAGACCGGTTGCCTGGCTTGGGCAGTCCGCGTCGCAGACGTTAGCCACGATCAGACCGAGAAAGGCCCCCGCCCCAACCCCGGCAACCGCCCCGACAATGGCCCCGATCTTCGTCGCCCTGCCCCGCACCCAGAGCCCGGTTACCCGATCGAGGGCCAGCCGCTCCACCACGGAATCCCGGCCTACCAGGAGCTCGCCGGCCCCGAATCGCTGGTAGGTGCCGACCCACACGGCGCCGGGCACCTCCACCTTGAGCCGATCGCCGGTCGTAAGTCGCCCGAGCGCCTGTTCGACCGGGGTGGACTGGGCCGCCGCGGCGGAAATGCCCAAGCCGAGCATCAGGCAGGCCATCGCGAAGAAGTTTCTCATAATATCAAAATATGCCTGATCGCCGTGACCGGCGCGTGACCCGCCGGATCTTTGAACTTCCGTCGTCGGCTTGCGAGCCCCGGCCCCATACCCTATGCTGGATCGATGGCCGTCCCGAGCTCTGACTTCCTCAAGGCGATCCCGCTCTTCCGCCACCTCGGCGAAGAGGAGCTCCGGGCGCTGGCTGGCTTGCTCCGGGAGCGCGTACTGGCCAAGGGCACCGTTATCGTGACCCAGGGCGACCCCGGCGATACCCTCTTCCTCATCGCCGACGGACAGGTCAAGGTCGCCGTCTTCGGGGAAGACGGTCGGGAAGTCATCCTGTCGGTCTTGTCCGAAGGTGGGTTCTTCGGCGAAATGGCCCTCCTCGACGACGAACCCCGCTCGGCGCACGTCATCGCCATGATGGATGCCAGTTTGTGGCAACTGCGCCGGGATGATTTTCGGAGCCGGCTCCGAGCCTCGCCCGATTTGGCAATCGCCATGCTCCGGGAACTCTCCCGCCGGCTTCGCCGGGCCGATGAGACCATCGCGAGCCTTGCCCTGCTGGACGTCAACGGTCGGATCGCCCATCTCCTCCTCGACATGGCCCGCGAACAAGGTGGCAACCGGATTACCAGGAAACTGACCCACGCCACCATTGCTCAGATGGTCGGTGCCAGCCGGGAAACCGTGTCCAGAACGATGCGAAGCCTCGCGATTCGGGGGGTCATCGTCATGAACCGGAAGGAAATTGTCCTCCAACATCCCGATCAACTTCGAACGGCCGCCCGGCGAGGGTAGGGTGCCGCTCTCGATCCGATTTTGGGGAACTCGCGGGTCGATCCCGACGCCGGGGCCTCGAACCGTCCGGTACGGCGGAAACACCCCCTGCGTCACAATCGAGGATGGCCAGGGGCATCGCCTGATCCTCGACGCCGGTTCCGGCATTCGTCCCCTCGGCAAACACCTGAGCTGGTCCGCACAGGCCGCCCAAAACCTGGTGGTGCTCCTCTCCCACACCCATTGGGATCACATTCAGGGTCTTCCCTTCTTTAGCCCGCTCTACACCGCCGGCAACGCGATCCGAATTCTCGGCCCCCGCTCCGCCGGCGCGCCGCTGGCAACGACCCTCCGGTCCCAGATGGCCCCAGCGGTCTTTCCGGTACCGCTGACGGCCATTGGCGCGGCGCTGGAAGTGGACGAAATCAAGTCCCCGGAGTTTTCGACACCGGGGTTTTCCGTCCAAAGTGTCTCGCTGTGTCACCCGGCGCCAACCCTTGGATTCGGAATCCGGCCCACCGCCGGAGGCCCTTCGGTTAGCTATTTGACCGACAACGAGTTAGCTGGAGCCGAGGCGGCCAGAATCAGGCCGGAGCTTGTACGCTTCTTGCATCGTACCGATACGCTGATCCATGACGCGATGTATTTCGAAACCGAGGTTGCCTCTCGGCTCGGCTGGGGCCACTCGAGCGCGGCCCAGGCCACCGAGTTGGCGCTCGAAGCCGAGGTCAGAAGACTGGTCCTGTTCCACCATGACCCCGAGCATGACGACGCCGCGCTCGAGGCCCTTCTGGACGAGGCGGTGCAGTGTCGGGAGCGCCTGGGTGGCACTCTCGAGTTGGTCATCGCAGCTGAGGACATCGTCCTCAGTTGCTAACCGAAGGACGACGATGCGACGGATTGCTCTGATACTGCTGTTGGCTACCGCGGTCGGCGGAGTGGCCCACGCCCAAGACACTCGGCCCGGCGTGGCAGTGCTTCCCTTTGAAAACGGCGGAAGCTACGGCAAGGATAAGGAGGACTTCGAGGCCCTCCGGAAGGGAATCGCCGGAATGCTCCTCTCGGAGCTCTCCCAGAATCCGGCGATCCGGCTGGTTGACCGGGAGCAAATCCAGAAGTTGCTCGACGAGCAGGGCCTCACCGCTTCCAACAGTGTCGACGCACAGACCGCCGCCAGACTCGGCAAGCTGGTCGGCGCCCGCTACATGATTGCCGGGACGTTCATCGACCTGTACGGTGATTTTCGGATCGACGCCCGGATCATCGATGTCGAAACGAGCGAGATCATCAAGGTTGTCAAAAGTGACCCGAAGCTCACCGATCGAAAACAGATGTTCCGGATCATTCAGTCGGTTGGGGAGCGGGTGATGGACGGGGCCAAACTTCCGCCCCTACCGGCCGCGAAGGCCCAGGCCGTCCGCGCTCGGAACGTTCCGACCGAAGCGGTGGCTCTCTATAGCCGGGCCCTGCTCTACCAGGACAAGGGTGACAAGCAACGGGCCATTGAATTCTACGATAAGGCGATTAAAGCGTTCCCAGAGTACGCCGATGCGCGCGATGGCCTGATGCGGCTTCGGGGCGGCTGACGCTACGCTGACGGACCGGGTCCGAGCGCCCGAAGACCCAACCAGACGCCCAAATGTGCCGGGAGGATCAGGGCGATCATCTCCAGGTTGTTCTGTCCCATCTGGGGTAGGACTTTCAAAATGAGTCCGAGAGCTGAGATGGCCGCCACCACGGCGGCCAGCCTCACCCCCTGGCCGTACCGGGCTTGCCCTCGCCAGATCGCCCGGGGCAATACCAACGCCAGCGCCATGGCCGCAAGGTTGAGTTGGAGGACATTCTCGTTCCCGTAGCTGAATCGGTGGTCGCTCAACGCCCACAGCAGGGCCAAGACCACTCCCCCGAGCCCGGACCCGGCCGCCCAACCGACCGAGACGACCCCGAATCCCAACCGACCACCCAGGGAACGCCGCCCTAACCGCCCGAGCCCAACCAGAATGCCCCCAAACACCGACCCGACCACCAGGTATCGAAGCGTCCAGTTCGACGGCCGGTCCTGAACCGAGAAACGGTTGCTCTCGACCAGATGCCGCTCTTCCCGGACCAGCGGGTGCCGGCGCCCATCCGGATCGGCAACCGTCAGCTGGTTGAGGTACGGCCGGAGCATGATGGGGAGGAACATCTCCTCCCAAGGTGACAGCGCCCGGTCCACCGGTTGGCCGAGGCCAAGCATCAACAGGGTGTAGGTCGTCGGGCTGTTTTCGGTGGTTCGCCGGGTATGGTCCCGATAGGTCATCCGGGTGGTGGTCGACTCAGCCCAGGCCTTGAGTTGCCCGGCGAGCACTCGATCCAGGGCGTCGCGAATCCGGGTCGAACAGTTGTCGAGGTAGTAGTGGTAATGGTAATACTTGTTCTCTTCCTTGGCGTTCCACACGAGAAAATCTCGGAGCGCCAGCCGGGCTGCCGGGGGCAGATCGAGTTCCTGCGACCAGATCGAGCGACCAGCCCGCTGGTACCCCGCGAGGTAACTCCGCGCGTCGCCGTCACCCATCGAGTAACGCAGGTCCGCGGCGGCAAATCGGCCGGCGAACCGGAGCACATCGCTGATTGTCTGGCCGAACTGAAATCGGCCATAGTCGTAGGCCCAATCCACGCCGGACCGTCTGTCACGTATCCACAAGGCGTTGTGACCGAACCGCTCCCACACCAATCCACCAGGATCAAACGTCAGGAGATAGACGGTGAGCTCGTCCCCGCTCTCCGGCACCGACGCCGACTGCGTACTCGGGCTCGGTCCGGCCGCTTGGAGTGTACCAAGCGTGAACACCGCCGCCCGGAGGAACCCGATCACAGCAACACGTCTCGGCCGTCGGCGTCGGAGCGGTAGATCGCCTCGATGACCTTGAGAACCTGGACCTGCTCATCAAGGGACGGCATGGCTACCCGGCCACCGGCCGCCGCCAGGAAGTGGGCCCATTGGGCCCGGAACGACGCGGCAAACGCATTCTCGCGGCTGAACGACCCCGTCGGCGACACATCGTGCGCCATGCCGTGAATTTCCTTCCACACGTGGAGCGGGTTGATCCCGGCGGTGCCCTTCGAGCCCCGCAGGCCGGCCCCGAACCGCTCCCCTTCCCCGATATGCCGCCAGGTGACATCGACAAAGATCGAGGCCCCGTTTTCGCATACCACCATCGCGCTGCCGGACTGCTCGACCGATCGTTCCCCGCTCGGCCGGCTGAGACTGGCACTCACCCGCGCCGGCGCAGGGTTCCCCGCGAGCCAGAGGCCCAAGTCCACCATCGTGAGGCCCAAGTCGAGCATGGCGCCGCCCCCGGACTCACTCCGCTTTTCCCGCCAGCCCAGGGGGGCCCGGGCCGGCCTGGCCAGATGCCAACTGGCCCGAACGCTGGTGATTTGACCAAGTTCCCCCGCCTGCACGAAGCTCCGGACGGCCTGCACGTCGGGCCGGTACCGGTGGGTCATCCCGACCATGACCACCCGATCTCGCTTTTCGGCCATCCGGACGATCTTCTGGGCCCCGGCCGAGGTCAGCGCCATCGGTTTTTCGACCAGCACATGGAGCCCGGCCGTGAGCGCGGCGACAATGTGCGACTCATGCAGGTGGTTCGGCGTCGCGATCAGAACGGCCTCCAGCCGCTCATGCTGGAGCAGATCCTCGAAATCATCGTAAACGCTCGGAATCCCGGTTCGCTCGGCCAACGCCCGAGCTTTGACCAAGTCCGAATCGCACAGCGCCACCAGCTCGACCGCTTTGGTCTTCCGCAGCACCGGCAGGTGAGCCACTTGAACGATCGCACCAGCCCCGATGATGCCAAGCCGGAGCGGTGGCTGGAGCCCTTCAAGTTCAGGCGAGCGGGGCGAGGCGGCGGACGGCCGGGCATGGGGCCCGGAACGACGAACACTGGTCATTGGCGGACCCTCAATAAAGGCGGCGGAGCTCCGTACCCGGAAAATAAGCGGAGAGGATCGCCTGGTAGCCGGCCCCCGAGCGGGCCCGGCCAACGGCCCCCCACTGGCACATTCCGACCCCATGACCGTTCCCGCTGCCGTCAATGACCAGGCGGGCGATCCGGCCCCCTCCCCGACTCGCCTGAATCGAGAACTGGGCGCTTCGAAGCCAGCCGCCATCCCCGGTCCGGAACACTTGCCGGATGACTTGCTGCCCGACGATCGGCACCATGCGTCCGGCGGCAACCATGACGAGGTCGCTCACCCGGCCGGATGGCGATCGGCCCCCGATCTGGAGGTCGCCCGGGAATCCGATGGCTTCGGCGGTTGCCCCCAAAAGCCGGGCGTTCTCCCAGACCACGCGGGCCAACTGGTCGCCGGTCCATTCCTCCCGCCATCGGAACCGGGGTGACAGCGCGCAATACACCGCACCGCTCGGGCTTCGATCGGAAACCGACTGCAAATAGGGCTGGGCCGCACCCGAGAACACTTCATCCACCGCCTCGGTTCTGCCCCCGCAGGTCGAGTGGAAAAATGCCTCGATCACGGTCCCGCCAAACGTCAACACCTCGCCCCGGGTTGCCCGGACCGCCGCCCATCCGGCCCCGGTTTCCGTCATGACACCGCCATAGGCCTGATCGGAGATGGTGCTGACGACGTCATAGCCCCTGACCCGATATCGCCCCAGCGCCCGCATCGCGACGGTTCGGGAAATGACCGCCTGAGCTTGCACCGCTTGACTGTCGCCGGCGGGGCGGCGGCCCATTTCCGCGTTCACCACGCCGGCAACGTAGTCTTCGAGCGACACCAAGTTCACGGCCAGCACGCCGGCCGGTGTCGACGACACCATCAAGGATCCCCGATAG
Source organism: Gemmatimonadota bacterium (assembly GCA_031431925.1). Taxonomy (GTDB): domain Bacteria; phylum Gemmatimonadota; class Gemmatimonadetes; order Gemmatimonadales; family GWC2-71-9; genus SHZU01. Next base: position 8,322 of record JANPEL010000458.1, on the reverse strand, counting down.
TCTCGGCCGTTGACCCGGATGTAGCCGAGCGAGTCGACCGAGCGAACGGTCAGCACGGTTCCCGCCGGCGTGCTGAGTCCGCCGACCCGCGCCCGCACCGTCGTCCCGTTGCCCTTGACCTCGGCGCTCGATCCGGCGGGAATCTCCGTCAAGCCCCCGCCGTCGGGGCCGGAAAGCAGCAAACCTGCCCCGCCTCCGATGGACAACGCTGTCTGCGGCAGGCCGATGCCAACCCGCACCATCGGCTCGGCACTCGCCGCCCCGGGCAAGCCCGCGACGCCGCCGACTTCGACCCGAGGGCAGCCGAGCATCATGGCGAGGGCCGGGACGGCCGCCGCGCGGCACCACCTAACCGCGGTAATTGCCGAACTTGAGTTCGATTTCAAAATCCTGAGTACGCAGGAAGGCCATGACCGTCTGCAGCTCGTCGCGCGAAGGGCTGGTCACCCGGACTTCCTCGCCCTGAATCTGGGTTTGCACCTTCTTGAAGCCCCCTTCCTTGATCGCCTTCGAGATCTTCTTGGCGGTCTCCTGGTCAATCCCCTGTTTCAGGGTGATGACACAGCGAACGGAGGTGCCCGTACCGGGCTCGAAGTCGGATTTGGAAAGATTCTGCGGCGGCACTTGGCGCTTGGCGCACTTGGCCTCCAGCACGTCGATCACTTGTTTCATCCGAAACTCGTCGTCGGCAAACAACTTGATCGTGGCCGAGGCGCGATCGAACTCGATGGTACAATGAGTGCCTTTGAAATCGTACCGCTGGCCAATCTCCTTCACGGTCTGATTGACCGCGTTGTCCACTTCCTGAAGATCGGCGCCGGTCGAAATGTCGAACGAGGAATTTGAAGCCATAGTCTCTAGTTAGAACAGGTAACTCTCAAGGGCCTTCGAGCGACTGACGTGGCGGAGCCGGCTGAGCGCTTTTTCCTTGATCTGGCGCACCCGTTCACGGGTGATGCCCAAGGTGGCTCCGATCTCTTCGAGCGTCATCGGCTCCGGGCTATCGAGACCGAAATAGAGCCGTAAGATCTTCGCCTCGCGCTCCCGGAGTCCCGACAACACCTCTTCGATCGACTGGGTCAAGGCCCGCTCGAAGGTCTCGGCGTCAGGGCCGGGATTCTGGGTGTCGGCCAGATAGTCGAGGAGGCGGTTGTCCTCGCCCGGAGCCAGGGGCGCGTCGAGCGACACGTGGTTCAGCGAAATCGCCAAGGTCTTCTCCACCTCGTCGACCCCGATATCCATGCCCTCGGCTACCTCAGCCGCCGTTGGCTGGCGACCCAACTCCTGCTGGAGGGCAGCGCTCCGACGGGTGATCCGGTGGAGGGTTCCGGCCCGGTTGAGGGGCACTCGGACGATCCGACTCTGTTCGGCGAGCGCCTGAAGAATGGCCTGGCGGATCCACCACACCGCATACGAGATGAACTTGATGCCCTTGGTCTCATCGAACTTGTGGGCGGCCCGAATCAGACCAAGGTTGCCCTCGTTGATCAGGTCCGACAGCGACACGCCCTGGTTCTGATATTTCTTGGCGACCGACACGACGAACCGCAGATTGCTCCGGACCAGCTTGTCGAGCGCCTCGTCCTCGCCGGTTCGAATCCGTTGAGCCAGGGTCACTTCCTCTTCTTGAGGAATCAGCGGATACCGGCTGATTTCCCGAAGATAGATGTCGAGGGACCCATCATCGGACCCTGACCCGTTTTTCCCAGCACCGACCCGAATTGGACGCATGTCCGTCGAGACCCTTCGAAAGAAACCGATCCGCAACCGAACCTACCCCGCGTCGCGGCTACTTCGCAACCACCACCTCAATCGTAGAATGGAATGTTAGAGCAGAGGGCTACGGACAAACCCAGGTGGCGGTCAGCCTGGCGTACCCATTGCGCGGAAGGATGGTCGCAGCCGCAAGGATGCCACCCCAGATCAGGACCAGGATCGACACGGTGTGCGCGAGCCCCATCCGGTGCCGCCAACTGGTGATCATACCCCAAACACCGCTCAACCCGACCATCCCGATCGCCCCGAGATAGAGGAAGAGCGCCGTGCCGCACGCGTGGAAATATGGCCATTGGGTCATCCCGGCGGCGAGCGCCACGCCGAGACCGACCTTGAACCAAGTCGCGAGCACCGCGCGGCGCCCGACCGGACCGAGGGCTTTGCCTCGGGCCGGAGCGGCGGCGGCCGGACCACCGACATTCGACCGTTCCGCAGGCTGTGCCGGTGGAGTCTTGGCAAGGATCTTGTCGATATCTGCCATCTCTTTGTCCCAGTCCCGCGGTTGGCCTCCGGTCACTTTGACTCCCGGTTCAGTTGGTACCGTTCGATCTTCTTGTAGAGATTCGACCTCGGCATGGCCAGGGCGCGGGCGGTTTCCGACACGTTCCAGTCGTGCTCGCGGAGCTTCTGGAGCAGGAAGGCCCGCTCCGCATCCAGCTTGAACGACCCGAAGCTGCCGTTGGGTTCGGCGCCATCCGGCGCCTCGACCGCGGCGGCGGCAGGCCCCGGCAGGAGCCGTTCGACGTCCCCATGGGTCACCGATTTCCCCGCCGACAGGATCAAGAGTCGTTCAACCGCGTTCCGCAGTTCGCGGACGTTGCCCGGCCACGACCGGTGTTCGAGTCGCTGAATCGCCTCGGCGGTGAAGGGCTTGGCCGCGATCCCGCTCCGGCCGCCAAGCTGGCCGACAAAATGGGCGATCAGCTTCGGAATGTCCTCGGTTCGTTCCCGCAATGGCGGCACGTCGATGGGCACGACGTTCAGCCGGTAGAACAAATCCTCGCGGAACTGGCCGGCCGCGATCTCCTGGGCCAGCAGCTTGTTGGTTGCCGCCAGCACCCGCACATCCACCTCAATCGGTTTCGCCGCGCCGATCCGGGTCACCACGCCCTCTTGCAGCGCCCTCAGGACCTTCGCCTGCGCCGACAGCGACATGTCGCCGATCTCATCGAGAAACAGCGTGCCGCCGTCCGCCAGTTCGAATTTGCCGGCCCGGTCGCTCACCGCCCCGGTGAAGCTGCCCTTCATGTGCCCGAACAGCTCGCTCTCGATCAACACGGTCGGAATCGCGGCGCAGTTCACTTCCACGAAGGCCCGGGCCCGGCGCGGCGACACCTCGTGGACGGCGCGGGCCACCAACTCTTTGCCGGTGCCGTTTTCGCCGGTGATCAACACCCGCGCCCCGGTCGGCCCCACTCGGTCGATGAGCTCTCGCACCCGACCGAGTTCGGGACTCGACCCGATCATCGGGTACTTGGTGTCGATCGAACCCTTGAGGCGTTCGTGCTCGCCGGCCAGGGAGGCGTGGCCGATCGCATTCCGAAGCGTCACCAGCAACCGATCGGCATCGAGCGGTTTCTCGAGGAAATCGAACGCGCCCCGTTGGGTGGCCGCCACGGCGGTGGCGATGGTGCCGTGTCCGGAGATCATCACGACGGTGACCCCCGGATCGGCGGCCTTCAGCCGCGCCAGGACCTCGAGGCCGTCGAGGCCGGCCATCTTGACATCGAGCACCACAACATGGGGCCGGAACTCCTCGAACAAGGTGAGCCCCTCGCCCCCGGACCCCGCCGTCCGGATATCCATCCCTTCGTACTCGAGCACTTGCCGGAGTGCGTCACGGACCGAGGGCTCGTCGTCCACCACCAGGATCCGCGATTTCATGGCACTCGCTCGGCCGGGCCGCCGAACAACACCGCACCCTCCGGAGTGACCCGAATCCCGGTGATCCACCGATCCACCGGGAACGAGAGCGTTCCGCTGGCCCCCGGAATGAGCAGGCTCAGCATTCGCTCCCAGAGTCCCCGCGGAAGCGGCAAGCCTCGAACGGTCACCTGGTCCACCCGCCATTCCGCGACGCCGAGCCGGCGAAGCACCAAGGGGCCCTGAACCGCCACCGTTTCCCGGCCGGTCACCCATTCGGCCAACGGGCCCAAGGCACCCTTTGGCAGCCGGGCGGCGTCGACTTGGGCCCGAATGGCGACCCCACCGTCGAGCAGCTCAACGACGACACTGTCGGCCACGCCCACCGCCCGCCGGTCGACCTCCGCCACCACCATCGTGGCCACCTCCCGGGGTGTCAGGACGACCGAATCTGCCCGACCCCGGGCCAACGAATCGAGCCGGGCCTCGGCCCGGCGGCGAAGCTCGGCCGGGGTTACCGTGTCGTCGGGCGGCGGCGTGGGCGCGGCGGTGGCGCGGTGGACCCAGCGCCGGACTTCGGCCCGATTGACCCATCCCACATACCCGATCCCGACCAGCAACGCGGTGCCCATCAGGCGAGCGGGCCACGCCAGGCAACTCAAAATCATGTGAGGACCACCTCGTGCCGAATCGCGTAGGTTGGCCCGGCGGGCGTCAGCTCGCTCTCGAACAACACCACCCGGTCGGCCAAGAAGGCCTCGCCGGCCGGAATCCCCTCGACGTCGGCCTGCCAACCCTCCGGCAATCGATGCCCCTCGCGAACCCGACCAAGCGTGAGATGGGGGCGGAACGGGCGCCCCTCGGGCGGGTAGCCGAGTTGTTCTCCGCCCCGCTCCACCCGGTCCTGCAGCAGTTCGAGGCTCGGCTCCGGATCGATGCCGAGATAAATGACCCGGGGTTGACGCACGGAGGGGAAAACGCCCCCGGCCGAGAGAGTCATGGTCAACGGATGCAGGCCCTCGGTGGCAAAGTTGAGCATCTCGACAATCGCATCGACTCGGTCGGTGGTCGTCTCCCCGAAGAACTTGATCGTTAAGTGAAGCCCCTTGTCCCGGACCCAACGGACCGGCCATTCGCGGGCCCGAAGCCGGCGGAGGATCGCGGCGACCTCAGTCTGGGTCGGTGCCGGAAGCGGAATCCCGATGAAGAGTCTCACGACGCCACCGGCAGGAGCTTCCCGCGCCGATACCCGGTGGGATCGCGTTCGACGCTCTCAAACCCGAGGGCCGCGAACCCCGACTCGATGGCCGCCCAATGAGTGTCCACTAGCAGAAACATGTCGGGCTTTACCTCGATGCGGGCGACGTCGTCGTAATGGCGAACCCGCAGATCGCCCCGAACGCCCAGCGTACGCAGGAATTCCTCACCGAGTTCCACCTGGCGGAGCCGCTCCGGGGTCACGGCCAAGCCGTAGCGAATCCGGCTCGACAGACAGGGTGCCGCCGGCGCATCCCAAATCGGCAGCCCGAGGACTCGGGCCTCCTCGCGAATCATCGCCTTGGTCCAGCCAAGTTCGGCAAGCGGCGAACCGATCCGGCGTTCGGCCGCCGCCCGACCTCCGGGGCGGTGCTCGCCAAGGTCGTCGGCATGGGTGCCGTCGATGATCGTGTCGAAGCCCGACGCCTCCGCAACCTCCGCGAGCCGGGCCCACAGTTCCGATTTGCAGAAGTAGCACCGCTCGGGCGAGTTGGCGCGATACTGTGGATTCGCGAGTTCAGCGGTGTCGATTTCGAGAACCGGCACGCCGAACAAGTCTGCGACCGACCGGGCCTGGCGCCACTGGACTTCGGGAAACGAAGCACTCCGGCCCAGGACCGCCAGGAACCGGTCGGGACCGAGCGACCGCGTGCCAACCACCGCCAGCAACGCGGAATCGACCCCGCCCGAATAGCCAAGCAACACCCGGCCACGGCCGCGAAACCACTCCGCCAAACCCCTCAGGCTTTCCATGGTGGAAACGTAACGGCACGAACCGGCTACGGAAGCGAGGTTATACTTTGGCCCGCTATGGCGCCATTGCTCATCCCGGACCACGAGCTGGAGTTTCGGGCCACCCGCTCGGGCGGACCCGGCGGCCAGCACGTCAACACCTCATCAACCCGGGTCGAAGTCCAGTGGAACCTCCGGGCCTCGTCGGCGGTCACCCCCGATCAGCGCGCCCGTTTGCTGACGAAGCTGGCCTCGAAGATCGACGCCGAGGGGTGGATCCGCGTCGTGGCCTCGGACTCCCGCAGCCAGCTTCGCAACAAAGAGGCCGCCCGCGAGCGGCTCCAGGACCTCGTGGGCCGGGGGCTTCTGGTCCCGAAACGGCGGAAGGAAACCCGAATCCCCAAAGCCGAAAAAGCCCGGAGACTGGAGCAGAAGCGGCGCCGGTCGGGCATCAAGCGGGATCGTCGGCGGCCACCGAATGACTGAGCCCCGGGCCGCCTGGCGGTACTTTCAGACCCGCGAAGTCACCCTGGCGCGAGTCTGGGCGGCCCAAGGGGGAATTGCCGTCCACGAGAACCTGTTCAAGTTTCGGGAGCGGCGGACCTGCCACCTGCTGGCGGTTGATGAAGCGGCGCTCGTGGCAGCGGCCGTATCGCTGGGATGCTCCGCCCGGTGGATCCATCGCAGCAAGACCCTCCATTTTGACTTGGTCGAGATCTACCTGGAGCGCGCGCTGATCCACTGCAACGTGTTGCCGGATCGCAACCCCCTGCCCTAGTCAGCTGCCCGCGAGGCCAACTGGTCTCGTCGCCCCGCCAGCCGGCGAGCGAGGTCGGCGGTCAGGGCGTTGAGGCGCGCCCGGTCTCCGAAGATGCCAAGGACCGTCCGCATGATCGGGTTCCTGAGTTCTCGCTCCTCGCGAACGGTGAGTTCGCTCCCGCGATCCAGCACCCGAATGTCATAGACCCACCGACGGCCCGGCTCGGACGACTGGACGACGAGACGCCGCGGCGACACCGATTCAATCCGCCGATAGGTCGTGGAGCGTCCCGCCGATCGAACCTCGATCCACTGCACCTGCCCCTCGACGTCCGGGAGCCGCTCCAAGGCCTGGATTCCGCGACGCCAGGTGGGCATCCCGTCCAAGTCGGTCAACACGGCCCATACCGTTTCCGCCGAGACATTGAAGTCGGTCCGCTCCTCCTCGACATGCCGGGCCGGCAGTAAGAGGCCGACCAGCCACAGCAGGGCCGCCAGTCCGGGCGGGCCAAACCAGCAGAGCAGCCGAATCCGGGCGCGACGAAGGCGTTGCCGACGGTTCATGAGCGACCTCGTGGATGGCGGTCTGAACGACTCGCGGACGACGACAACCCGAGCCGCTGGGCGGCCCGCGCTAAGACCACAACCGCCTCGATCCCGGCGGTGCGCTCGGTGGGACTCAAGGAGGCAAGCAGGGCCCGGACCCTCACCGGGTCGAGCAACGACCGGCTCCGGGCCAACCGGCCCCCCGCCTCGGTCAAGCGGAGGGCTACGCGACGCCCGTCACCCGGATCGCGTTCCCGCTTGACGAGACCCAAGCCCTCCATTCGGTCAACGGACAGAGACATCGTCGGAAGCGCCACACCCATCGCCACGGCGAGGTCCGTCAGGGTCCGGCCCACCGCCTGATCGAGTTGGGCGAGCAGCGTGAGCTGGTGGGCGGTGACCGCAACCCCGCCCGGACCGCCACGAACGTCCCGTTGGAGCAGGGCGTGGTGGAGGACCGGGTAGGCGGTGAGCAGTTGGGCGACCGGATCTTTGGACACGACCAGAATCTACTACAATTACTTTTATTAGTCAAATAAAACTATTTTACCCCGGGACGAACCGGCCCGACCGAAACCCCGAGGCCCTTGCCGTCGTCGGGACCAGAGGCCTAGTGTTGATCCGCAAGGAGTGTCCTCGGTGACCCATTTCGAATTGCTACCGCCCCCGCCCCCGAGATTCGACATCGGGGCGTTGATGAGCCTCGCGATCCACGCGATGATCGTCGGGGCCATCGCGACCGGGTCCGTGCTGTCCGAAGACCGACCGGGCCCCCTCGACCAACTCGCCGTGTTCTTGGTCCCACTCGACCGGGACCTGGGTCGGCGGACACCCGGCGCGGCCATTGACTGGTCGGCGATCGCCGGCACCGGCGGGGCCACCGAAGAGCCGATGCCGAAGGTCGACCAGCCGGAGCAAACGCTCCCGATCGGTACGGCGGGCGACACCGTGACGGTGCCGTCCGAGCCATCGGCCCCCGAGGTGGTCGAGGAAACCGCACTGAGTGAAATCGAGGTCGATTCCGCCGTCGTTCGCGATCCGAACAGTGTGGCGCCGGCCTATCCGGCCGCCCTACTGGCCAAAGGGATCGAGGGAGGTACCTTCGTGCATTATGTCGTGGATACCGCCGGCCGGGTGGAGAAGTTCCAGAAGAAGTTCGCCGGCGAGTATTTCAAGAAGCCCGACACCGCCAAGAAGAAGTAGCGATCCCCCGCTCATTGACCAACCGTGCCGATTCCCTGCGGCACGGTTGTTTGTTGCGCTTCGCCGTTGTCTGTGCCAGCCGTACTGGGTGAGCCACTCATGCCCCCCGCTGTTTCTGAGAATCTGATCCGCAAGCTCGATGAGATCAACGGGCAGTTCGCGGCCCTGACTGGTCAACTCGCCGAT
>JANPEL010000457.1:0-1796 GCA_031431925.1 Gemmatimonadota bacterium | reverse complement strand
CTCCGATCAGTGGTTCGTCGTCGCCCTCCACCGACGGGGCGTGCCGGCCACCGCGATCCGGAACGGCAAGACGGTCATCCTCCGGACCAACGGCAAGCCAGCCGCTGCTGACGATCCGGACGAGGTCATCAGGTACACGTCGAACGAAGGGGTTCGGATCAGCCGGGTCTTGGCTCGGTTGGCCGACATCGCCGCCACTGGCCAAGGGGACCGGCAGGCCGCGGCGTCCCGCGCCCTCGAGGCCATCACCAAGGCCGCCGGCTCGGTCGAAAGCGGCCCCTTGTCGCGGCCCACGAACTCTCGGTACTCGGCACTCGGCGCTCGGCACTCGGAGTCTGACGGGTTCGAGCCATTCGAGCTGGTGCGGCGGAAGATCGATGTCTTTCCGGAGGCCTCGGGCTACAACGAGCGGTTCCTCAAGGGCCATTTGCTCCCATTGCCGAAGCCCAGCGCCTCGTTGCTTCACGAGCTGGCCCCGCGGCTCGACCAGCCCGCCAAATACCTGCTCCCGTTCCGCCACTTTACGACCGCCATGCATGCCCGGCGGCGGCTGCCGGTGTTCTGTGCCGTCAACATCGACGGGGCCAAGAAACCGGCCGGCGGAATGCCGAACCGGCCCGGCTGGTCGATGGGCGGTGCCGGAGTCGCTGCGTCAGTTGCTTCGAGTGCCGAGTGCGCTGACTTAGAACGCCTCAGCGTCCATCGTCGGAACTTCCCAGTCTCAGTTGACACGCTTTGAGAAAGGCCACGCGGGCCTGCTTCTTCTGGGACGAGTCAAGGGCCGCCTTGAGACGGCCCCGAGATTTCGCAAGCAGCCGGGCGTCGATCTCCTTCGGAACTTGGCCCTGTTCCCTGATCGCGAGTACGAGTGCCGGTAGCTCGTCCGTCGGAATCTCGCGGGCGAGCATATAGGCGACTTCCGTGATCGGATCAGCCAACCCCGAGGGGCTCAGCTCGGTGGGTGTCGCCACCGAGGGCCCGGCGCGTCGAACGGATAGGAATGGCTCCAGATCCGGAACGTCGAGTTCTAGCGTCGAGTCCGCCTCCTGGAGCAGGAATAGTGACTGGCTGCCGCGACTTGGCCTGATTCCGACCAGATGAACTCGGACCCCAAATTCCTGCGCCTGTTGGACCCCGACACGTAGATCTTCGTCACCGGACAGAAGGACCGCATCGGTCATGGCTCGGTTCCTGGCCAGGGCGATCATGTCGGTAACGATGAGGGAGTCGACGCCCTTTTGCTCCCCGACGCTGTTGACGAACCCCAAGCGCATTTTCACCCTCGGCAAATGCGCGAGGGCGAGGTGCTGTGACGTGGGCCCCGTGGAGGTCCCATCGTACCAGTAGATCCGAAGCAGCGGCAACCCCGAAAGCCGGGTGGCCAACGCCTCGATAGCCGCCGCGGCTTCTTCGTGGGCGAGCGCGAGGCTGCGCCGCGGCTGCTTCTGGCCGCACAGCGCAACCGACCCTTGGGCAAAGAGATACCCGGCGTCAACGAAGACGGCGACTCGGTCCACCGGGCGGCCCTTCTCCAGGCAGGCACAACAACAAAAAGGCTCCCAAAGGAGCCCGGTAGTAGGGCCGCCCCATAAAGCCGGCTAGTCGGGGCGACCGACACAATATCGGTCCGCCGTTCAAGGGTGTCAAATAGGTCTGCCGGTCAAGAGAAGCGACCCGGTGCGCAACAGCCAATCCGGAACCGGCAACAAGATACGAACGAGGATGCACATCCAACTAACCGGGAAAACGCGATTGCTGCGCAGGTGGACCTCAGGCGGCTGGCGGCCCGAGCCGGT
>JANPEL010000456.1:0-13376 GCA_031431925.1 Gemmatimonadota bacterium | reverse complement strand
ATGGCGATTGGGGTGGGGAGGGCGCCGACTTGGACGGTGGTCCGGGTCGGTTGGTTTGAGGTGAAGTACTCGGCGTAGACTCGGTTGAAGGCGGGGAAGTCGTGCTGCATGTCGGTCAGGAAGACGGTGATGTCGACGATGTCCTCGAGGCTCGAGCCGGCGTCTTCCAGGATGGTCCGGATGTTGGTCAGGACCTGGTGGGTCTGCTTGACGATGTCGTGGGCCACCACCACCCCGGCGGCGTCGACCACGTTGCCGGGGATCTCGTTGGTGCCGGGCACCCGCGAGCCGATGCCTGACAGAAACAACAGGTTCCCGACCCGGCGGGCGTGGGGGTAGGCGCCGACCGGGGCGGGGGCGCGGGCTGAGCGGATCGTGTCCGACATGGGTGAATGCCTGGTTAGAGTTTGATACAGACGTTTTTGGGCTCCGTGAAGAACCGGATCGCTTCGTCGCCGCCCTCCCGGCCGACGCCGCTCTGACGCATCCCGCCGAAAGGGACCCGGAGGTCCCGAAGGAGCCAGCAGTTGACCCAGATGGTTCCGCATTGCACTTGCTCAGCCACCCGATGGGCCCGGGTCAGGTCGTTGGTCCAGAGCGAGGCGGCCAATCCATAGGGGCTGTCATTGGCCAGTTCGATGGCGTGGGCCTCGTCGCGGAAGGGCATCACGGTCACGACCGGCCCAAAGATCTCTTCCTGGTTGGTGCGGCAGGCCATCGGGAGGTTGGTGATCACGGTCGGCGCCACGTAGTAGCCGTTGGCGCACCGGGCGGGCACCGCAGCTGGGGCTCCCCCGCCGGTCATGATCACGCCGCCCTCGGATCGCGCCAGCGCGATGTAGCCCATCACTTTGTCCCGATGGCCGGCACTGATCAGCGGTCCGAGGTCGGTGCCCGGCTCGAGCGGGTCGCCGATCTTCAGGGCCGCGACCGCATCGGTGAACCGGGCCACGAACTGATCGTAGAGCGACTGCTCCACCAAGATCCGCGAGCCGCAGAGGCAGATTTCTCCCTGATTGGCAAAGGACGACCGGACGATCGATCCAAGGTGTTGGTCGAGATCGGTGTCCCCAAAGACAATCGTGGGATTCTTTCCGCCCAGTTCGAGGGTCAACTTCTTGAACACCGGAGCCGCGCTTCGGGCGATCGTGGCCCCGGTGGCGGTGCCGCCGGTGAACGAAATGGTCTTGACGGCCGGGTGCGCGACGATCGCCGCGCCGGCCGAGGCGCCAAGGCCATGGACCAGATTCAAGACGCCCGGCGGCAACCCGACCTCTTGGCACACTTCCGCGAGCAGGGCGGCGGTCGTCGGCGTCAGTTCCGATGGTTTGGCCACCGCCGTATTCCCCGTCGCGATGGCCGGCGCGATTTTCCACGACAACAAATAGAGCGGCAGGTTCCACGGCGAAATGAGGCCCGCTACCCCGCGGGGCCGGCGGAGCGTGTAGTTGATGGCGGAGTAGTCGGTGGCGTGGCTTTCGGCCGCGGTGTGGAGAATGGCCGTGGCGAAGAACCGGAAGTTGGCCGCGGCGCGTGGGATATCGAGCGTGGTGGCGAGCGCCAACGGCTTGCCGGTGTCGATCGACTCGGCTCGGGCAAACTCGGCCAGCCGGGCTTCGATTCGGTCGGCGATCCGGGTGAGGTAACGGGACCGTTCCGAGGCCGGGAGCTCGGCCCACGGGCGGAACGCGGCCACGGCCGCGGCCACCGCAGCCGCGACGTCGGTTTCGTCGCTGTCGGGCACCAGAGAAATGACGGTACCGGTGGCCGGGTCGATGTTCTCGAGGTAGCGCCCGGCGGCGGCGGCGACGAGCGCGCCGTTGATGTAGTTCGGCACTCGGCGCTCGGCACTCGGCACTCGGCTGGTCATAGGCTCGAGATTCGGCCGCCGTCGACCGGGAGGCTCACACCGGTGATGTAGGCGGCGTCGGGGCTCGCGAGAAAGCGGATGGCGTGGGCGATTTCTTCGGGGGCGGCGAAGCGACCCAGCGGGATTTCGGCGAGCATTTCGGCTTCGACCTTCTCGCGGGGGTGGCCGGTGGCCTGGGCGCGGTTGTCGATCACGGCGTCGAGCCGGCCGGTTCGGGTGGCGCCGGGGAGCACATTGTTGACCGTGATGCCGAAGGGGCCGAGTTCGCCGGCCAGGGTCTTGGCCCAACTGGCGACGGCGCCCCTGACGGTGTTGGAAACGCCGAGCCCCTTCAGGGGTTGCCGGACCGAGGTGGACACCACGTTGATGATCCGGCCATAGCCGGCGGCCTTCATACCGGGGACCACAGCTTGGGAGATCAGGTGGCTGGTGACCAGCAGGCTCTGGAACGCAGCGACAAAGGCCTCGGCCGTTGCCGCGACGATCGGCCCGCCGGGGGGGCCCCCGCTGTTGTTGACCAGGATGTGAATGGAATCACCGCCGGCAAGCCACCGGTCCACCGCGGCGGCGGCGCTGGCTGGGTGACTGAAATCGGCGGAGGCGGTCGAGTGCCTTTGGGTTTGGTTGGGGCGGGGAAGCCGGCTCAGGGTGGCAGCCAAGCGCTCCTCACTCCGAGCCATCAGGACGACATTGGCGCCGGACTCGGCCAGGGCCATCGCGGCCGCGAGCCCGATCCCCTGCGTGCTCCCACAGACCAGCGCGGTTTTTCCAAGGAGTTGCATCGGGGGAAACTACGGTCGGGGCCGGCCCGGTGTCTACTGATCAACGCCCAAGCCCCGAAATCCGACTTGCGGATCCTGAATTAATCTCGTATCGTTATTTGTATCCATACGCCATCATTTTGAGCAGGCGAACGCCGTCCGGGATCCGGGCCTGGCGCGTCGATTTGACGCGTAGCGATCTGACACGGCGGCAAGGCGAAGAGCAAGATAAGTCATTTCTGGACCGCGGTTCGATCAACACCTCACGAGGGATTTCATGCGACGTTCAGTCACGCGATGGATGCGAAGCGCTCTGGCGCTCGCACTCGGTCTTCTGGTCACGACTCAGGCGGCTGCGCAACAAGCGACGGTGTCCGGGAAGGTCACCGACGAATCGAACGGCCAACCGTTGGTCGGGGCTCGGGTTCAGGCCACGACGCAGCAGGTGTATGCCGTCACCAACCAGCAAGGTCAGTATACGATCCGTGGGGTCACCGGCGGCGCGCATACGTTCCGGGTTTTCATGCTCGGCTACGGGTCGCAGACCAAGCAGGCGACCGTCGGCCCGGCCGGGAACACGAATCTGGACTGGACCCTCAAGGCGGTGCCGTTCCAGCTCGAAGAAATCGTGACGACCGCCACCGGTGAGCAAGCGACCCGCGAGCTCGGCAACACGGTTGGCAAGATCCAGGCGGCCCAACTGGTCGAGACCGCGCCGACCACCAACTTGGCCCAGGTGTTGACTGGCCGGGTGGCGGGCGTGAGCGTCCTCCAGAGCAATGGCACCAGCGGCACCGGGGCTCGGATTCGGATCCGCGGTTTGAGCTCGGTGTCGTTGTCGAACGATCCGCTCCTCTACATCGACGGCATCCGGGTGGCGGCTGACGCGCCTGCGGGCGCCTTCGTCGGCGGCAGCACGGTGTCGAAGCTGAACGACCTCAATCCGGAAGAGATCGAGAACATCGAAATCGTGAAGGGTCCGTCGGCGGCCACCTTGTACGGCACCCAGGCGGCCAACGGGGTCATCCGGGTCACGACCAAGCGGGGTCGGGCTGGGGCGCCGCTTTGGAGCAGCTGGCTCGAGGGCGGGGCCATCGAGGACACGTACACGTATCCGGGCACCTACTTCAACAAGCGGGTTGGGGCCAACGCCGACTGCTTCACGTGGCAGGAAAAGACCGGCGTCTGCCAGATCGAACAGCGCTACAAATTGGAGCTGATGAATGAGCCGGGCACGACGCCGTTCACCACCGGCTTCCGAAACCAGATTGGCGCGAGTGTGGCCGGCGGGACCGACGTGATGCGCTACTTCGTCTCGGCCGAGTCGGAGCTCGAGACCGGTGTCCTGAAGCTCTCCGACGTCGAGTCGGATTTCTTGGCAACCAAGCGGGGCTTGGGCAACGTGGCCGACCTGCCGCACTCCCAGACTCGCCCGAACCACTTCAACAAGTACAATTTCCGGATCAACCTGAACGCCAGCCCGCGGAGCAACGTCGAGGTCGCGGTGTCGTCGGGTTTCGTTGTCAATAACATCCGGTTGCCCCAGACCGGCGACAACTTCCAATCGATGATCGGGACCGCGCTCTTCGGCTCGGCCAATCCGGCGGTGTTCGCGACTACGGCGGGCTACGGCTTTTCGCGGCCGGCCAACTCGGTCGGCGAAGAGACCTACCGGAAGAACGACCACTTCATCAACAGCGGCACCATCAACTGGCGGCCGTTCTCGTGGCTGTCGAGCCGCGGCACCTTCGGCATCGATTACTTGACCTATGCCGACGAGCAGAACGTGCTCCGGGGCCAGGGTTGCTTGACCTGCGGCACGGAAAACCAGGGCAAGCGGACCTTCAATAGGGCCGTCGACACCAAGTACACGGTCGACCTGAACAGCACGGCGCAGTACTCGCTGACCGGCCGGATCGGCGCCAAGACCTCGGTCGGGGCCCAATACAATCATGACAAGCTGTTCGTCGTCAACGCGCAGGCGGACATCCTGCCGCCCGGGATCGTCTCCCTGTCGGCCGGAGCCCAGAAGAGCTTGACCGAGGGCACCGCTGACGTCATCACCTTCGGGACGTATGTCGAGCAGCAGGTGAGCCTCGACGACCGGCTCTTCTTGACCGGCGCCCTTCGAATCGACGATAACAGCGCATTCGGTGCGGCGGCTCGGTCGGCCTACTACCCGAAGGTATCCGGCTCCTGGGTTGTGATGGAGCCACGGGATGCCGGGCTGGTCAACAGCTTCCGGGTCCGGGCCGCGTATGGCGCCACCGGCCAGTCGCCGCGACCGCTCGATGCCTTGACCTATTCCACCCCGGTGACGGCCTCGCTCTTCGGACAGCCGTCGGTTCCCGGCGTGACCCTCGGCGGTCTGGGCGATCCCAACCTCAAGCCCGAACGTTCCCGGGAAATCGAAACCGGCTTCGACGCCGGCTTCCTCAACAACCGGGTCAACCTCGAGTTCACGCTGTACGACAAGAAGACCGATGACGCGTTGGTGCTCCGGACCCAGCCGTTCTCGCTCGGCGGCGTGGCCAGCCGGCTCGAGAACGTCGGCGTGGTCAGCAACAAGGGCATTGAAATCTCCATCAACGCCCGGGTTATCGAGACCAAGAAAGTGACCTGGGATGTCCAGGTCGAAGCCTCCGGCAACAAGAACCGGCTGGTGTCATTGGCGCCCGGCGTTCCGCCGATCGTTGGGTTCGGGTTCAAGAACACCCCCGGCTATCCGATGTTCGGGCTGTGGTGGCAGGGTTTGACCGCGTTCTCGGACAAGAACGGCGACGGGGCCATCGACCCGACCGAGATCACGGTGACGGACACCTTGATGTTCCACGGATCCACCGTACCGACCCGGAACTTGGCGGTCAACACCAGCTTGGGTCTCTTCAACAACAAGATCCGGATCGGCGGGCAGTTCGATTACCGCGGCGGCTATGTGACCCACAACGTGAACGGCTTGTTCCAGTGCGCCTTCCAGGTGAACTGCCAGGCCCTCCACGATCCCGCGGTGTCGCTCGAAGAGCAGGCCAAGGCCATCGCGGGTCCGCGGGCCTTCGGGGCCTACGCGGAGAATGCCGAGCACCTTCGGCTTCGCGAAGCCTCGATCACCTACACCGCCAGCAAGGCGCTGGCCGGCGTCCTCGGCGCCCGGACGATGAACATCGCGTTGACCGGCCGGAACCTCTGGCTCAAGAAGTTCGGCTTCACGAGTTGGGATCCGGAAAACAACACTCAATCCGGCGACGGTCCGAACTACAACTTCGTCCAGCAGGCCCAGCCGTTGATCGGCATCCTGCGCGTCAACCTTGGCTTCTAACGATGCCAAATCAAAAGGAATTTCGGATCATGACCAGTAAACTCACGAGCGTGGCCCGAGTGGCCGGGAGCGCCTTGCTCCTCGCCGCCTTCGTGTCCGCCTGCTCGAAGGACGATATCCTCCGGCCGGATACACCGGACGTCATTACGCCGGACAAGCTGGAAACCCCGGAAGGCCAAGCCTCGCTGTACGCGGGGGCCGTGTCGGACATCGTGTTCGCCACGACCGGCGGGGCCGGTTTGGTGCTCTTTGGCGGCATGTTCGTCGACGAGCTGATGCATTCGAGCACGCCGCCCGCTGTTCGCGAGTGGGATCTTCGGGGCGTGTTGAGCACCAACAGTGTCGCCTCGGGCAACGGCGGGCCGTTCCACGCGCTCCAACGGGCTCGGACCGCCCTCGAGGGCGCCGCCCGCCGCCTGCCGGCCAATGACGCTCGGACCGGCGAGATGTATGCGTTGGCCGGTTTGAGCTACGTGATGTTCGGGGAGATGTTCTGCTCGGGTACCCCGATTTCCGAGCGCGACCCGGCCGTGGAACTCGGCCAGCCATTCACGACCGCCCAGTTATTCACCCGGGCGATCGAACGGCTGACGACCGCCTCCAGCAACGCCGCCGGCGATGTCCGGATCCAGAATCTGATCGCGGTGCTCCGGGGCCGGACCCTGCTCAACCAGGGCCAGTTTGCCCAAGCGGCCACCGCCGTGGCGGCCGTTCCGACCAGCTACGTCTACAACTTCATCCATGCGGCGCCGCCGGCTCGTCAGTCCAATCAGATTCAGCTCCAGACGGCCAGCGACATCTACTCGGTCCCGGATCGGGAAGGGACGAACGGCCTGCCGTTCGCCAGTGCCGCCGACCCGCGAATTCCCCTCACCGCGACCGGTCCGTCCCGGAACGATGGGGTCACGCCAATGGTCGTGCAGAAGAAGTACCCCGTCATCGATTCCCCGGTGGCAATGGCGACCGGTGTCGAGGCGCGGCTGATCGAAGCCGAGGCGGCCCTCCAGGCCAGCAACACCTCCCTCTGGCTGCAGAAGCTCAATGACGCCCGGGCCACGGTGGCGGCGCTCACGCCGCTCATCGATCCCGGCAACCAGACGGCGCGGGTTGATCTGACGTTCCGCGAGCGGGCATTCTGGATGTATTTGACGGGTCACCGGCTCGGCGACCTCCGCCGGTTGGTCCGTCAGTACAGCCGTGCGGAAGAATCGGTGTACCCGACCGGCGGGTACCACAAGCAGGGCCTGACCCGGGGTGGCCAAGCCGCCCTGATCGTGCCTCAGCCGGAGGAGAACAACTCGAACTACAAGCCGACCGACTGCACCGTCGACACGCCCTGAGGGTTCTGGTCCGGAAGCAACTGCGGTAAAGTCGGGGCGGGCGGAAGCTCGCCCCGACTGTTTTCCTCCCCCCAACACTGGTCTGATTCATGGCCGCTCTCTACCGCTCGCTCGGGATGGTGCTGACGGTTGCCTCCGCTGTCCCGGACCGGATCACCCGCTCCCTAGCCTGGTTCAACCGCCACCTGAAACCAACCCCACTCCCCTGATTACCTTCCCCCCAACCTTCTCACCGCCGAGCCCCGAGTGCCAAGCCCCGAGTGCCGAGCCTATTGCCTGACCACCCTTCAGCGCTTGGTTCAAATCAACTCGGTCAACCCCAAACTCGTGCCCGGTGCGCCGGGCGAGCGCGAGATCGCTGAGTACACCGCGGCACAACTTGGTGAACTCGGCCTCGAGGTCGAACGGTACGAGCCGGAACCGGGTCGGATCAGCGTCACCGGTCGTCTTCGGGGCACCGGGGGCGGGAAGAGTCTGATGCTGAACGGCCACTACGATACGGTCGAGGTCGACGGGATGGCGGAGCCGTTCTCGGGTGCCGTGCGGGATGGTAAGCTCTATGGGCGGGGCTCCTTCGACATGAAGGGCAGTGTGGCGGCCAGCATCACCGCCGTGAAGCTGCTCCAGGACAGCGGCGCCCGGCTTCGGGGGGACGTGATCGTGGCCGTGGTGGCTGATGAGGAGTACGGCAGCTGCGGCACCGCCGATTTGGTTCAACGGATCAAGGTCGACGGTGCCATCGTCACCGAGCCGACCGCGCTCGAGATCTGCCTGGCCCACAAGGGGTACCTCTGGATTGCGGTCGAAACCCAGGGCCGGGCGGCGCATGGGAGCAAGGTCGACCAAGGCCTTGACGCGAATATGCGGATGGGGCGGTTCTTGGGCCGCCTCGATCGGTTGGAGCAAGCGCTCCGGCGCCGGCCGGCCCACCGATTGGTCGGCCCGCCGTCGCTTCACGCCGCGACCCTCCATGGTGGCACCGGGCTCAGCACCTACGCGGCGAATTGCCGGCTCGAGATCGAGCGGCGGACCATCCCCGGCGAAACCGAAGCCAGCGCGATGGCCGAGATCCAGGCGCTCCGGTCCGAACTCGAGGCCGAGGATCCCGGCTTTCAGTCTCGGGTGGAATGTTTTTTTGCGCGGGAGCCGTTCGAAGTCTCGCCCGAGGCCGGCATCGTTCGTTCGTTGGCCGCCGGCGCTGCCAGCGTGCTGGGCTCGCCGCCCAAGATGGTGGGCGACACCCCGTGGATGGACTCGGCGTTGCTGGCTGCCGCCGGCGTCGAGACCGTGGTGTTCGGCCCGACCGGCGCCGGGGCCCACGCGGCCGTCGAATGGGTCGATCTGGAAAGTGTTTATCAGACCGCGGACGTTCTCGCGGCTACCGCCCGTCACTACTGCCAATAGGTTATCCGTGCGAACGATTTCTCATTATATCGGCGGCCGCGAGGTCAAGGGTCGTTCCGGCCGGAGCGGGCCGGTCTTCAATCCCGCGCTCGGCGAGCAGCAGGCCGCGGTCGACTTTGCCTCCGCCGAGGAGGTCGATGAGGCCGTCGCGGCCGCGGCCAAGGCGGCGGTGTCGTGGAGCGCCGCCCCGTTGGGCAAACGCGCCGACGTGTTCTTTCGGTTCCGTCACATCCTGGTGGAGCGGCGGGCCGAGTTGGCCAATGTCATCAGCCAGGAGCATGGGAAGGTGCCGTCGGACGCGGCCGGCGAGGTGGCTCGGGGCATCGAGAACGTCGAGTTTGCGGCGGGAATTCCGGAGTTGCTGAAGGGCGGCTACAGCGAAGGCGTGTCGACCGGGGTCGACGTCTATTCGATCCGCCAGCCGCTTGGGGTCGTCGCCGCGATTACGCCGTTCAACTTCCCGGCCATGGTTCCGCTCTGGATGATTTCGAACGCCATTGCCTGCGGCAATACGGTCATCCTGAAACCGTCGGAGAAGGACCCTTCCGCCGCGTTGGTGCTCGCCAAGTGGCTGACCGAGGCCGGCCTCCCCGACGGGGTGCTCAACGTGGTCCAGGGAGACAAGGTGGCGGTGGACCGGTTACTCGACCATCGGACGGTCCAGGCCATCAGTTTCGTCGGCTCGACCCCGGTGGCCCGGGCCATCTACCAGCGGGGCACCGCCGCCGGAAAGCGAGTCCAGGCGTTAGGCGGAGCGAAGAATCACATGGTGGTGCTGCCGGACGCCGATCTCGGGGCGGCGGCGGACGCGGCGGTCAGTGCGGCGTACGGATCGGCCGGTGAGCGATGTATGGCCATTTCGGTGGTGGTGGCGGTGGGTTCCATTGCCGATGCCTTGGTCGAGGCGATCGCCGCTCGGCTCGGCCGGATCAAGATCGGGCCGGGTACTGATCCGACCGCGGAAATGGGCCCGCTGATTACCAAGGAGCATCGCGACAAGGTGGCCTCCTACCTCGACCTGGCCAAGCAGGAAGGGGCCACCGTGGTGACCGACGGCCGGGGCCAGACCTTTGCGGGCCAGGGCTTCTTCCTCGGCGTGTCGCTGGTTGACCGGGTCACGCCCAGCATGGCGGTCTATCGGGACGAGATCTTCGGCCCGGTGCTGTCGGTGGTCCGGGCCGCGACCTACGAGGAGGCGCTCGACATCGTCAACCAAAATCAGTATGGGAACGGCGCCGCGATTTTTACCAGGGACGGTGGGGCGGCCCGGCGGTTTCAGTCCGAGGTGACCTGCGGCATGGTTGGGATCAACGTTCCGATCCCGGTGCCGGTGGCCTATTACTCGTTTGGCGGTTGGAAAGATTCGTTGTTCGGCGATACGCACATCTACGGACCCGATGGGGTGCATTTCTACACTCGTGGCAAAGTCGTCACCAGCCGGTGGCCCGACCCGGCCACCAGTTCGGTCAACCTTGGCTTTCCCCAAACTCGCTGAGACCATGAGTGATACCACCGCATCGCAGTTTGCCGGGAAGGCCCATCCGTTCGTGCCACTGGTGTTCACCCGCCAGTCGCTCGAGGCGTCCCGGCAACAGGGCCGGGCTTTCTACGAGGAGATGAATCGGCGGCGTACCACCCGCCATTTCTCCACTGAACCGGTGCCGAAGGACCTGATCGAATGCGCGCTCCGGGTGGCCGGCACGGCGCCGAGTGGCGCCCACCAGCAACCGTGGACGTTCGTGGCCGTGTCCGATCCCGAGCTGAAGCGAAAGATCCGGGAGGCTGCGGAGCTCGAGGAACACGATTTCTATCACGGCCGGGCCCCCGAAGAGTGGGTCGAGGCGCTGGCGCCACTCGGCACCGATGAGCACAAACCTCATTTGACCGACGCGCCCTGGGTGGTGGTGTTGTTCCGCCAGGCCTACGGGGTCAAGTCCGATGGGTCGAAGCGGACCTACTACTACACCCAGGAGTCCTGCGGCATCGCCGCGGGATTCTTCATTGCGGCGGTCCACCAGATCGGCCTCGTCACCTTGACCCACACGCCGAATCCGATGGGGTTCTTGGCGGAGCTGTTGGGCCGGCCGGCCAACGAGAAGGCCATGCTGGTCATGCCGGTCGGATATCCCGCGCCCGGTGCTTTGGTCCCCGATTTGACCCGGAAGCCCCTCGACACGATTGCGATCTGGAAGTGACGTCATGAACCGACCCGGTCTCGCCCTGCTCCTGACCGCCGTGGCGGCGGCTCCTGTGGTGGCTCAGGCGCCGGCCGGTCTGGTGACCGGATATGCCGCGAAGATGCTCTGCTCCACGGTCTTCGTCTCCCACCGGTCCGCGGCCGAGGCGTTGAGCCAGGAGCTCAAGTTGGCCGCCCCGATCCCGTACCGCGTCGACAGCGCCACCCGCTCGGTGGTGGCCTGGATTCCCGGGGCGGAGTCCCGCCGGGCCGTTTGGCAAGACGGCCTTGGCTGCTCTCTGCGATCGGATTCGATGCCGGAGGCCGGCCCGGCTCGGGCCCGGCGTGCCAGCCCGATGGTTCGTTCCCAGGCGCTCTGGCCCGCCGGTGAACGGATCGATACCACCAGACTGCCCGAGGGGGTCGACGCCGCCAAGCTCCGGGCGGCCCTCGACTGGGCTTTCGCTGAGCCGACGGCGGCCCAACCGAAACAGACCCGGGGAATCGTGGTGGCCTGGAACGGGCGGATCCTGGCCGAGCGCTACGCGAAGGGCTACGATGCCTCGACGCCGCAGCTCGGCTGGTCGATGACCAAGAGCGTCACCAATGCCCTGATCGGGATTCTGGTCCGGCAGGGCAAGGTGGCCCTGGATCGTCCGGCGGCGGTGCCGGAGTGGCAGCAGGCGGGCGACCCCCGGGCGGCCATCCGGCTCGAGGACCTGATGCGAATGAGTTCGGGTCTGGCGTTCGACGAGAGCTACAGTCTGGGAACCAGCGATGTGGCCCGAGATCTCTTCCTGACCCACGACGCCGGCGGGTTTGCCGCGAGCCGCCCGCTGGCCGACCCGATCGGCGCCCGCTGGTCGTATTCAAGCGGCACCACCAACATCATCTCGCGAATCATTCGGCACACGATCGGCAACGACAGCGCCTACCAGGAGTTCCCCCGCCGGACTCTGTTCGAGCCGCTTGGCATGCACACGGCCGTGCTGGAGCCGGACCCTTCGGGGACGTTTGTGGGGTCGTCGTTCATGTTCGCGAGCGCCCGCGACTGGGCCCGGTTCGGACAGCTGTACTTGAACGACGGGGTCTGGAACGGGGTCCGGATCCTGCCCGAAGGGTGGGTCAAGTATTCGGCCTCCCCGGCCAAGGCGGATTCGACCGGCGGGTACGGAGCCCAGGTCTGGATCAATGCCGGGGGGGCCAATGGGAAGCGGCCCCACCAACGGCTCCCGGCTGACGCCTTCTTCTTCATGGGCTACGATCAGCAGAACGTAGCGGTCATTCCGTCCCGAGGCCTGGTCGTCGTCCGGCTCGGCTATACCCCGGGCCGAGATTGGGACCTCGACGGGTTCGTCGATCAGGTGCTCCAGGCGCTGCCGTTGCCCCGTTACGAAACCATTCTCCGGGGCGGCACGATTGTCGACGGTTCTGGGGCGCCTCGATTTGGGGCCGATGTGGCGATCAGTGGTGGCCGGATTGCCCGGATTGGGAACCTTGCCGGGGTTCGGGCCGCCACCGAATTCGACGTCCGCGGCCTCATGGTGGCGCCCGGGTTTATCAATATTCACAGCCATGCGAGCCCGGCTGCGCTACCGACGGCGGTCAACATGCTGACCCAGGGGGTCACGACCGAATTGCTCAACGCCGATGGCGGCGGACCGACCGACCTGGTCGCTCAACTCGGACCGATTGAGCGCGGGGATCTCGCGCTGAACGTCGCGGCCAGCATCGGGTTCAACTCAGTGTGGCAGAGTGTGATGGGACCTACGAACCGACGTCCGTCCTCTGTTGAAGTGGAAAAAATGCAATCGCTGATCCTCGCGGGTTTGGGGGCGGGGGCGTTCGGAGTCGCCTCGGGGCTCGACTACAAACCCGCCTACTTCGCCACGACCGACGAAGTGGTCGAGATCCTCAAGCCGGCCGGCCGGTGGCGGACCTTCTTTCCAAACCACGACCGGTCCACCCCTGAAAGCGGATACAGCTCTCGGGCCGGGGTCGAGGAAACCCGGCTGATCGGCGAGCGGGCGGGCTTGGTCGGCCAGTTTACCCACATGAAGATCCAGGGGCACGAGCAGGGCACCGCGGCCGCCGTGATCGAGATGATGAACCGGTCGTCGGCGGAGGGCCGCTGGTTGGCGGCCGATGTGTATCCCTACCTGGCCGGCCAGACCGCCCTCTCGGCCCTGATCATCCCGGGTTGGGCCCAGGATGGCGGCACCGAAGCCATGCGGACCCGGTTTAAGGACCCGGCGCTTCGGGTCCGGATCGTCAAGGAATCCGACGAGGCCATCAAGGCCCGGTTCAACGGGCCGGAATCGATCATGGTCTTGGGCACCCGCCGGCTCTCCGACATCATCCGTGAGGTGGGGGCGGCCTCCCCCGGTGACGCCGTCGTCAAGGTTCTAGAGACCGAGTCGCCCTGGGCCATCCTGGGCTTCGGGATCGAGGCGGACCTCGTCAAGATCATGCAGTACCATTCGTCGGCCATTGCCTGCGATTGCGGGGC
>JANPEL010000455.1:0-12792 GCA_031431925.1 Gemmatimonadota bacterium | reverse complement strand
GTCGTTCGCCACCGGGTCGTCGTGGGGGGTGTATGCGGTGGCGGTCCCGATCGTGGTGGCGTTGATCGGGTCGCTCGGCATCCACCCCTGGCTGTCGCTTGGAGCCGTCGTCTCGGCCGGGACCTTCGGATCGCACGCCTGTTTCTACTCCGACGCGTCGGTGCTCTCGGCCACCAGCACCGAATGCAATAACGTCGAGCATGGACTGACCCAGCTTCCGTATGCGGCCTTGGCGTTTGGCCTGTCGGCGATCGGCTATCTCGCGGCTGGCTACCTGCTGTAGCCGATGACAGTCCCCGATCAGTCAGCCGGCCTCATCGTCCGCCGGTCGGAGGCGGGCTTTGCCGATCAGCTGGAGGCGCTCCAGCGGAAGGTGTTTCCGCGGATCGCGC
Organism: Gemmatimonadota bacterium; assembly: GCA_031431925.1. Lineage (GTDB taxonomy): Bacteria > Gemmatimonadota > Gemmatimonadetes > Gemmatimonadales > GWC2-71-9 > SHZU01. Next base: position 12,400 of record JANPEL010000455.1, on the reverse strand, counting down.
CCAGTGAGATCATTACCGCCCGCCACTTCCGGCGTCACCTCGAAGTGTTTCCGGAAGGGCAGTTCGTCGGGCTCGACGGCGATCGGGTCATCGCCTCGACCTCCTCGATGCGGTGCGCGCTCCGGAGCGATCCGCACAGTTACCTCGAGATCTCGGACCACCTCTGGATCGGGACCCACGATCCCGGCGGGGCCTGGCTTTATGGGCTCGACCTGATGATCGATCCCGACTATCGTGGGCGCGGGATCGCCCGGCTGTTGTACCGCGCCCGCCAAACGCTCGTCGCCGAGTTGGGTTTGGCCGGCCAGTACACGGTTGGGATGCTCAACGGCTACGAGGCATACCAGCACCAGATGTCGCTCGACCAATACTACGAGGCGGTCGTGGCCGGCCGGGTCGACGACCCGACCATCGGGCTTCAGTTCCGGATTGGATTCGAGGCCCGAGGTCTGGTGCGCAATTATCTCGAGGATCCGACCTGCGGCAATGCCGGGGTCCTTTTGGTTCTTTCCGCCAACCACACGGTGTGACATGGGAACGATTCGTTTGGGTACGACGGTGCCGGGGCCCCGCGCTCGGGCCATTCTCGATCGGCGGTTGGCTGCGATGCCGGCCGGACTGGCCAAATCCACCGAGATCGTCGTGGAGCGGGCTGAGGGGGCCGTGGTGCACGATGTCGACGGCAACGTGTTCCTGGATTTTGCCGGAGGGATCGGGGTCGTCAATGCCGGCCACCGTCCGGCCGGCGTCGTCGAGGCCATGAAGGCACAACTGGACCAGTACATCCATACCTGCGCCCTCGTCACCACCAATACCCCCTATGTCGAACTGGCCGAAGCGCTCAACCGGGTCACCCCGGGAGACTTCCCCAAGAAGACGATTCTGGCCAATTCGGGCGCCGAAGCGGTCGAGAACGCCGTGAACATCGCTCGGTACGCCACCAAGCGGCCGTCCATCATCGTCTTCGAGGGCGGCTACCACGGCCGGACCCACTTGACGATGAGTTTGACCAGCAAGTACTCGCTGTTCAAGAAGGGGTATGCGCCGTTCGCCTCGGAGATCTACCGGCTGACGGCTCCCAATCTGTATCGGACGCCGGCCGGGATGACACCCGAGCAGTTCCTCGACTATTGCTGCGACAATCTCGACCATGCCTTGATCGCCCAAGTGGACCCCGAGGCGGTGGCCGCAATTCTGATCGAGCCGGTTCAAGGTGAGGCTGGGTTCGTGCCGATGCCCGCCCGGTTCCTCCAGAAGATTCGCGATCTCTGCACCAAGCATGGGATCGTGATGATTGCCGATGAAATCCAGTGCGGGTTCGGCCGGACCGGCAAGCTGTTTGCGATCGAGCATGCCGGCGTGGCGCCCGACATGATCACCATGGCCAAGTCGTTGGGCTCCGGGATGCCGATCAGCGCCGTCACCGGCCGGGCCGATCTGATGGATGCCCCCCATCTCGGAGCGATTGGCGGGACCTACGGCGGGAGCCCGGTGGCCGCCGTGGCCGCCATTCGGACCCTGGAGATCATCAACACCCCTGAGTTTCTGGCCCGCGCCACCGCCATCGGAGAACAACTCCGGGTTCGGCTCGAGGCCTGGAAAGTCCGATTCGGCGTCATCGGTGATGTCCGTGGCGTCGGTGCGATGCGAGTGGTCGAGTTCGTCAAGGACCGAACCACGAAGGTGCCGGATCCGGACCGAACGCTCAAGATCATCCGGGAGGGGGTCGCCAACGGCCTGGTGCTGATCCGGGCCGGTCTGTTTTCGAATTGTATCCGGCTCCTCCCGCCCGTTGTGATCACCGACGAGCAACTCACGGAAGGACTCGACGTTTTGGAAGCGGCCATCGCCAAACACGCCGGGTGACGATGCGATTCATCAACGGCGTGGTCCACACCCTCGATCCCCGGCGCCCGCGAGCGGCGGGGTTTACCGTGAAGGGCGGCCGGATAACCGAGTTGGATCCTCCGGACCAGGGAGACGGGGTCGTCGATCTGAAGGGACGGGTGGTGCTGCCAGCGTTCATCGACGCCCACGTCCACCTCTGGAAGGTCGGCGACCTGCTCGACTTCACCGTCGACCTCAGGGGCAGCCGCTCGATCGGCGAGGTCCAGCGCCGGATTGCCGAGTTCGCGGCCACCCGGGGGGACCTGCCGGTGATTCGGGCCCGCGGCTTCAACGAGGCCTCGTTGGCGGAGGGCCGGTTGCTCACGCGAGCGGATCTCGATCAGGTCGACTCGAGCCGGCCGATCCATGCCCTCCGAACCTGCGCCCATATCGCCGTCGTCAATTCCGCGGGGCTCGCCGCATGTGCCCTCGACGACCGGGTCAGTGCCCCTCTGGGCGGGGAGGTCCGCCGGGACGCTCGGGGCCGGCTCACTGGGGTATTTACCGAAACGGCGTTAGGTCTGGTGGCCGGGCTGGCCAGCCGGATCACCGCCGCCGAATACCAGACCATGATCCGGCGGGCGGCCGCGGAGATGCTCCGCCATGGGATTACCGCGGTCTCCGATCCCGCCGTCGGCCCTGAGTTGATGCGGTGCTATCGAGCGCTCGACGCCGAGGGCGGGCTGCCGATTCGGGTCAACGCGTTCGCGATCGGGATTCCGGACGGGGCCACTGAGGCGCTCCCGCTTCCGGAGCCGTACCGGTCGGAGAGTCTGGTGATCGACACCATCAAGTTTTTTGCCGACGGCGGCCTCTCAGGCGGAACGGCCGCCCTCAGCCGTCCCTACCTTGGCACCGACTATCACGGGGTGCTTCGACTGAATGCCGAACTGTTCGAGTCGGCGGGGGCCCGGGCGGTTCGGAGCGGGTTTCGGATCGCCACCCACGCTATTGGCGACCGGGCCATCGATCTGGTGCTGAATGGCTACCAGCGGTTCGCGAGTGAGGTGCCGGACGGGCTCTGTCACCGGATCGAGCATCTCGGTCTCCCCACCGAGGCCCAGAAGGACCGGATTCGCGATCTGGGCGTCGCGGTCGCGACCCAGCCGATTTTCCTCGATGAGCTGGGCCGTAACTTTCGGACGGCGCTCGACACCGCGTATCTGGAGCAGTGCTATCCGGTGCGATCGCTCCTCGACCGGGGCATTCCGACGGCGTTCTCCTCCGACGCGCCGGTGGTCAGGAATCTCGACCCGCTCCGGTGTGTCCGCGCCGCCGTGGCCCGGGCCGGGGCCGGTGAACCCCCGATCGCTCCGGGCGAGCGGGTGTCGGTGGCGGAGGGCATCCGGTGCCACGTGACCGGGGCCGCGGACGTGGGCGGGTGGTCGGCGTCGCTCGGGATGCTCTCCGTGGGACGGGCCGCCGACTTCGTCGTGCTCGATCGGGATCCGTTGACTGACGACGGCGCCGACATGGGCTCCCTCCGGGCCACTTACCGAGCGGGCGTGGCGGTGTACCAGGCGCCTTGAATGGTCAGGGTCAGCCCCGCTCGACCTGGGCGTGGCGCCGGCCAAGGTAGATCGAGATCGCGAGCCAGAGGGCGGCGAGCGGGGCCGCGACGTAGGCGGTGCCAGCGAGTCCGAGGCCGAGGGCTGTCATCAACGCCATACTCCAGGCCCCGACCTGATCGCCACCCCGATAGACGAAGGTGTCGATGAAGTGTTTGGCTTTGTACTTGTCCTCGCGGGACAAAACAGTATAGAGCACCTCTCGAGAGGGCCGGGCCACGGCATATTCGCCGGCCCGGCGAAGAACTTGGAAGACGACGAACACCGCCAACACCGGTGCCGTACCGAGGATCAGGAACCCAATGACGGACAAGGCCGGCATCAGGGCGAGGGTCACACCGACGCCCAGGACCTTGATGAGACGGCCGGTCAGGAACAACTGGGTCAGGAGGGTCAGAAGGCTGACGGCGAGGTCGATCCGGGCAAAGAATGCGGTCTGGGTGGCCCGATCGGTGAAGTTTCGTTCGGCGATCTGAGCCTGTTGGAAGTAGAGGACGGTGGAGCCGATCGTAAAGAGCAACATGTAGGCACAGATGGCCAGGAGATACGGACTCTTGATGACGTGGGTGATGCCGGCCAGGGTCCGGCCTCCGATGACCTGCTCGGCCTCGGATCGATCGAGCCCCGAGGACCCGGCCGCGACGGCCGCGGCCCGATTGGCGCTCAGCCGCCGGACGCATTGGACCGCCACCTCGAGCATTGCGGCCGAAACTAGGAACAGGCGGGTCGGGCCCAGAGGTTCGGCGAGCACCGCCGTGACCGCGGCGCCGACGATGCCGCCTAACGTCCCTCCGACGCCGATGAAGCCGAACAACCGCTTGGCTTGCTCCGTCCGAAACACGTCCACCATGAAGGCCCAGAACACCGAGACGACGAACAGATTGAAGACGCTGGTCCACACGAAGAACACCCGCCCGGCCCAGACCAGGCTGGTCGGCGGGAGCAACTCGAACAGGGCAAAGAATCCGAGGATGTTGGCGACGAAGAACCGATTCGAGATGGTGATGAACGTCCGCCGGGGAAGCCGGGCCACCAGAGCCGCGAAGGGCGGATGGAGCGCCAAGGTGGCCAGCAGGGTTCCGGTATAGAGCCACGGCAAATTCCGGGTCCCGCCCGCGACGCCCATCTGCTCTCGAAGCGGCCGCATGATGTACCAGGCCGCCAAGAGGCAGAAGAAATACCCGCAGGCAAGGAGGAGGGCCGACACCTCCTCCTCCCGGACGTCGACCGCCCGCTGCAGCAGGCGGGTCAGCGGACGGTTCGAGCTCAGCGGATCGGCCTCGCGTGCCAGGCTTTGAGGACCTCGGCCTCCCGCTCGGCCGTCAAGCCGGCCCGCATCTTGGCTTGTTGCTCCACCGGGCGGGTCCGGTGCCAGGCGAGTGTTTCGGCGGCCGTGACCGCGAGCGGACGAAACGTGAGGCCCGCCGCCACGGCCTTCTCGATGTTGGCCTTCCCCCAATACAGTGTGTCGCCCTGGTTCGGAATCCAGACCGGGAGATCGGCCCAGGGCCGGACCTTCTGCTCCTCGAGAAAGGCGGTGTCGGTGGAGGTCAGCCGAATGTCGAGGCTCCCGGGCATGGCGGCCCGAATGCCGGCGAGCATTTCGAGTTGCGAGAGGCTCGATCGCGGGCCGGTCGCGTTGAACACGCCGTACTTCCGGTCCTCGCACATTCGAATGGTCCACTCCGCCAAGTCGCGGGCGTCGATGATCTGGGCGGCGTCGGCCCCGGGCGGGCAGAGCACCTCACCACCCCGGGCAATCCGGACCGGCCAATAGGTGAATCGGTCGGTTTCGTCGCGCGGTCCGACGATCAAGCCGGGGCGGATCACCGTGACCCGGTCGGGATACCACTTCCCGGCTTCCTTTTCGGCCAAGACCTTCATGGCGCCGTAGTACTGCATGCTCTCGCTGGCCGGATCGGGCATCGTGGCGAGCGGGGCGTTCTCGTCCATATTGGCCACGTTCCACTTGTCATAGACCGACAGGGTCGAGATGAACACGTACTGCTCGGTTCGGCCCTGGAGGACTTCACCGGCGCTCTTGACCCACCGGGGGAAGGTGGTCGGGTTGTCGATGATGACGTCCCACTTGGCCGTGCCCTTGAGCGCCGACAAGTTGTCGTTCCGGTCGCCCACTAAGTGCTTGACGCCCTTTGGCAAATCCGCCTGACGCCGCCCCCGGTTGAACACCGTCACCCGGTGCCCACGCGCCACCGCGTAGGCAATTTGATGGGGACCGGTAAACCCAGTGCCCCCAAGAATCAGAATGTCGAGCGGCGCGCCATTCCGAGGCCGTTCATCCGCCGCCAAGAGGCGGCGGTGCCACCCCAACGAAAGCGCTCCGCCGGTAGCCGCCACCGCCTGCACAAAGGACCGCCGCGAAGCCGTCATTTTCCCTCCGTTGGCCGAGCGCCGAGTGCCGAGCGCCGAGTGCCGAGCACCGGCAACACCACATGACTCGGATACACATTGGTATGATGAATTGCCATGTTCCCGATCGTGGTCTCCGTCACCCGCGCCTCGTCGCCCCCGGTGTTGGAGTTCGGAAAGGTATAGTTGTCGAGCGCGTTCATGATGGCCACCCGGATCCGGTGGCCCTTTTTGAAGGTATTGGCCACGCCCTTCACCCCGATCTGATATTTCACGATGTCGGCGGGGTTGCCGGATAGCAACTCCTCGCGGGCGTAGTTCGAGCCTTGGCTCCGGAGCCTCGGGTCATCCAGGTTCCGGAACCGGGCCCGGACCGATCCGAGCGTCAGCCGGTTCGACCGGCCGGCGGGGTCGACGTCGGAGACATGCACCCACCAGTCGGTGTCTTTGACGTCGGTGGACGCGTGCACGACGGCCAGGATGTCGCCGGCGATCGTCAAATCCTTCTCGAGCGGGGCGGAGGTGAAGGTCACGACGTCGTGACGGGCTTCGAGATCTTTCATATCCCACTGGAAGGTCTGGACGTCCTCCCATCGTTGCATCTGTTCGAAGCTCATCCAGTTGGGCACCGGGTTCTTTGGATCATACTGGTACCGCTCCGCCGGTTGATGGCCGGTCGGAGCTTCGCGGGTCAACCGGCCAGAGGTGAAGCTCCGGTCGGCGCGGCCATCGCTATGGAAGTACCACGTCTGCTGATCCACCTCTTTCGGCGGCCACGACGTTGCCGTCCGCCACTCGTTGTCACCCAAGACGAAGTATTCGACCCGTTTCTTTGTGACGTCGTTGTCGATGCCTTTCATGAAATGATCGTACCACTGCTGTTTCAACACCCAGATATCATCCCGCAGGGCGTCGAGTCCATAGCTGTAGCCGTTCAGGGCTCGATCCAGGTTGTAGCCATGCTTCCACGGACCAAGGAGCAGGCGTTGCGGGGCCGTCCCGATCCGTTCCATCAGGGCCCAATTGCTCAGGGTGCCCGGCAAGTCGTCGTCGAACCAACCGCTGATTTGGAAGGTGCCGAGTTCGGGGCGGACCCCGGCCTGATGCCAATCCTGGTTTTTCCAGAACGGCCCATTGGTGGCGTTCAGGACCTGGCTGTCCCAATTCGGAATGTTCTGACCCGATCCGAAATCGTCGAGCGCCACGAGCGGGCGGTGGGCCAGCACATCGGTCCAGGTTCGACCCGGGAGCAACCTCCGGTCGTGCATGAAGAACGTGTAGTACGCCATCCCGACCAGCATCCCGCCGCCGACGAAGGGCTGGTCGGCAAAGGCGGTCCCCATCGAGACCTCAGGCACCAGGCACTTGAGCGCCGGGTTCCGCGCCATCGCCGCGGTCCACTGGGTGTACCCGACGTAGGATCCGCCCTGCATGCAGATCTTGCCGTCGGACCAGGGTTGTTTGGTGATCCACTCGAGCGCCGCCTTGCCGTCGGCGGGTTCGTTGACCATCAACTCGAGTTCACCTTCCGAACGGGCCGCGGGGTCGCCAAAGCTGGTGCCGCGGGCCGCCTGGAGCACGACCGCATAGCCGCGGGCGGCGTAATGCCAATACGTGTCAATCAGGCCGGTGATTCCGTAGGGCGTGCGGATGAATACCGTTGGGAAAGGTCCCTTGGCACGGCCGGTGGGTAGGTACACCAAAGTGGCCAACCGGACGCCCTCCGCTACCGGCACCATCTGTTTGCCGAGGCCTTCAAAACCGTACTTGGCCGGCGACATCGTGGGATCGTTCCAGGCGGCAACCGTGGTGAATTCCTCGAAACCCCGGCGCACCATCACGACATCGGATCGGGGATCGATCCCCGCGATCAGTTCGTTGGCCGGACCAAACACGAAATCCATCGGTCGGCTGGCGTTCCGTTTATTCCATCGGGTGCCTCGGCGGGGGACACCGGCCACGGTCGCGTCGAGCTCCCGGGTCCGCTCATAGATCGTGGTCCGGTCCGGCCAACCGACCAGTTCGAGTGACTTCCAGTCGACCCGCGCGAGCCCCGCGATCCGGGCCGGGAGTTCCCGGATCGATCCCCAGAGGAGAAAACCGGTGTCGGCGGCGACCGCCGCCACCGGGACCGACCGAACGGCGGACCAAGTATTGGAGGCGAACCCTTTCTTTCGGATCGAATAGGTCGGCGTCCTCACCGGGCCGGTGATCGTGAGTTCCGCGGAGCGAACTCCGAACACGTAGACATCGTATCGGATCGGGCCGGGTTGGGCGGCCGCCGAGCCGACGCCGACGAGCACGCCAAGGGGCCAGAGGGTCGGAAAGCGCAAACGGGGGCTCCGGAAGTGGGTCGCTATATTGTATCCGCTTTGCTGAATTCCCGGTATGGGAGGGGATCCGTTCGGAGATGCATAACGAAGAACCCGTGGCCCGATTGCTCGAGACCTTGGCCGGCCTCGGCGTGTGTTACACGAGGATCGACCACCCGGCGGTCTTCACCTGCGACGAGGCCGACTTGGCCGTTCCCGCCACCATCGGCGGGGCGCACACCAAGAACCTCTTTCTCCGGGACGCCAAGGGCCGGCGCCATTGGTTGCTGGTGACCGACTGTGCCAAGCAAGTTGATCTCCGGGCTTTGGCTCCCGTGCTCGGAGCCGATCGATTGAGTCTGGCGTCGCCCGACCGGTTGGCGCGGTACCTCGGGGTGACGCCCGGGTCGGTGACGGTGTTCGGGTTGGTGAACGACCCGAGACATGAGGTCGAGTTGGCGGTGGACCGCGCGGTCTGGGAGGCCGCGGCTTGGCGGTGTCACCCGCTGACCAACACGGCCACCCTGGTGGTGGGACGCCAGGATATCGATCGGTTTCTGGCGGCCACCGGGCACCAGCCGAGGGTAGTGGTGGTGCCGGAACGCGCCTAGAACGCCAGCGACCCGCCGAATCCGCCATTCCCCAGAATCGGGGTGATTTTGGTTCCCCTGTAGTGAAGTTGCCTGCCGACCAAGAACCCGATCGCCCCGCCCCCGATCACATCCGACCAGTGATCCTTGGTTGAATGCGCCAGGCTCGACGCCACCGCCATCGCCAAGGTGGCGTGTCCCGAGGGAAGTCCGGTGATGCCGCCGCCAATTACCTCGACTGCCGAGGTTGCCCCGAGGACCGGGCCCAAGTAGACCAGGTTCCCAATCCCGTTGCCGATCGAGGCCACATTGTTGGTCGCGTCGAGGGCGGCAGGCACGCCGATAGTTCGCTGGTTCGAATCACCGGCGCGCGGCTGGAGTCTCGCGGCGCGGCGTCGGCTTGAAGGCCGAGTAGAGCCCAGTGGCGGAGGTAATTACCGGCCATCGACATGGAGAATCCGGGTCTGCCGTTGAAGGAACCGCAATGCGCCCGCCAGCACGAAGACGACGAGCGAAAGGCCAAGCCAGGGTCGCGAGAGGCCGGGCCGCCCGCTCTCGAGCAAAACCGTCACCAGTTCGAGCACCACGAACATGGTGACGGTCGAGAACAAGGCATAATACTCCTGACGGAGCACCGTCCGGAACGAAAACGGCAGGGCCGCCCGCCGCCACCGGGATGGGGCCGGCAGGAAAGCGGGGGTCACGGTGGCCCACGCCTGATACTCCGCCCCGAACGCTCGGCCTAGAAACGCCTCCTCCGCGTACATGATCCGTTCGTAGTAGAGACTGAAAGCCAGGGCCACGATGACGACGCCCCACCACGTCCCCGTTGCGATCGCCGGTCCAAGCCAGAGGCAGAGATTGCCGAGGTAGAGCGGATGGCGGACGACCGAATAGAGCCCCGTGGTGTTCAGCGTGGTCGCGATCTGGGCGCCGCGGTTTTTCCCGGAGGTGCCCCCCGGGGCGGAGCCGACCACGACGGCCCGGATCACGAGTCCGACCAGCGCGACGGCTAAACCGGCCAACGCCACGGGGGCTTCGAGTCCGGGGATGCCATCGCGGCCCGGCCGCTCGGACGCGGCGAGCGCCACCCCGATCAATAGCAGCGGCGGGACGTAGCTCCGGCGCTGGAACAGCCACGCGCCCGATCGCTCGAATTCTTCACCGAGTGGCATACCCGATCGGCCCCTGGAGGTAGCGCGGCCCGCCCCGTCCCGATAACGTACGGCACCAGTTCATCGAAGCCCAAGATAAGTGGAGGAGTCTCCCATGGCCGGAATGCGTCGGGCCGCGGCGTTCGCGCTGGTGGGCGCCGGACTCGGAGGCTGCGGTGGCCGTCCCGCCCCGGCCGACCTGATCCTGACCAACGCGCGGGTCTACACCCTTCGATGGAGCGAGCCCGATGCCGAGGGACGCCCGGCCGCGGATGCCCCGCGTGACTCGGCCGGCTGGAGACCTGACGCCGAGGCGGTGGCGATCCAGGGCGGTCGCATCGTGTTTGTCGGGAAAGCCAGCGACGTGGCGCTCTATCAGGGCGATTCAACCACGGTGCACGATCTCGGCGGCGCCACCGTGGTTCCCGGGCTGATCGACTCCCATACCCATGTCGTCGAACTCGGCGGCAACCTCGAGCGGATTGACCTGACGGGTGTGGCCACCGAGGCCGAGGCCGTCGACCGGGTGGCCGTGCGGGCGGCGGCGGTTCCCGCCGGCGAATGGATTCTCGGCTACGGCTGGGACGAAGGCGCCTGGGCCGGTCGCTACCCCACGATGCGGCTTTTGACTGAGCGAGTGCCGAATCATCCGGTGTACCTCCGGAGTCTGCACGGCTTTGCGGGGTGGGGCAACCGGCTCGCCTTCGAGCGGGCGGGCATTTCCGCCGCCACGACGGCGGGCGACGGGGGCACCATCCTCGAAGATGGCGCGGGGCAGCCGACCGGCGTGGTGCTCAACCGCGCCGTCGAGATCCTCGACCGGGCGGTTCCTGCCCTGACCGGCGAGCGGTTGGAACGGAGCCTCGTCCAGGCGCTCGACACGATGGCGGCCCACGGCTACGTCGGGGTCCACGAGGCCGGCGCCGATGGCCCGACCATCGCGGCGCTGTTGTCGCTCGACCGGCAGGGCCGGTTGCCGGTGCGGGTCTATCCGATGCTGTCGGTTCGCGATACCGCGCTCGCCCGGGCCTGGACCGCTCGGGGTCCGCTCCGCGATTCGACCCGGATGGTCCAGGTCCGAGCCGTGAAAGCGTATTACGACGGAGCGTTAGGCAGCCGAGGGGCTCGGCTGCTGGCGGACTACGCGGACAGCGCCGGTCACCGGGGCGTCAGCGGATCGCAGTATGGGTTCGATCGGCCGGTGGTGGCCGGATTGATGCGGGCGGGCTTCCAGGTGGCGGTCCATGCCATCGGGGACGCGGGCAACCGCGAGGTCGTGGCCTTCTTTGACTCGATGTTTCGGGTCGCCCCGACCACCCGGTTGCTCCGCCACCGGATCGAGCACGCGCAGGTCATCCATCCCGACGATTTTGCCCGGATTGCCGGCGCCGGTCTGATTGCCTCGATGGAGCCACCGCATGCGGTGGAAGACAAGACCTGGGCGGAAGCCCGGCTCGGGCCCGAGCGAATCCAGGGGGCGTACGCCTGGCGGACCATGCGACGGAACCGAATCTCCGTGACCCTCAACTCCGACCTGCCGGGCTCGGACTTCGATTTCTTCTATGGGTTCCACGCCGCTGTGAGCCGGCAAGACCAAGCGGGGTCTCCGCCCGGCGGGTGGTATCCGGAGCAGCGCCTCTCAGCGGAAGAGGCCCTCCGGGGGTACACCAGTTGGTCCGCCTACGCGGGGTTTTCCGAAGGGGTGACGGGGATCATCGCGGCCGGTCGGTGGGCGGATCTGACGGTGGTGGACCTCGACCCGCTTCGGGTAGCCGAATCAGAACCCGCCCGGCTGCTCTCGGGTCGGGTGCTGCTCACGGTCGTGAACGGACGAGTGGTTTACCAGCGGTAGGCGCGGCTACGGCGTGGGTTCGCCAGGAGCGGGCGGGTCAGTCTCGTCGCCGGTCTCGGCGCCTTCCGCATCGGTGCCCTCGGCCAGCCCCTCGGCCCCCGGCTCGTCGACCCGTTCGAGCTTGCGCTGGCGCTTCTCTTCTTTCTTCTGCTTCTTCGCCAGATCACGCTGGCGCTTTTCGAATGAGTAGTTATGTCTGGCCAATCGACCCCCTGCGACGTGGTTTGCCGGTTCCGTCGCGGCGCGAGGGAACCCGCCCAAGGTAGTCGGGCCCGGCGGGAATTGCTGCGCCGGGTCCGGGGGGCGCGATCCCGGTCATCGATGTATCATTTGTAATCCCGCTTCCGCCCTGGAAATCCCATGAAACTTCTCGTCAACGGCACCGCCCACGAGATCGATGCCCCACCCGACATGCCCCTGCTCTGGGCACTCAGAGACTTGGTCGGCCTGACCGGTACCAAGTTTGGTTGCGGGATCGCGGCTTGCGGCGCCTGCACGGTCCACCTCAACGGCAACCCGGTCCGGTCCTGCAGTGTCCCGGTGTCGGCCGTTGGGGCTCAGGCCGTTACGACCATCGAGGGATTGGCCGGGACCGACGCCGATCACGCCGTTCAGCAGGCCTGGCAGCAGCTCAATGTGCCGCAATGCGGGTACTGTCAAGCCGGTC
>JANPEL010000454.1:0-8366 GCA_031431925.1 Gemmatimonadota bacterium | reverse complement strand
GCCGCCGCGGTGGTGGCCGTCCCGACGCTCGAGTCCAGGTCGGCTTTTCCGGCCCCGGCCATCATTCGGCCCACCGCCTCGAAGCTGGCGGCGGTGGCGTCGTCCAACGGGATCCGGGGGGTGGCGCGAGCCATCGAGCTGATGAAGCAGGGCGTCGATACCCTCGATGCCGGGGTGGAAGGCGTCAAGATCCAGGAACTCGATCCCACCGACACCTCGGTCGGGTATGGCGGCCTGCCCAACGAAGAGGGCGTAGTCCAACTCGACGCGAGCTGCATGCACGGTCCCAGCAAGCGGGCCGGAGCGGTGGCCTGCCTCGAGGGGATCAAGACCCCGAGCGAAGTGGCCCGTCTGGTCATGAAATACACCAACCACATTCTCCTGGTCGGCGAGGGCGCCAAGCGGTTTGCCTTGTCCTATGGGTTCAAGGAAGAGGATTTGCTGACCCCGGCCTCCCGGGAGATCTGGCTTCGGTGGCGGGCCAACCGGGGCCAGGCCGACGACTATGTCGACGTGGCCGCGAACGAACCGGTCGGGAACCGGCCAACCGGGACCATCAACATGAACCTGGTCAATGAACGGGGCGATGTCTCGTCGATCACCACCACCAGCGGCCTGGCCTTCAAGATTCCGGGACGCGCCGGTGACTCGCCGATCATCGGGGCGGGACAATACACCGATAATCTGATCGGGGCGGCCGGCTCCACCGGCCTCGGTGAGGCGAACATCATGAGCTGCGGCGGGTTTCTGGTGGTCGAGTTCATGCGTCAGGGTTTGAAGCCGGCCGATGCCGCGCTGGCGGCGCTGAAACGGGTGGTGGCCTTGACCCCGCCGCGGTTGCTCAACGAGCGGGGCCGGCCGCGGTACCAACTGAATTTCTACGCTGTCACGAAGGCGGGCGATTTTGGCGGCGCCTCGCTCTACCCGTCCCAATACGCCGCCGCCGATGCCCGCGAGGCCAAGCTGTACGATTCGGCTTCGCTGTTCGATCAAGCATGAGGCCAATTGTGTGGTCGGTTCTGCTGATGCTGGTGGCCCAGTCGGCTGTGGCCCAGGAACCGTGGAAAGCGAGCAATTTCCCCTATCTCATGGGGAATCCCGGTGACGGAGTCATGTTCGTGGGCCGGTTGCAGTGGACCCAGAACGCCCCGTATTTCCTGAGCAAGAGCGATCAAGAGGACGTGCTCAACCCGCTCACGTTCCGGGGCGCGGTGTCGGTAGAGGCCGGGATCGGCACGTTAGGCAGCCGGCTGGGCCGGATCGAACTCCGCCTGCCCGGACTCAAGCCCGGGTGGCGCTTGCAGGCGGGCGTCGGCGCCGAGCGGACCGGCCGCTTTGGGTACTATGGGGTTGGGCGGGATCTCGAATCCGCCATGAATACCGCCGATCCCAATGCCGAGCGGTTCCGGGTCCATCGGAGCCGGTACCTGGCCCGCGCCGAGGTAACCCGCACGCTGACGGGGCCGCTCCGGTTGGCGTTCGGGGCGTTCCTCGATCACTCCCGATTCAGCGCCCTGGACGGCACCACGCTCTTCGGGACCCGGTTCGCCGCGCCGGTTGGCCGGACCAACTTCACGCTCAGGCCGGCCCTGGTTCTCGATACCCGCGATCGTGAGTTTACCCCTTCGAACGGGATTCTGGCCGAAGTCGGCGCCGGCGCCGGGAGCGGCCGGGAACAAACGTTAGGCGTGACCGACGACCAGTCGTGGCACGGCTTTGCCTACGCCCAGGTGCGGGGCTACGTCTCCCTTCGAGAGGGCACCGTGCTGGCGGGCCGGGGTCTGGTCATCACCCGGGAGGGGCGGGCGCCGCTCAGCGCCTTGAGCGTGGTGCCCGGATGGGAGCGAGAGTTCAACCTGGCCGGGGCGGACGGTCACCGAAGTTTTCCGGCCGGGGCCCTGACCGGCACCGACATTGCCTTGTTCAGTGCCGAGATTCGCCACGATCTCCTGAACGCCGGAGACTTGGGCGCCGTGACCGTGCTCGGGTTCGTCGACTATGCCGGCGCGGAAGATCCCCGCTCGATCCTGAAGGGCCGGACGACTCAATTCGGCGGCGGCGGCGGGCTGGCGATCCGGATTCTTCGATCGGCCGTGCTCGCCATGAATTTTGCCGGGGGCCCGCACGGTTTCAATTTTTCGATGGGTACCGGCTGGGCCTTCTAAGATCCGATGGCGGCGAGCACTTCACGAAGGGTCGACTCGCCCTTGTCCCGGGCGTACCACCGGCGGGCTTCCGCATACCGTTGATCCGTTGGAATCGTGGCCTTGTGGGCCATGACCCACGCCTGGAGTTCGGCAGGGCGGGGGCCCCAATGCCCCAACTCCCGGAAGTCCTGGTCGAGGCCGATGACGATCGGGATCGAGCGCGATCCGTCGGTCAGGTACCGGTTCATCAGGGCCGGGTATTGATCGCGGGGAAGAATCCGAAGTTTGAGGCCCGGTACCCGGTCGGCCAGCGCCACCAGCACCGGCACCGTGTTCGCGGCGTCGCCGCACCAATCTTCGGTAATCACTAAGAGATGAAGGCCGGCCGGCTGGACGGCCGCCGCAATGGCCCAGTCGGGGATTTTGACGTGGCGGTAGACCCCGTCCCACAGCGTCCGCTGATCCATACCCTGATTGAAGAAGGCGCTCCACGGCAGAGCTTCCTGCCACAGCGCCTGAAAGTCCGGTTCCATTCCACCCCGCCAGTTTCGCTCCGAAGACAACCCGAAATTGGCTGGCCCCTTTCGCCTAAGCTAACCGCGGCCAAGCGGCCCCGCTTGGGCCGCAGTAGAATTGTCCGGCCATGACCGTCCCCGCCCGAACCCCGATCCGGAAAGACGCCATCGCCACCCGCGAGCGGCTGGTCCGGGCTGCCTTGGAACTCTTCACCACGACCGGCTACCGGGGTACCACCACCCTCGACCTCGCCGCCCGGGCCGAAACCGCCGAGGCCACGATCTACCGGCATTTCTCCGGCAAGGAAGCGCTCTTCAACGAAGCGTACCGTCATGCCCTCAAGTGGGGCTTGGGCGTGATCCGCCCGGCCGATGGGGTTCGGATGCCGACCAAGGAACGGCTGGCACGGATTGCCCGCCGGCTGGCCGACCAGGTGCCGAAAGACGCTGCGATCGTGCTGATGATGCTCCGCCGGCCCGATGGGCCGAGCCTCGAGGATCAAACCCATCTGCTGGCCCGCGATCTTCGGGAGCACTTGACCCAACTAGTGGCCACCGGGAAACAGGAAGGGGCGGTTCGCCCCGGGTCAGCGGAGTTGTGGGGCGCGATCTGGTTGGCGGTTGTGGCGTTTGCCGTGGAACGGATTGCCGCCCGGGAATGGACGCCCGATCACCCTAGTGCCACTTCAACCCTCGAGGCCGCGTGGGACGCGATCAGCGCCCGCCCGATACCCGGATGAAAAACTCTCGTGTCCTGATCGCCCTCGTGGCCGGCTTGCTGATCGGCGCGGCCGCGTCGGCGTCGGGTAATACCACCTTGCTTCGCGGCGTCGACGTCCTGGGGCCGCTCGGCACGCTCTGGATCAACGCGATCCGGATGACGGTCCTGCCCCTGGTCATTTCACTCGTGATCACCGCGGTGGCCTCGGCGGCCGAGACTCGGTCGATCGGCCGGATCGGAGGCCGGACCCTGCTGGCCTTCTTCGGATTGCTGGCCGGTACGGCAGCGTTGGTCGTTCCGGTGGTTCCTCAAGTGTTCAAGTTATTGCCGCGCGATCCGAACCAAGCCCCGCCGTTGCCGCCCGGCGCCGCCGAGGCCGCGCGGGAGTTGGCGGCAGGCGGGCAGGCCGTCTCGTTCAGTCAATGGCTGACCACCCTGGTGCCGACCAATCCATTCGCCGCCGCCGCCGATGGCGCGGTGGTCCCCCTGGTAGTGTTCACCATCATCCTGGCCCTCGCCATCGCGCGGGCGCCAACCGAGGCCCGCGATACCTTGCTTCGGTTCTTTCGAGCCCTGTCCGAGACGATGTTGGTCATGGTCGGGTGGGTGATCGCGGTGGCGCCGCTGGGGATCTTTGCCCTGATGTTTACCCTCGCGGCCCGGACCGGTTTGAGTGCCGTCGGCGCGATCGGGTTCTATATCGCCGTCTACTGCGCGACGTGCCTCGCGTTCACCTTGCTTCTCTATCCGGTGGTCGCGATCGGCGCGGGCATCCCGATCCGGACCTTTGCGAAGGCGGCGCTTCCCGTCCAACTGATCGGGATCAGCTCGAGTTCGTCGATTGCTTCGCTGCCGGCACTGGTTGAAGCGGCTGAGCAGGGGTTGGGGATTCCGAAGCGGGTGTCGGGTTTCGTGTTGCCGCTCGCGGTCTCGACGTTCAAGCTCGCGGCGCCGGCGGTGTGGGTCGTCGGGGCCCTGTTCGTCGGGTGGTTCTATCAGGTCGACCTGAGTCTCTCCGCGGTCACCTTGATCGCGGTGGCCGGGGTGTTTCTGGCGTTCGGCGCGCCTGGCGTGCCGCGGGGGGCGTTCCTGATGCTGACGCCGCTGTTCGTGGCGGTCGGCTTGCCGCCCGAAGGGATTGGGATTCTGATTGCGGTCGACGTGATTCCGGACCTGGCGGCGACGGTCCTCAACGTCACGGGTGACTTGGCCGCCGCCGCCCTCGTCGCCAAGGCCGAGCAGAGGTCCGCCGGCTTGTGAGGCACTCGGTGTTTGGGCAGCGAAAAATGGTGGTGCTGGCCCTGCTGGGGTTTGCCTCCGGGTTGCCGCTCTATTTGACCAGCCGAACGCTGCAGGCCTGGATGCGGGTCGAGCAGATCGATCTCACCACCATCGGACTGTTCAGTCTGGTGGCTCTGCCGTACTCGCTCAAGTGGATCTGGGCGCCGCTACTCGACCGCTATGTGCCGCCGTTTCTGGGCCGGCGGCGCGGCTGGCTGGTCATCACCCAGGTCGGCCTCGTGCTGGCCATCGCGGCGATGTCGCTCCAGGATCCCCGGCTCGGTCTTCAGTTGCTCGCGGTCAATGCCTTGATGATCGCGTTCTTCAGCGCATCGCAGGACCTGGTCATCGACGCCTATCGGACCGATGTCCTGACCGAACGCGAAACCGGCGCCGGGGCCGCGATCTGGGTCACCGGCTACCGGGTGGCGTTGCTGGCCACCGGCGCGCTCGCCTTCGTGCTGGCCGACTGGATGCCCTGGCCGATGGTGTATCTAGCCCTCTCGGCCCTGATGCTCGTCGGAATCGCGGCCGCGGTTTGGGCGCCGGAGCCGGTACCCGCCGAACCCGCGCCAGCCACATTTGCGGATGCGGTGGTGCTCCCGTTCCGGGAGTTCATCGGGCGAGCCGGCGTGAAACAGGCGGCGCTGGTGCTGCTGTTCATCGTCCTCTACAAGCTGCCGGACTATCTGGCCGCGAGTATCGCAACGCCGTTCCTGCTCGATGTCGGCTTTACCCAGACCGACGTCGGCGCCATTCAGGGCGGACTCGGCATCGTCGCCACGATCGTCGGGGCGTTGGCCAGCGGGGCGTTGGTGGCCCGGGTCGGGATCAACCGGGCCCTCTGGGTCGTCGGGCTGCTCCAGGCGTTGAGCAACCTGGCCTACTACGGATTGGCGCTCGCGGGGAAGAACTATGGGTTTCTGGTGGCCACGATCGTCGTCGAGAACTTCTGTACCGGTTTGGTGGCCGCCGGGTTCATCGCGTTCTTGATGAGTCTCTGCAGTATCCGGTTCTCGGCAACCCAGTATGCCTTGTTGTCGAGCGTGATGGGGGTGAGCCGGGATCTTCTGGTTGCACCGGCCGGCGGGATTGCCCAATCGACCGGTTGGCCGGTGTTCTTCCTGATCACCCTCGCGGCCGCGGTCCCTGGAATGCTGCTGTTGCCGATTTTCGCGCCGTGGAACAGGCCGAGTCCGGTGGCCGCAGCCCGACCACCCTCCGCCGGGCCCTGACCCCGCTACCGGCGAGGACTGCCGGGATGATGGCTCGGTTGCCCGAGGCCGGGCGGTTGGTGGGACCAGGTCGGTTGCCGGACCCTCCCGCCGCCTAACGGCCGAATTTCAATGGTGCCGTTCCGAAGGTAGGCCATGGCGGCGTCGCCCCACCGAATCGGATCGCTGGCGTCACCCGCCAGGGCCGTCTCCTGGCCGTCCGGCTTCGCGGCGCACCAACCGGCGCCGGTGCGGCAGGGCCGGAGGCTGGCGAACCCGGGGTCTCCCAATCGTTCGTAGGTCAGGCTGTCGAGCCTCGCCGCCGGGGCGCCCGAGACCGGCTCGATGCCGGCCGCGGTGACCAGATAGAGGCCGCCCGTCGTGGCCACCACCACCGAATCGTCGGTCGATCCAAAGCCGATTCGCTCCACTGATCCGGCCTCGGGAGGAAGCGCTCGGGCCCGCTCCGTACCGTTGTGCAAATTGAGGGTAACGACCTCGGCAGGCTGGCCGGTTGCCTGGCGCTGGAAGGCGAGTTGGGTGCCCGACGGGCCCACCGTCGGATTCGACTCCACCAACAGATTGAAGGTGAATTGGTAGAACCGGCCGCCCTCGGCCGGTGCCGCGAAGAGATCGACCGCGCCGTCCCGTCCCTGGCCGACGACCACCACGAACGCCTCGCTGCCCACGCCGACCTTATTGGTGAGCGGCGTGAAGCCGCACCCCGCGCCGCCCGCCAGGAGCGCCAGCCAAACCGGCCTCATGGTGCCGCCACGTCCAGCAACCACCAGGTGTTCGGGTCGACCTCGACGGTGGGCTGGCCCTCGCCATCCCAGTGGGTCACGGTCCGGGCGGTTCGTCCCATCATCGCGACTCGAATGGTCCGGCCGGCCACCTTGATTTCGAGATTCGGCAACCGATACCGCCCGAACTCCGGCTTTTGGACCTGGGTCAACTCGATGACCAAATGTCCGCCCTCGAGCTTGGTGTTCACCTTGATGATCGGATATCCCGGTTGGGTCAATGCTTGGGTGAAATACCAGGTCAGGTCGGAACCGGCTTCATTCGACATGATCCGCGCCAGGTCGGACGACAAGGCGGTCCCGTGTTCGTAGGTCTGGTAGTACTTCCTGATGCCGCGAAAGAATGCCGAGTCGCCGATCAGGCCGCGGAGGGTATGGAGGACCCAGGCGCCCTTTGGATAGTTGTTGGTGTTCAAGAGCCCGAGCAGATCGGTGGCCTTGGGGTCGATGATCGGCTGCTCAGTGGCCGGCGACCGCCGCACCGCTTCCCGGTTGTTGGCCATCGCCGCCCGGAGCGCGGAATCCCCGCCGACATGCCCCGCCCATAACGCGCCGCTGTAGGTGGCGAAGCCCTCCGAGAGCCAGAGATGGTGCCAATCGCGTTGACTCGCGGCGTCGCCGAACCATTGATGGGCGGTCTCGTGGGCCACGGTACTTTCCGTGAGCCGCCGGCTGGTATAGCCGGCTTCGTCGTAGAAGATGATGGTGGTGTTTTCCATCCCGCCAAAAATCGTCGAGGTTTCGACGTGGCGGAGTTCGCTGTACGGATACGGGGCGACCAGCGTGCTGAAGAAATCGATCATCTCGGGGGCGCGTTTGAACGGGCCGTTCACCGCCCAGGCCGAGTCTTCCGGGTAGGTATAGACCGACACCGGCACGCACCGGATGGCGCACATCGCGGGCGCCAACTCGGCCACGGCCATCCGGGCGGCGCCGAGTACCATGGTGTGGACCGGGATCGGCCGGTCGATGGCGAACCGCCAGCGGGTGTGACCGTCGGCGAGCGGTTCCTTGCCCAGGAGCGCCCCGTTGGCCGCCACGGTCAGACCGCTCGGCGCTTCGATGGTCCACGACACCGTGGCCTTGTCACTCGGGTGATCCTGGGCGGCCAGCCATTTCCGGGCCCGGTTCGGCCAGTTGTCGGCGAAGATCTTCCGGCTCGGCCCGCTCCCGCGTTGCACCAAGCCATCGTCCAGTAGTTCACTTTGCCGGCGGTCCGCTCGCACGAACTTGGGCGGGGCGCCGTCATATTCGATCTTGGTGACGACGGTCGCCTTCGGCGTTCGCGGCAAGGTGACCACCAGGAGATCGGCCCCTTGGCGCCGGTAGGCCGCCGGCCGGCCATCGATGGTCAGCGATCGTACCCGATAGGCGCTGTCCAAGTTGATCCGCACCGGTTCCCGGCCGGTCAGCCGCCAGGCGGTCGTGACGGCCGCCTGAAACACGCTGCCCGAATCAGCCAATCGTATCCATACGTCGTAGTGAGTGGCATCGTGGCGCGGCCGTTCGGCGTCGTGGCGGGCGGCCAGCGGCGCTTGAGCGACCTGAGCCAGGAACAGAATCGGGAGCACCTACTTGCCCACGATCGCCACGAACCCCTTGGCCGCGAGCCGGTCGCCGACGGTGGGCTCCCAGTCGGTCAGGCCGAAGATTTCGTGAATGACGATCATGGCCGGCGCATTGTC
>JANPEL010000453.1:0-8072 GCA_031431925.1 Gemmatimonadota bacterium | reverse complement strand
CACCAGCGGGATGGTGGGATCGATCGTGGTGCCTTAAGGGCTCGGCACTCGGCACTCGGCACTCGGCACTCGGCACTCGAGGTTTCTGCCGAGTGCCGAGTGCCGAGCGCCGAGCGCCGAGCCTCTAGTACCGATAATGATCGGGCTTGTACGGGCCTTCCACCTTGGTACCAATGTACGCGGCTTGTTCGGGAGTCAACGTGGTCAGCTTGACGCCGAGTTTGTCGAGGTGGAGCCGGGCCACCTTTTCATCCAGGTGCTTCGGGAGGACGTAGACCTTCTTCTCATAATTCGCAGCATTCAGGTGCAGTTCGATCTGGGCCATGACCTGGTTGGTGAAGCTCGCGGACATCACGAAGCTCGGGTGGCCGGTAGCGCAGCCAAGGTTCATCAGCCGGCCTTCGGCCAGGATCATGACACTGTGGCCGTCCGGGAAGACCCACTCGTCGTACTGCGGCTTGATGTTGATTCGCTGAATCCCCTTGATCTTCTTCAGCCCGGCCATGTCGATTTCATTGTCGAAGTGGCCGATGTTGGCGACGATGGCCTTGTCCTTCATCCGGGACATGTGATCGGCGGTGATAATGTTGAAGTTGCCGGTCGCGGTGATGAAGATGTCGGCGGTCGAGATCACATCTTCGATCGTGAGGATCTGGTAGCCCTCCATCGCGGCTTGCAGGGCGCAGATCGGGTCGATTTCGGTGATGATGACCCGGGCACCCTGACCCTTGAGCGCTTGGGCGCAGCCTTTGCCAACCTCGCCGTAGCCGAACACCACGGCAACTTTGCCAGATACCATGACGTCGCTGGCGCGGTTCAGGCCGTCGATGACCGAGTGGCGGCAGCCGTAGATGTTGTCGAACTTGGATTTGGTGACTGAGTCATTGACGTTGATGGCCGGGAACAACAAGGTACCGGCTTTCATCATTTCATAGAGACGGTGGACCCCGGTGGTGGTTTCTTCGGAAACGCCCCGAAGGTCGGCGGCGACCTTGGTCCACCGACCCGGGTTCCTCTTGGCTTCCGCGTTGATCAGGTCGAGGATCACCCCCCACTCCTCGGGGTCGGCGGCGGCATCGAACGCCGGGATCTTACCGGCCGTTTCGAACTCGGTGCCCTTGTGAACCAAGAGCGTTGCATCGCCGCCGTCATCGAGGAGCAAGTTCGGCCCGGATCCATCGGGCCACATCAGCGCCTGCTCGGTGCACCACCAGTACTCCTCCAATGTTTCGCCTTTCCAGGCAAAGACGGGAGTGCCCCTTGGCGCTGCCATGGAACCATCGCGGCCGACGACGACGGCGGCAGCCGCATGATCCTGGGTCGAGAAGATGTTGCACGAAACCCACCGCACGTCCGCACCGAGGTCGGTCAGCGTCTCGATCAGGACCGCGGTCTGAATCGTCATGTGCAGTGAGCCCATGATCTTGGCTCCCGCGAGCGGTTTCTTGCCCTTGTACTCGGTGCGAAGCGCCATCAGGCCCGGCATTTCCTGCTCGGCGAGGCGGATTTCCTTCCGCCCGAACTCGGCTTCGCCAAGGTCTTTGACTTTGAACGGGGGCCGGCCGGCGTCCTTGGCGGCGTCGAATGGATGACGAACGAGCGTTGCGGTGGTCACGTCTGGATCCTCTGGGTTAGTGAAGTTTTTCGGCCGAAGCTACGAACAGCAGCGGCCCTTTGATGTTCGATTGTGGGGGCAGGGGCCGGTAGGTGAGCCCGGTGAGTCCGGCGTTCTGACACCAGCCGGCGACGGTGTGGCGGTCGAAGCCCAGCCATTGATGCCCCATGGACTCCCGATACTCGGCCCGCTCGTGCGGCATCATGTCGGCGATGATGATCCGGCCGCCCGGTTTGACCACTCGGCTGACCTCCGCGATGGCCCGGGCCGGCTCGCCCAGATGATGGAGCACCAACACGATCATCGCGAGGTCGAGGTGGTTGCTTTCGATCGGGAGCGACTCGAGCGCGCCTTGACGGACCTCGACGTTGGGGAGGTCCCGGACTCTGGCCGTCAAGCTTTTCAGCATCGCGGAAGACTCGTCGACGGCGATGACCCGTCCAACCATCGGCGCCAGGTTGGCGGTGAGCTGGCCGGTGCCAGCGCCGAGGTCGCCCACGACCCAATCACTGCCCAACAGGCCGGCCAGGGCGAGCCATTCGATCCCGGTGCCGAAGAGTTCAGCCCGGAGTTTGTCCCATTGACCGGCGCTGGTTGCGAAGAAGGCCTGGCTCCGATCGTGGCGCTCGGAGAGCACGCTCTTGATGCGCTCGACATCGCGGACGGCGGCGGGGGTCCCGCCAAATTGCTCCTTGACCACCAACCACAGCCGCCTGGCGCCAGGGTCGAGATCGCGGCCGGCCATCCGGTACCAGTTGCTGGTGCCGTTGGCCCGGCTGGTGATCCATCCCTCGTCGGCCAGGACCTTGAGATGACGGCTGACGGTTGATTGCGGAAGTTGGAGAGCGGCCCTGAGGTCGTTGACCGCGAGCTCCTGCTGTTCGAGCGCCAACAGAAGCCGGCACCGAATGGGGTCGGAGAGGGCGACCAAGCGGTCGAAGAGGGCGGCGGTTTCAGTGATCATCCTTATATCCGGATCAAATGTTTATGTTAGGGAGCCGGATGTCAAGTGCCAGGTCGGCTATTCTCCAGGATAGCGCTATCTAAGTCGTTATTAAGTATTGAGTTGTAACAGTTTCTCGAGGCTGCCATGTCGGCTCTATTGACCCTTTGGCCACCGGTTGTGCCAATCCGTCTCGCGTTGATAGGCTGCGCCGATCCCCAGGATCGTTTCCTCGTGGCCGGACCCCGCCACCAATTGCATTGCGATCGGAAGCCCGGTCTTGCTGAAGCCACACGGCAGCGCGAGGGCGGGAACACCGGTCATATTCTGGGGCGCGTTGTACCGGCAGAACGCCTCGGACAGCGGCGTCTCGACCCCGGCCACCGGCACCGATTGAGTTCCGATCTTGGGCGGTGCCACCGGCAGCACCGCGCCGACCAAACAGTCGACTTCCCGGAACAGGTTGGCGTAGGCGGTCAGCAGCTCGAGCCGACGTTCTTCGGCCTGGACATACTGGAGCGCCGACAACTGGTATCCGCCCTCCAGGCGGGACCGGAGGATCGGTCCATAGCCGTCCGGATTCCGGTGGAGTAACTCATCGTGATAGGCGATGGCCTCCGCGAGCACGATGACCCGGGATGCCTCGAGGGCCGGCTCGAGTTCCGGGATCTCCACGCTCACCAGCGAGGCCCCCCGTCGAGCCAAGAGCTTGATGGCGGTTTCAATCGCGGTACCGATGTCGTGATCGGTGTCGCGAATCAAATACTCGCAGACCGCGATCTTCTTCCGGCCCGGTTTTCGGTCGACGGCGGCCAGCACCGCCTTGGCTCGGCGGGCGCTCCCCGTCATGACGCCGAACAGGAGGGCAACGTCTTCGACCGATCGTGCCATGGGCCCGATGTGATCGAGGGTCGCCGCTAGCGGAAAGACGCCATCGGTCGGGATGGTTCCGTAGGTGGGTTTGAGCCCGACGATGCCACAGCAGGCCGCGGGGATTCGAATCGAACCCCGCGTGTCGGTCCCGACTGAGCCGAGCCCCATGCCGGTGGCGACCGCGACGGCCGACCCGCCGCTTGACCCGCCGGCAACCCGGGTCGGGTCCCAGGGGTTCCGGACCGGACCGAAGTGTTCGTTGACCGACGTGACGCCGAGCGCCACCTCGTGGAGATTGGCCTTGCCGATGACGATGGCTCCGGCCCGACGGAGACGGCCAATGGCGGGCGCATCCGGTCCAGCGGGGAGCCCGCTCGGAATGACCCGCGAACCGAGGCTGGTTGGGGCATCGATGGTGACGATCAGGTCCTTCACCGAGATGGGGATGCCGGCCAAGACCCCGCCCCGGCCGGCCCGGACCCTTCGACCGGCCTTGATGGCGGCAGCCCGGGCCGAATCGGCGGTGACGGTGATAAAGGCCCCCAACCGGGCATTGCCGGCTTCGATGCGGGCCAGCGAGTCGTTCACGAGGTCCACCGGCGACAACTTGCCTTGGGCGATGAGGCGGACCGACTCGCGGATCGTGGGCGGGCTCTGGGAGTTGTCTGCCATTGGTGGGACCGGTGCTTGAGGGAACCGAATCTTAACCAGTCCGTAGGGGTTTCCAGGGCCGAACCATGTCATATTGGAGCCGGCCCGGGGCCTGTGGACCGAGGCCATCTCATTGAACTTTGGGAGAGCGTCCGAGATGACGATCCGTCGATGGTTAGGAGTGGCAGTGCTCGTGGGAATCTGGGCTCCGGCCGGCGGGCTTGCGGGCCAAGAACGACGCCCCGACGATCCGCCGGCGGAAAAAAAGGAAAAGAAAAAAGACCTCATGCTCAAGCTCGACGACAAACTCAAATTCATGGCGGGCTGTTGGCAGGGGCCGATCGATCGGGAAACGATGGTCGAGGAGATCTGGACCACCCCGACTGAGAATTTGATGACGTCGACGACCCGCTATATCCGGAAAGACCGGGCCACTTCGTTCGAGTTCAGCCGGATCATGTCCACCGATTCTTCGGTGACATTTTCCGCGTCGACCGAAGGCAAGCCCTTCGACGAGTACCAGATGATTCAGGTGGTGGATGAGTACGTGGTGTTCGAGAACACCAAGAAGACTTTCCCGCAGCGGATCAGTTACCGTCTCGCATCCGACGGCAACTTGATTCCGCGTAACGAAGGGGAGGGGCAGCCGGCGATCGAGGTCCGGTTCAAGAAAGTGAAGTGTCCGGGAGTCTGAACGGTGAATCCCTTATCGGCAGACGGGCAACGGAGCTAACGTATCGCCCGGTTTCAGAGCGGCCACCTCGAGGAATTGGACCAGGGCCGGCTCGGTCGGCGCCAGGGTGATCGAAATCCTGAGGTCACCCTTGGCGCACCGCATCCGCCACTCGCCTCGCAGCGCGTTCTCCACGACGAACTCTCCTTCGGGACGACAACCTTCGCCCGCTTCGGCACGGAGTCGTTCGATCACGGTTCGGCGCCGGTCCTTGGACTCATCCAGATACAAGTTCATCGCGGCCAGGCTATCGGCCAGCGCGGCGTTCCAGTTGGTGACCAAGCGGGAGACCTGGGCCCGTCGCTCGACCAACACCGGAGCCGGCTCTGGTAACCGCGGCACCAAACCCCCAGTCTTCGAAAGTACCGCCAGCGCTTCCTCCGCCACGCGGCCCCAGCCCGTGTAGGTGAGGTTGCCAAGCGCCACGATGCCAACGCCGTACTCCGGCAACCATCGCATCAGCGAGCCGAAGCCGGGGAGACCTCCGCTGTGAGCGATCGACACTTGGAAAGAGCAGGTTTGGTGGACGCCCAGTCCATACCCATACCCGCCGGCGCCCAAGTTTACCTCGCCGGTGGCGGCATTCCGGGAGGCCCCTGCTCCGCCGTACCGGACTACTTGCTGCATTTCCCTGAGAGATGACCGGCGCAAGGGCCCGGTTTCGATTCCGTTCCGGGCCGGCCAGGCATCGAGCATAAAGCCGACCCACCGGCCCAGATCGCTGATCGACGTGAGCATCCCGCCCATGGGACCGAAGGCGCCGTCAGGCAACTGAGGTTCTTCGAGCCAGGTGGTGTCTTGCCGGCGATAGCCGTGGGCCAAACGGGCCGCGGGAACGGCAGCGGCTTCGAGCGTGGTGACGTGCATCCCAAGTGGTCCGAGCACCTTCTCCTGCAAGTACCGCGAGTAGGCCATGCCGGAAACGTTGGCAACGATCCGGCCTAAGATGGCAAACCCGAAATTCGAGTACTCAAAGGCCGTACCGGGAGCGGTGGAGAACGGGATGCCGCTCGTCATCATCCTGGCCATGGCGTCGTTCGTGACGGAGAGCTGTTGATCACCCCACGGGTTGTCCTCGGGGAAACCGGCCGAGTGTGACAGTAACTGGCGAATCGTGAGCTTCGGGGAATCGGTGGTCGGATACCGGAGTGAGGCCAACTCCGGGACATACCGTTCCGCGGGGTCCTCGAGCGACAGCTTGCCGGCATCCCGAAGCTGGAGGATCGACACGGCGGCAAAACTCTTGCTCATCGACGCGATCCGAAACACGGTCGACGTGTCCACCAATGACCGGGACGCCAAGTCCCGATATCCAGCCACTTTCATGTGCACCACCTTGCCGTCGACGACGATCCCGTACCCGATGCCGGGCACGTGGGACCGGTCGGCAAAATCGAGCATGATCCGATCGATCGCGGGAAAGGCGCTCTGGAGTTTGGATAGCCGGTCCGGATCGGCAAACCGGGCCGGACCGGCAATGCTACTGGTAGCTGACTGCGCGGCGGCCGGGGTCGATGCAAAGACCAGGGCTCCGCACCAAGCGGCGCAACGGGTGCGATTCGACATGAGAGTCACCATTCGATCAGTTGACCAATACCTTGCCGCTCCGCTTCGCGGAGGATGAAATCAGCGGATACCAGGTCCTCGGCCACCATGCCGAGGGACTTGAAGAGCGTGATGTCGTGGTCCGAGGTCCGGCCGGCGACGCGGCCGGTGAGTACGTCGCCGATAGAGCCGAGAATATGGCGGTCATCGACCGCGCCCGCTTCTTTGGCTCGGCGGAAGTCGCCCGCGAGCGCCAGGGCGCTGTCCTTGAAGTCGACGAACAGGCGGGTCCGGGCCACCGTGTCGATGTCGATCTCGGAGGTGGTTGGAATACTCGACCCGACCACGTTCAGATGCTGACCGGGTCGAAGCCACCGGGCCTCGAAGAACGGTTCCTTGGCTGCCGTGGTGGTGCAAAGAACGTCGGCCGGGACGGCCGCCTCTTCCGGGGTCCTGACCGCCGTGATTTCGAGATCATGATGAACCGCCTCGGCGGCGGCGAATGCCGTAGCCCGGGCGAAGTCTCGTCCCCACACCAGAGCCCGTTCGAACTTTCGGACCTGGGTGATGGCCTCGAGATGGGTGTGGGCTTGCTCTCCGTACCCAAAGATGGCCAGGGTTTTCACGACGGGTTGTGCCAGCGCGTCGGTTGCAACCGCCGTCGCCGCCGCGGTCCGAATGGCGGTGATCTCGCGGCCGTCCAGAATGGCCCGGGGCGCCCCGTTTGTGGTCTCAAACAGGTGAACAAATCCTTGATGCGACCCGAACGCCGTCCCGAAATTACTGGGGAACACCGTCATGATCTTGATGCCCAGCCACTCGGGATCGGCGGTGTAGCCGGGCATCATACTGAGGAGCCCTCGGCGGTCGGGATGGTATAAGGCTTGGCGGATGGGTTGAACGGTTTGCTCGGTCGCGACGAGGGTCATGGCTTGCCGCATCAGGTCCGTGCAACGCCGAATCGGAAGCAGGGCCCTGACGGCGGCGGCATTGAGTACGCGGATTTGCATGCTGCAAAGAGCCGACTTGGGCAGACCGTGTCAAGCCGACCCGCAGCAACCAGGGTTAGGTCCCCTTCTTTCGGTTGACGACCCACGTGCCCGTGCGCCGTTTTCCAGACAACTCAAGGTAGGACACGAACGTGCCTTCGAGTTTGTTGCCTTTGATGACGCCGTCGAAGGTGGTCGAGGTCTTCTCGCCGGTGTCGGGATCCGGATAGGGATCGAGCCAACCGGTGACGGCCGTGCCCTCACAGCGGACGAAGCTGATCTTGAGGATGCGGGGGGTCCGCAGCATCGGATCATCGCTTCGAGGGGTGGTGCTGGCCGGTTCGATGTTGGCCGGCACCATCATGACATCGCCGACGGCGGTATCGCGTCCGGCAGCCAGCGTGAAGACGATCGAGCCGACCCGCCCGGCTTCGGCGCTCGAATACTCTCCCACCCATTCGCCGATCAGGGGTGCCAAATTGCCCCGCACCGGGACGGGGGTTCCCGGGGCACCGCAGGCCGCCGCCAGCAAGAACACCGCGCCCCACCGGAACGTTCGTGTCATATGGATACCCTCCCTCCCTCCCTCCCTCTCTCTCTAAAGGACCATAGCTATCCATTTTGATAGCCTGGCTCGTAATCTGTTTCACCGTGGCCCTCCGGATCTTTCGCTGGAGATAGCACCACCTTCTCACCGGTCTCATCTAATCTTCATCTGGCCGT
>JANPEL010000452.1:0-10855 GCA_031431925.1 Gemmatimonadota bacterium | reverse complement strand
CGAGTTCGATCCCGCGGTTCCGCACTGCCCCGATGTTGACGAACTGGGTCCCGGCAAACCCGAGGGAAGGCGCCAAGCTCTGGAGTAGGATCGCGTCCTTGGTGGTCTTCGAGAACGCGGTGATGCCGAACCCGAGCCGGTCACCGAGCAACCCGGCGTCGGCGCCGACTTCGATTTCTGCGGCCCGTTCCGGCTTCAGGTCTGGATTGCCCACGAACTCCGGGATCGGGGCGGCCGAGCCGTCGCCGCCGGTGACCGCGCGCCAACTCCGAATGGCCGCAAACGCCACCGGCTGCTGGCCCGACTGGCCGTACGCAGCCCGAAGCTTCACATGTTGAGGAAGCCCTCGCCGTTTTCCTTGGCGATGTACGAGGCACTGACCTTCGGATACGCGATCAGGTCGAAATTGTCACCAAACGCGCTGTTATTGTCGACCCGGACAGCGCCGGTCAGATAGAATTTGTCCTTCCAACCGAACTGCTGCTGGAGATAGACCCCCAGGGTCGCATTCTCGACGAAATCCTCGGTCGAGGTCGTGATGGCCGTGGCCAAGACGGTTTCGAGGCCCGGGGCCACGAACTGCGTGCCGTTGGCGGTGAGGTCGTCGGTGCGCCGCTTGAAATACTGGGCGCCGAAGGAGGTGGATGAGTTGATGGCCGAGGTCAACTTGGCCCGCGCCGTGGCGCTGTAGTCGAACGAGGTGTAGTTCACCGTCCGGCGGTTCTTGAACTTCCCACCGAGCGCGTTGATGCCGGGATTGAACTGGACCCATTCCGGCTTCAGAAACCGATTGAGCTGCTCGGCGGCCTGGTCGGTTTGGTCGAGCCCGACCGTGAGCTTCTGCGACAACCACGTGGTGGGCCGGTGGTTGATCGTGACGCTGGTCGTAAACCGGTTCACCGAGAGGACCGCCTGCCGGGAGCCCCATTGGAACTCCGGTGGCGCCCCGTTGAAACCGCGGCGCGGCGTCTTGATCAGGGCCGGGTCACCGAAGATGGTCGAGAACCAGATCCCGCCGGAGCCGGCCTCAAAGGCCTGGTTCACTTTGCTCTTGACGAACCCGAAGCTCATGTTGATGTCGTACTTGTCTCCGCCCGCGATCGACACATTGGCGTTGGTGGACAGGCGGCGGAGATCGTTGGTCGGCTCGATCCCGTTATCGGCGTCGAAACTCGACCCCAAGTGATACCGGACGGCGTCGGTGCCGCCGCTGACGGTCACGCCATACCCCATCATGTAGCCGTTCTCGAACAGCGGCCGATCGACCAGTCCGAGGTTGAATAGCGAATCCTCTTGGCGGACCGGATTCCAGGCCGTGAGAACGCAAGTGGCGGACGGCACCCCGCAGGCGGCGCCGTTGGTGGTGCTGATCCCGTTGAGCGGCTGAATGATCCGGCCTTCCGGGTTCATGAACCAGTTGGTGCCCTGGCGGATCGACATCCCAATCACCGGCCGCTGGCCCGCCTTCCCGCGCTTGGTAATGATTTGGATCACGCCGTTGGTGGCTTCGGTTCCGTAGAGTGTGGCGGCGGCCGGCCCCTTGATGATTTCAATGCTCTCGATCTGGTCGGGGTCGATGTCGTTGAGCCGGGAACTGATGCCCGACCCGAATCCCTGGACCGAAATGCCCTGCGACACGTCGTTGTTGACCCGGGCGCCGTCGATGTAAATGAGCGGGTTGCCGTTCAAGCTGAAGCTATTGACGCCGCGAATCCGGATCTGCGGTCCGGAACCGACTTGGCCCGTGCCCGGAATCACCACCACACCGGGGGCCCGGCTGTTGATCAGGTTCGAGATGTCGGGCGCCGGCGCAAAGGCCTGCTGGTCGGCCGCATGGACCGTGGACATCGAGTTGCCGAGCGAGCGCTTCTCGATCGCTTCCGGGGTACCGGTGACGACGATTTCGGCGAGATTGACCGCCTGCTCGCTGATCGTAATCCGAATGTCGGTCTTGCCAACGGGCGCCGTGACCGTGATGGGCCGGTAGCCGATCATGCTGACCCGGATCGACACTTCAGTGCCCGAGAGACCGCTCAGCGTGAACCGCCCACGGGCGTCAGTGCGGACGTCCTTGGAGTTCGCCGAAACCCGGGCTCCTTCCAGGGGCCGGCCGGACCGACCTTCGAGCACCACGCCCGAGACTTCTTGGGCGGCGGCCCGACCGGCCGCGAGGGCCACTAGCGTGGCGGCAATACCAAGGAACCGTTTCCACCTCATACGCTTCTCCAGGTTCAGGGACGTTCGAACACCAACGGGCACGTTTTCCCGGCGCCGTCTTTGTATACAGTTATGTCAAGCATAAAGTCTATCAGACGGAGCGCTCCGGTGCAACTACCACGACCCCGATTCCCCCCGGGCATCGATGACCAACCGGAGCCGGGCGGCGGCGTTCCGCCAGTTGGTGCGGACCGCGTCCTGGGCGCCCCGCCCCGACCCGGTCGCGATCTCGGCGACGACTGCGGCGTGTTCGACGACCGACGTTTGGATCGCCTCGGTCAAGGCGGTCTGGTAGATCCGGACGTAGCGCTCGATCTGGGGCTTGATGGCCAGGTGGAGGCCGACGAGCCGGGGGCCGGCACCGGCTTCGACGTAGAGCCAATGGAAGTTGGTGTCGAGCGCGAACAACCGGTCGCCATCGGGCCGGGGCGCCGCGGCGAGCCGGCGATACTCCTCGTTGACCCGGTTGAGATCCGCCACCAAGCTCCGGCGCGGTGTGGGCGCCAATTGGGAGGCGTTTTCCGCGGCCAGGCCTTCGATCTCCGCCACCACCTGAAACAACTCAACCGCATCCGCGCTGGTCAGCGGCGCCACGGCGATCCGGCCCTTGAGCCCGGTCGTCCCGCCCCGGACGAAGCCCTCTTGCTGGAGCCGCTGGAGCGCCCCGCGCACTGACGTCCGGCTCGCCCCGAGCCGGCTGACGATCTGGGCCTCGACCAACCGAGCCCCGGGAGCGAGCCGGCCCCGCACCACTAAGTCGCGGAGCTTTTCGTACACCTCGACCACCCGATCGGGCCGGCTGGCACCCGGCGGCCGAGCTTCAACCCGCGGGGCTCGTTTGCGGCTCGTAGGCGTCATGACATCAGACCTCAGGTCCAGGTTTTCCAGATCGGCTCGGCCGGGCCCACCGTGAGGTGCTGCTGGTACCGGACCAAGGGGACTTTCAAGACGAACGGCTCTTCGACCAACTTGTCGAGCCAGGTTTGATCGCCATAGCGGGCAACACCCCACCCGAGTTCGGCGAACCGTTTCGAGGCCGTGTCGATCAAGACGTGGACGCCGAACTTCTGCGCGAACCGGATCAGTTCGCCCCGGGACGGGCCGCGGACGGCAAAATCGACGAAATGGGTCCTGACTCGTCGCTCCGCGAAAAACCGGAGCGCCGCCCGAGTCTCAATGCTCTTCTTGGCCCCGAACACTTGGACTTCCATGAGCGGTCAGGTCGCGGACCCGAACCGTTCCAAGTCGACGGACGATCGCTCCCACTCGGCCATCGCCGCCTCAAGGTCTCGCTTCGCGGCTTCGAGCGACCGGCCGAGTTCCTTGGACTTCCGGGCGCCATCGCCGGACCCGTAGAGCCCCGGATCGTCGAGGGCGGCCGTGAGCTTGGCCACCGTCGACTCGGCGGATTGGACCCGCTCCTCGGCGGCGTCCATGGCCCGCTTGGCCGCAGTGGCCGGCTTCGGCCCCTTGGGCTTCTCGGTGCCTTTTGCCCGGGCCAGTTTCTCCCGCTCCCGCGTCGCCGCTTTGGCCGCGTTGGTGGATGCCGCGGCGGCCCGGCGCTTGTCCTTTTCCTTCTCCTCCCACTCTTCGAACCCGCCCGCGAAATCCTCGATCACGCCGTCGTTGAGGACCCAAGTCCGGGTCGTGAGTCCCCGAAGGAGGGCTCGATCGTGGCTCACCAGCAAGACGGTGGCGTCGAAAGCATCGATCGCGTCTTCCAAACCCTCGATGGTTTCGACGTCGAGATGGTTGGTGGGCTCGTCGAATACCAGCAGATTCGCTTGGGTCAACATCAGCCGCCCCATGGCCACCCGGGCCAACTCGCCGCCGGAGAGGCTCTCGGGCTTCCGTTTGACCGAATCGCCGGAGAAGCCGACCCGGCCAAGGTGATCTTGGACCTGGCCCCGGTTCCACGTCGGGCGGAGGTCGTGAATCAAATCGAAGAGAGACTTGTCGCGCGGCACATCGGCCAAGTCCTGGCGGTAGTAGCCGACCACGATCGAGTCGCCGATCTTGGCGGCCCCGCGGGTCGGTTCGCGCTGGCCCAGGAGCACTGACAGCAGGGTCGACTTACCGGTGCCGTTCGGACCCACCAGGCCAATCACGTCACCGCGCCGGACGGAGGTGGTGAAGTCCTGGAGCAGAGTCCGCCCGCCGATGTCGACGCCGAGCCGGTCGGTGCTCAAGACCTGATCGCCGCCCCGGGCCTGGGCCTCGAACCGCACCGCCATGACCGAGGCATCATCGGGCGGCGCGGTGAGCCGCGGCAACCGAGACAGCCGGCGTTCCCGGCCCTTGGCCTGGAGCGCGAGCTGCCCGGCCTTGTTCCGGCGGATGTAGTCCTCTTCCTTGGCGACGATCTTGGCCTGTTTGTCGAAGGCCCGCTGGGCCGAGAGCCGGACATGGGCCCGTTGCTCGCCGAAGGTGCGATAGTTGCCGGTGTAGGCGGTGGCGGTCCGGTTTTCGAGATGGAGGATGTGATCCGCCACTGCGTCGAGGAAGGCTCGATCGTGGCTGATGATGAGCGTCGTCACGCCCGAACTCTTGAGATGGCCTTCCAGCCACTCGATCCCGTGGATGTCCAAGTGGTTGGTCGGCTCGTCGAGCAGCAGCAGGTCGGCTTTAGCCGCCAGCTGGGCGGCGAGGGCAATCCGCCCCCGTTCGCCGCCCGACAACGTGGTGACCAGTTGCTCGCGGGCCGCGACCGGATCAAAGCCCAGCCCGTCCAGAATCGCGTCGACCCGGGCGGTCACCTCGTAGCCGCCCTCGTGCTCGAACCGCTCGAGATCGTGTCCGTACTGGTCGAGCAATTCCTGGGACAGGCTATCGCCTGCTTCGCTCATGGCAATGGCGTCTTCGGCCAGTTTGACCTCGAGCCGCCGGAGTTCCTTATACGCCCCCGCCGCGGCCTCCCACACGGTGTCGGCGCCTTCGAAGGTGCGGTGCTGATCGAGCACCGCCACCTTGATGCCCTGCGACTTCGTCACGACCCCTTCGGCCGGGGTGAGGTCGCCGGTGATCACTTCAAACAGCGAGGTCTTCCCGATCCCGTTCCGACCGATGATGCCCCACCGCTCGCCGTCCTGCATCTGGAACGAGACGTCTTTCAAAATCGTGGTGTCGGCAAACCGCACCGCGATACCGGCTAAACCCAACATGGCTACGCTTTCGCCATCCGCCCGCGGGCCGCGATCGGCCACACGGTTTCGACCCGGTCGCCCCGGACCCCATGGATGAAATCATTGAGATGAGTCACGATGCACACATGATTCGGGATGATCCGGACCACGTCGCCGACCTTGGGCTTCCAGGTGCTCTGGCTCAAATCGAGAATCCCGTGCTCTTCGGACATGCCTTTGACGGTGACCTCGGGATGATCGACCAATTCCCCGAACCCGACCCCGCTGCCGACCCGGAGCGGCTCGCGGCCTAACGCCTTGGCCCCGGCATCGCAGACCGCCTGGCCGGGCACCGAGGTGCTGATGATGGTGGCCAGGATCGTGAAGGCACAGTCCTCGCGCGCCGCCGCGCCGGTCGAGACGATCTCCCGGTCGTTGTAGATGTAGGTGCCGGGCCGGATTTCCGTGAGGCCATGAATCTCATGGGACTCGAACGCGGTCGGCGTCGACCCCCCGCTCACGATGGCCGGCTTGACCCCCGCCGCGTCGAACGCCGCCAGCCACGTCGTGCTGTCGCGGTTGAGCTTCGCCATCAGTTCCTGCCGCTCGGCCGGGGCCCCCCGGATGTGCCCGGGGTAGAAATTGACCCCGGCAAATTCGAGCGGCGGCAGCGACCGGACCAGCTTCGCGAGCCGGATTCCTTCCTCGATGGTGCTGACCCCGACCCGGTGCATGCCCAAGTCGCATTCGATCAGCACCCGCACCGGCCGGTTGGCGGCCCGCGCCGCGGCCGCCAGCCCTTCAATGGCCTCCGCGGAGTCCAGCGCCACCATCAGGCGGACATGCGTTGGCAACGCCATGAGCCGGGCCAGCCGCGCCGAGCCGACCGGCGGATAGGCCACCAACACATCATCGGTCAGGTCGGCCATCACTTCGGCTTCGTGGGTCGTGGCACAGGTCAGGCCGACCGCACCACGCCGAATCTGCTCCGACGAGAGCCGGGGCGACTTGTGGGTCTTCACGTGGGGACGAAGACCGAGGCCGTGCTGCTTGGCGTAGGCCGCCATCCGATCGAGGTTCCGGTCGAGAACGTCGAGGTCGACGAGGGGAACGGGCGTTTCGAGTTCAGTCAGGCGCATGGGAAACCGGGTTTGGACGGGCGGTAATCTAGCCGGGGGCGCGGTCCATTGCCCCGGTACCCCGGAGCCGGTACAATCGGGCAGACTTTCACCGGAACATCTGATGAACAGGACGATCCTCGTGCTCGGTTGGCTGGCCGCGGCTCCCCTCGTGGCCCAAGACCGCCCCACGACCCCGGCGACCCCGGCGCCATCCCCTGCCGCCGTGAAATTCCCGATCGATACCGTGACCCGGCGCGACGCCGTGGCCACCATCAAGGGCCAACGGGTTCCCTATCGCGTCACCGCCGGAACCCAGCCGGTGTGGGACGACAAGGGCGCTCCGGTCGCGACGCTCTTCTACACCTACTACGAGCGGACCGATGTCGCCGACAAATCGACCCGGCCCTTCGTGATGTCGTTCAACGGCGGCCCCGGCTCGGCCTCGGTCTGGATGCACGTGGCCTACACCGGCCCCAAGCTGCTCCGGATCGACGACGAGGGCTTTCCGGTCCAGCCCTATGGCGTCCAAGACAATCCCCACTCGATCCTCGACGTGGCCGACATCGTCTACATCGATCCGGTCAATACCGGCTTCTCCCGAATCATCGGCGACCAGAAGCGGGAGCAGTTCTTCGGAGTCAACGAGGACATCGCCTACCTCGCTCGCTGGCTCGATGCCTTCGTCGGCCGGCAAGGCCGGTGGACCAGCCCCAAGTACCTGATCGGCGAAAGCTACGGGACCAATCGGGTGTCCGGCCTGGCCCAGCGGCTTCAAGGATCGCACTGGATGTACTTGAACGGCGTCGTGCTGGTGTCGCCGACCCCCCTCGGAGTTGCCCGGGACGGTCCGGTGGGTTCGGCGCTGACCCTGCCCTACTACGCGGCCACGGCGTGGTATCACAAGGCGCTCGCGCCCGACCTCCAGAGCAAGGATCTCGATCAGCTCCTCCCGGAAGTGGAGAAGTTCACGGTGGACGAGTTGGTCCCCGCCTTGACCCGGGCCGGTTCCCTCGACCCCGCGCGCCGGAGCGCCCTGATCAAGCAGGTGGCCCGGTACAGCGGCCTCAAGGAGGACGTGGTCCGGCAGCATTCGATGGCGGTCTCGACGTCGTTCTTCTGGAAGGAACTGCTTCGCGACCGTGGCCTAACGGTGGGGCGGCTCGATTCTCGGTACCGGGGCCTCGACCGCGAGGACTCGGGTGAATCGCCGGATTTCGACCCGGCCCTGACCTCCTGGAACCATGCGTTTGCCCCGGCAATCAACTCCTACCTCCGAGAGCAGCTTGGCTGGAAGACCGACTTGCAGTACTGGCTTTTCGGGCCGGTGCACCCCTGGAACCGCACCGGCGACCAGACCGGCGCCAACTTGCAGGAGGCGATGGGCTCAAACCCTTACCTCCACGTCATGGTGCAGTCGGGCTACTTCGACGGCGGCACCCCCTACTTCGACGCCAAGTACACCATGTGGAACATGGACCCGTCGGGCCGGTTCCAGGACCGGATGACCTTCAAGGGGTATCGATCCGGCCACATGATGTACCTCCGGCAGCAAGACCTCGCGACCTCGAACGAAGACATCCGGGCGTTCATCGCGCGAACGACGACCACGCCCGGCCAGCCGGCCAAGCGGTAAGACGATGGTGACCGCGCTGGTGCTCTTGCTGCAGGTCGCGGCCCCGAGCCGGATCACGATGGAGTACGATGTCCGGGTCCCGATGCGGGACGGCGTTCTGCTGTCGGCCGACGTCTACCGGCCCAGTTCCGCCGAGCGAGTGCCGATCATCCTGGTCCGGACGCCGTATGACAACGGCGTCGCGGGGTTCGTGGCGGCCGGCAAACTCTGGGCCTCCCGCGGCTATGCCTATGTGGTCCAGGACGTTCGCGGTCGCGGCGAGTCGGACGGGACCTTTTATCCGCTGGTTAGCGAGGCCCACGATGGCTACGACACGATCGAGTGGCTGGCCCGCCAACCCTGGTCCAGCGGCCGCGTCGGCATGATGGGTGGGTCGTACCTCGGGTGGGTCCAAATGTACGCGGCCATCACCAAGCCGCCCGCCCTCAAGGCCCTGATTCCGAGCGTCACTCCGCCGGACCCCGATCGCAACTTTCCCGTTCAGTTCGGCGCCTATGGCATCACGACGATTTCGTGGCTGGCCGCCATTTCGGGCAAGACGATGCAGGACATTTCCGAACACGATCTTCGAGGCGCCTACGGCCACCTCCCGTTGTACGAGGCCGACCGTCTGTTAGGCCGAACCCTGACCGCGTGGCGTGACTGGCTCGATCACCCGACCCGCGACAGCTATTGGGAGGCCCAGAGTTTCCAGGGAGCGCTCAAGGACGTCGCCATCCCGATGTTTCACATCAGCGGCTGGTACGATGACGTCTTGGTGGGCACCACCGAGAACTACGCGATTACCCGGGACCAGGCCAACCAGTTCTTGATGATCGGCCCGTGGGGCCACCGGATCAACCAGGGCCGGAAACTCGGCGCCATCGACTTCGGCCCGCGGGCGGTCGTCAATCTCGACAGCCTCAATCACCGATGGTTCGACCGGTGGCTCAAGGAAATTCCGAACGGCGCCGAGCGGGACGCCAAGGTCCGGGTCTTCGTGATGGGCGAGAACCGGTGGCGGGACGAAGCCGAGTGGCCCCTGGCCCGAACTCGGTACGTTCGGTACTACCTCTCGAGCGGCGGGAAGGCCAACTCCAGCCGCGGCGACGGCCGGCTCGACACGATCCCGCCGGGTGACTCACCGCCCGACCGGTATCGGGCCGATCCGATGAATCCCTACCCCTTCGTGACCGACGACGCCTTTTCCCAAGTTGGCGGCCCCGACGATTACCGCGAGGTTCACAAGCGGGCCGACGTCCTGATCTACACGACCGCCCCGCTCGCGGCCCCGATGGAAGTCTGCGGCCCGCTCAGCGTCACCCTGGTTGCCGCTTCGTCGGCCAAGGATACCGATTGGGCCACCAAGGTCTTGGCCGTCCGCCCCGATGGGTTCGTGCTCCGGTTGAACGACGGGATCGTCCGGGCTCGGTTCCGGAACGGGCGCGACCGCGAGGTGTTCCTGGAGCCGGGGGCCATCGAGCAATACCAGATCGACAACTGGTCGACGTGCATCCGGCTCGACCGGGGCTGGCGGGTTCGGCTGGAAATCGCGTCGCATGCGTTCCCGAAGTTCGACCGGAACATGCAGACCGGAGGGCCGATCGGCAAAGAAGCGACCGGGGTCGTCGCGAATCAGACGGTTTACCATCAGGCGGGGCGAGCGTCGTGTTTTGTACTGCCCGTGCTCGGCGCTCGGCACTAGGCACTCGGCACTCGGCGCTAGCGCGGTGAATTCTCTTTCAACTTCGGAGTGTTGATATGCGTGGTGTTCTTGGGGTTTTGATGTTGGGCGGGTTGGCGGGGCCGGTCGCGGCGCAACGGGCTGAGACCGCCCTCCATGGCGAGATGAACCGGATCGCACCGCTCTCGGGCGGGGTGCTCGGGATCGCGGCGGTCCATCTCGAGTCGGGGCGGACGTTCTTTCACAACGCCGATGAGGCGTTTCCGCTGGCCAGCACCTACAAGGTGCCGATCGCGGTCCAGGCGTTGACCCTGGTGGAGCAAGGGAAGCTCGATCTCGACCGGATGGTCGCCTGGGATACCACCGATCTGCATATCGGGAGCGAAGCGTTCCTGCTGTTTCGGAAGCCGGGCTTCGCGCTGTCGGTGCGGAACATGCTCGAGACGATGCTGATCTTGTCGGAGAACAACTCCACGGACTGGATGCTCAAGCTCGCGGGCGGAGGCGCGGCGGTGACCCAGCGGCTACGGGACATCGGGATCACCGATGTCCGGGTGGACCGGCCCACCGCCGAGGTGATTGCCCACCCCTATGGCATCACCGATATCTGGACCGACGGGAAGTTCTCGCGAACGAAGTGGGAGTCCCAGATGGGCGCCCTCTCCAAGGCGCGGCGAGACTCAGCGGCCTACTACTACGCCCAGGACCCGCGAGATCACGGCAGCCCCAAGGGCATGCTCGCCCTCCTGACCAAGGTGTGGAAGGGTGAAGTACTCAACAAGACGAACGCCGCTCTGCTCTTCGATATCATGTACCGCTGCGAAACCGGCGCCGCCCGGATCAAGGGCATGCTTCCCCCGGGCACTCGAGTGGCCCACAAGACCGGCACCTACGCCGGCACGGTCAACGACATCGGCATCATCGACCTGCCCGACGGCACCCACCTCGCCATCGCCGCCTACGTCAAGAAGTCGAGCAAAATCCAAGGCCCCGACCTCGAAGCCACGGTGGCCCAAGCCTCTCGAGCGGTCTACGACTATTTCGTCTTCGCGAACTGATCTCGGCACTCGGCGCCGAGTGCCGAGATCAGAACTGCGCG
>JANPEL010000451.1:0-10246 GCA_031431925.1 Gemmatimonadota bacterium | reverse complement strand
GCCAAGGGCCGGGCCCACCACACAACCGACCGGCCCGCCCCCCACGACTCGGCGCCGGGCCGGCAACTCGGTCAGCGAGAAGACCGACTCGTTGGTGAGATAGCAGGCCTCGGCCAGCCCCGGAATCGGAGGCGTCGCGGGTCGGCCCCCGGTCGCGATGACGGCGCGGCGGAACCGGATCGAAGCACCCCCGACCTCCATCGTGTCGGGACCGGTGAACCGTCCCGAACCGAGAAACACGTCGACGCCGAGTCCGGTAAACCGCGAGGC
Organism: Gemmatimonadota bacterium; assembly: GCA_031431925.1. GTDB lineage: Bacteria > Gemmatimonadota > Gemmatimonadetes > Gemmatimonadales > GWC2-71-9 > SHZU01. The sequence continues at coordinate 9,976 of JANPEL010000451.1, read as the reverse complement.
GCTATCGATCGGGCTCAAGTCGGCTCTGAGCCGGCGGAGGCGCTCCATCACCGCGGGGAAGTCGCCCTCGCCACTGACGCCCGGACCGCCGAAGTCGTCGCGGGCGCGACGGGCGGTGTCCCAGGCCCGGGCCGCGGCGATCAAAGCCTTCGACGGCACGCAGCCGACGTTGAGGCAGTCGCCCCCCATGAGATGTCGTTCCACCAAGGCCACCTTGGCGCCGAGGCCGGCGGCTCCCGCGGCGGAGACCAGTCCGCCGGTGCCGGCGCCGAGCACCGCGAGGTGGTATCGCGCCTGCGGCGTCGGATTCCTCCAAGTCGGTGGATGAACCGCGGCAAGCAGCCGACGATTGTGCTGATCCGGCGGATCGATCGACACCGGATTGGGCATTCAGGAGACTCCCGTGGCGGAAGCGAGCGCCCGGCGGGCGGTTCGCGTGATGAGAACAGTCACCGCCGCGGTGGCGGCGAGCCCCAAGCCCAAGACGATCCAATAGCTCGTTCCGCGGGGGGCGGGGGCCCCTCCGGCGAGGGTGGCGACGTCGCCAGCGAGCTTCCCGTAATAGACATAGAGCAAGGTTCCCGGCACCATCCCGACCGACGCCAGGAGATAGTCAACGAACCGCACCCGAGTTAGCCCGAGGGCGTAGTTGAGCAGACTGAACGGGAAGATCGGGGAGAGACGAAGGAGCAAGACGATCCGCCGGCCGTCACGCCCGACCGCCCGGTCGATCGCGGCAAAGCGAGCATTGCCTTCGAGACGTCGTTCGACCGCCCGTCGCGCCAGGTATCGCGAAACCAAGAACGCCCCGGACGAGCCGATGACCGCGCCGGCGAACACCAGGGCGGCTCCCTGGAACAGCCCGAAGATCGCCCCGGCGGCCAAGGTAAGGATGGAACCGGGAATCAGCAGGACGGTCGCGAGCGCATACCCGACGACGAAGATCGCCGCGCCTTTGGCGCCTTGGCCTTGGACCCATTGAGCGAACGCCGGCACTCGATCACCCAGAGCCTGACCCCCGAACCACAAAAGGGCCAGGATGCCGATGATCAGGATGAGTCGACCGCCGAGTTTCACCGAGAGGCTTTCGCGGCCGCTTTCCGGGCCTGGGCCTGGCTGTTGAGCGTCCAATCGTAGTCGGTATACCGGAGCTTGGCCGTTCCGGATTCCAGCAGGGCTCGCGCCTCGCCGGCCGGATAGTAACGGGCGATGAACCGCATTACGGCGGCCGGAGTTCCCCCAAAATCCATGATATAGTCGTTGAACTGAAAGACCTGGCTAGCCCACACGGTCTTCGCCGCGGGGTCGACCCGGTTCTTCGCGGGAGATTGGGTGAGGAAGACCCGGGCCTGATCATCCAATTGTTGCTCGAGCCGGGCTCCCGTGAACGCTTCGGCCCGGAGGGGAGGACAGCCCATGGCCGCGCAGACCAGCGCAAAATGGATTCGGGGCTCCTGGAAGGTCGGTCGAATGATCTTCTGCTCGACGGTTTCGAGATCGTACGTCGTTCCCCCGACGACCACCAGCTTTTCAGCCCAAGGACCAAGACCCCGGATGAAACCGAGCTTCTTGTTGATGTTTCGGATCGACTTCCGTTCGTCGTGCTTGACGATCAACTGAATCGTGTAGGCGTTGTAGGCGTTGATCCAGAAAGCGAGTTGCTCGTCCCGAGGCAGTTGGGCCGGGTCGAAGCCGGCGAGGGCCGTCAAATAGGTACCCAAGTCCGATCCCGCGGCGAACGCCTCGTAGTCGACCATTCCGTTCTGGACGTGGTCGCGAAGCAGCCGGTCGAACCGGCTATGGTCAAACCGGTCCGGGTCCGAGGCGGGCGTGATCGACATCAGGGCGACCACGGCGGTGGCGAACGGGGTCAACATCGGACAACCTCCAGGGACGAGGACAACTGTGGTCACACTATAACGCCCTCGGGGTACCGACCGGATCTCGCCGCGGAGGACCGGAACGCCAGGCAGGTTCGAGAAAACCGATGGCCGCGCCCCGGCGTTCCTTGATCGGGTGGCCACCCCGTTCGTCTCAACCAACTTCCCCACTGAGGATATGATGAATTCCAATGCCTCGTCGGCCATCGTGGCCGCCCTCGTGCTCACCGCGGCGTGCGGTGAACAGTCAACCGATCCTAACACTGAACTGACCCCCGGCGTCACCCCCGAATTGAGCCAAACCTCACGTGCGTTTCGGGACGAGCCGCGTTTCGTCGTCACCATGACCAACGCAGCGACCGAGAACGAAGCCGTCGTCTTCCCGCGGGGGGCGGACGGCGCGCTCGGGGCGCCGGCGCGGTTCGCGACCGGTGGTGCCGGCAGCGGAGGAGGTCTTGGCAACCAGTCCTCCATCGTGCTCGACGACCGGGCCGAGCACCTCTACCTCGTCAACGCGGGGAGCAACACGATTTCGGTCCTCGCGATCCGGGGCAGTCGTTTGGTTCGCCGGCAGACCATCGCCTCCGGCGGGCTCCAGCCCATCAGTCTTGCCCTGTCGGACCGGCTGCTGTACGTGCTGAACGACGGCGGTACCGCCAATATCACCGGGTTTCGGGTTCGGGACGACGGCACGCTCGCTCCGATCGCGCACTCGACCCGGTCCCTCAGTGTCGCGATCCCTGACGCGGCCCAGATCGGCTTCAACCGCAACGAACGCCGCCTCATCGTCACCGAGAAGGCGACGAACAACATCGTGACCTACGCGCTCGACCACGACGGCCGCCCGGGCCAGCCCGAGGTCAACCCGTCGAATGGGGCCACGCCGTTTGGGTTTGCCGTCGACCCGCGCGGCACCCTGCTGGTTTCCGAGGCCTTCGGTGGGGCCCCCAATGGTTCCGCGGTCTCTTCGTATCGCCTCCGGAGGGGGACGCTGCAGTCGGTCAGCCCATCGATCGGCACGACCGAGACGGCCGCCTGCTGGGTGGCGGTGTCGGGAGACGGCCGGTTCGCCTACGTGACGAATACGGCCAGCAATACCATCTCGGGGTACCGGATTTCGCCTCGGGGCGAGTTGACGCTGCTGGCGGCGGACGGCGTCAGCGGTACCACCGGGATGGGGCCGATTGACCTCGCGACCCGAAGGGGTCTGGATTTCATGTACAGCCTGAACCGGACCGGAGGGTCGATCAGCGCCTTCCGGGTCAAACCGACCGGCGCGATCGAAGCCGGCGCGACGACCGGGGGCCTGCCCACCAGCGCCAATGGTTTGGTGGTCTTCTAGGGCTCGGTCCGGCGGCGGAAGAACCGGTCCGCCGCCGGGGGCGTCCTTATGTTATGACGCTTCTTAGTCTCGTAGTTGTGAACCTCCTGGGCCTCGGTCTGATCGACCCGGGCCCGGGCCTCCCGCCCGGCTGGCAAACCCGCTCGGTCCGGGGCGCCGAGCCTCCGGCCGTCGAGATCATCACCGAGGGGACCGACCAATTCCTCCGTCTCAGCGGCGCGGGCCAGGCCGCCTGGTTCTATCGGCCGGTAGAGTCCCTTCAGGCCGGCGGCCGGTTGCGGTGGTCGTGGCGAGTCGTCATCCCGCCGACGGGCGCCACGCTCGGGGTCAAGGCCATGGACGATTCGCCGCTTCGGGTGTTCGTCGTTTTTGGCAAGCTCGGCGGGCTTCTGAACCGGTCCGGTCGAGTGGTATTCTACAGCGTGGCCGGCGCGGACTCGATCGGATACTCGGCGGCCAGTCATCTGAGCAAACGGTTGCATGTCATCGGGTTGGACGGGGCGCGGGACGTGGGGTCGTGGCGGGAGCATGAGGCCGACCCGGTAGCCGATTATCGCCGGATCTGGGGACGCGAACCCTCGGAACCGATCACCGCCGTTGGAGTGATGCAAGACACGGATCAGACCGGAAGCAGAGCGGTGGCTGATCTTCGAAAACTCGAGTGGGAGGCGGGCGATGACTAGATTGAGATTCGGGTTCTGGATCGGCTGGATCGGACTGCTCGCGGGGTGCGGTGCCACGGCGCCGAGCGTTCCGCCGACGGCGCTTGACGCCAAGCCAGCCGATCCGAACTTACCGCCGCCCTCGGGGCCTACGGTCGAAGTCCGTTGGAACGGCGTCGGCCACCGGGCGGCGGGACGGGTTCGCCTGACGATTGGAGGTGGGCGCGGCCGAATCGAGTTCTTGAGCGATTTTTCGGTCGAGGCGGTCCCGTCGCCGTATCTTTACCTCGGCACCGCCGCGACGCCCAACTCCGGGACCCCGCTTCGGATTGCGAGGCTTCGGGCCAACAGCGGGGGCCAGCAGTATGACTTTGAGGTGCCGGCCGGGACCCAGTACACTTGGATCCTGATCTGGTGCGACCAATTCAACGTTCCGGTCGCCGAGGCTGCGGTTCCGTGACGACAATTTTTCGTGGGGGTCGATGCGACTACAACCGGTGAGGGCCGGGTCGGGAACCAAGGGGGAGCTTCTGTCCGGCGAACGAGAGTCGTCGCTCCGGGCCCGCCTGATTGGACGCGACGAGACGGCGTTGGTCGAACTGATCGACACCGCGTCGCCATGGCTTCTTGGGATCGCGCATTCAATGTTGTCCGATCAGGATGACGCCGAAGAGGTCGTGCTGGATACCTTTCGGCTGGCCTGGGAAAAGATCGGCACGCTGTCTCCACACGACGACCAACGCCTGGTCCCGTGGCTCTGCCGGGTCACTCGCAATCGGGCCATTGATCGTCTCCGATCCCGTCGCCGGCAACGAATCAAGGCGGAACGGATCGAAGCCGCCGAGCCTCCCAGTGATTGGGTCGTGCCGCCCGCGGAGCCCAACGAGGCGGCGTTGCCGGGCTGGCATGTGAATCACAACGTCCATCGCGCCTTGGCCGATCTGCCGGCCGATCAACAACGGGCCGTGCGGCTCGCGTACTTCAATGGTCTCTCACAATCCGAGATCGCCCACGAACTCGGGGTCCCCCTCGGCACCGTGAAGACCCGACTCCGACTGGCGTTCAACAAGCTGCGGGGAGCGTTGGCACCACTCAAGGATTGGGTGCTATGAACTCACACGATTGGTTTATCGAGCATCGCCAAGACTACGCCGCCCGGGTTCTCGATCCGGACGATGAGCGGACGTTCGCCGATCACCAGGCTCGGTGCGAGGCCTGTCGAACGGCCGTCACTGACTTCGAACGGGAACTTGAATGGCTCCCGATGGGGGTGACCCCGGTCCGCCCGCGACCGGGCTTCCGATGGCGGGCCATCCGGGCGGTCCTCGGCCCGAGCCGTCGTTCCGCTTGGACCGTGTGGGTGCCAACGGCCCTCGCCGCCGGGTTGGCGCTGTGGGCGGGGCTCGGCTTTCGAGAGGCCGCCGCGCGAGGAGCCGCGCTGGAAGGAAAACTGGCGACGTCGCAACAGGCCTTGGTGGCGCTTGGCGATACCGTCGCCGCGTTGCGCGGAGCCGCGCGGATTCTCCAAGCCAGTATCTCGATGGATGAACACAAGGGTGGATTGCTCATTTTTGAAGACGGCGTCACCCATCAGTGGAATGTCGTCCTCCACGGGTTACCGCCGGCCCCGGCCGGGATGGCGTATCAATTCTGGTTCATTTGCAGCGACGGCATGGTCAAGAGTGTCGAGCTCACGCCGCTCGGAGCCGGACCGCTGTTCGTGACGTTGGGCATGCCGAGCGGCGGGGGCCAGGTTGTCGGCGCCGCGTTGAGCGTCGAACGGCTCGGGAGTGTTGGCCAGGAACCGAAAGGCAGGGAACTCGTCCACCTGATGCTCTAGCAGGCGACCGGTGAATGGCACCGCTGCGCGGTTATGTTACATCCGGTCACCCCTCCGGAGATCTCGATGTCCCTCGTGTCACGCCGTCGCCCGGCCGCCGTCCTGCTCGCGCTCATTGCTGGCGCCGTTCCGATCCGAGCCGCCGCCCAGGCCAAGGAACCCTGGGTGGGCCTCGACGCCTACGTCGAAGCCGCGATGCGGACCTGGCAAGTGCCCGGCCTGGGCCTGGCGGTGGTCCGGAACGACTCCGTGATCTATGCCAAGGGCTATGGCGTCCGCGAACTCGGCCGCCCCGACCGGGTTGACGAGCGGACCATTTTCGCGATCGGCTCCGCGTCGAAGGCCTTCACCGCCGCGGCCGTCGCGATGCTGGTGGACGAGAAGAAGGTTTCGCTCGACGCCAATCCGGCGCTCTACCTCCCGGGCTTCCAGCTCCACGACCCGTACGCCACCCGGGAACTCACGGTGCGTGATCTCTTGAGCCATCGGAGCGGCCTCGCCCGCGGGGAGCTGGCCTGGTACGGGTCCGGCTTCGACCGGGACGAGATCGTTAGGCGGGTCCGCTTCCTGACGCCGTCGTGGTCGTTCCGGTCGCAATTCGGGTATCAGAACATCATGTACATCACCGCCGGCCAAGTAGTGGCGAAGGTGTCGGGCCGGAGCTGGGACGACTTCGTCCGGGACCGGATATTCACCCCGCTCGGCATGAGCGCCAGCACCACCAGTATTCGGGGCGTCCGGGACCAGCCGAACGCGTCCTCACCCCACGCCACGGTGAACGACACCGTTCGGGTCATTCCCTGGCGGGACATCGACAACGCCGGGCCGGCCGGATCGATCAATTCCAATGCGGTCGAGATGGCCCAGTGGGTCCGTCTTCAGCTCGGCCGCGGGAGCTACGGCGGGAAAAGCCTGATCTCCCCCCGTTCCGCCGACGAGATGCACCAGGCCCAGACCGTCATCCGGACCGACTCGGCCGCGCGGGCCAACAATCCCGAGACCCACTTGCAGGCCTACGGTCTGGGCTGGTTCCTGGAGGATTACCGCGGCCGGCTGGTGGTTCACCACGGCGGCAACGTCGACGGGTTCAGCGCCCTGGTCGGGATGATGCCGGAGGCCAAGTTCGGGGTGGTGATCCTGACCAGCCAGAACGGGAGCGGCCTGCCTAACGCCATCCTCCACCGGGTGTTCGATCACCAACTCGGCGGGCCGGCAAAAGATTGGGCCGGCGACGGTTTCAAGCGGCTCGAAGCCCAGCGGGCCCGCGGCCTCGAGGCCCAAAAGAAGGCGGAGTCGGCGCGGCTGGCCAATACCCAGCCGTCGTTGCCCCTCGCGGCGTACGCGGGGACCTACGCCGATTCACTCTACGGCGACGTGGTAATCCGGGAAGACGCCGGGAAGCTCCACCTGACCTTCGGGCCGAATTGGAAGGCGGATCTCGAGCACTATCATCTGGAATCGTTCCGGGCCCGGTTCGACACGCCGGTGCTGCCGCCGGTGCCGGTGACGTTTCGGATCGGGGGGTCGGGCAAGGTGGAATCGGTGCTGCTCGATATGGCGGGGACGGCGGAGTTCCGGCGGGTCCCGGATCCGAAGCCGGTGGGGTCGCGCTGAGGCCGCGCGCGGCCGGAGACAGGCGCTGGCGCGGCATCGTGCCAGCGCCCTCCGTTGAGCCGTACGATTTCGTCGGGGCCGGCGGCGCGACGCTGCTGAACATGTCCACGACATAGCGCCACTTGCCGTCGGCGCCCTTCCGTAGGACCTCCGTGTACTTTATAGCCTGGGCTGCGCCGCCCATCTGGAAGCTCGCCGTCCCGACCTGATAGGCCAGGTCGCCGATGCCATAGGTCGTGGTCGGGGTCAGTGCGAAGTCGCTCGCGCCGCCAGCGATGAGGCCGGCGAGGACCAGCTGCCCAGCGGCTCTATCCAACGTCGGGGAGTCGGGGGGCATCACCTTGGCATCGTCCGCATAGAGCGCGAACACCGCCGCCGTATCTTTGGCGTTCATGCCCGCGGCGAAGGCGGCGTCGACTGCCTTCACGGCCTCCAACTCCGCGGCTGACAGAGCGGCGGGGGCGGCCGGCGTTTCGGACTTGGGAGCGCAGGCAACGGCAAGGAAGCCGAGCCCAAGGAGGAATGACGGACGCATGGGGACCGTTCCGGTGTGGGGGGGTGGAGAGATGTGATCGAGTGCCGACAAAGGTAACATCGCCTTTTGATGGCGGTCACCCCGGGGGCTTCGGGCCCCGCGGACCCCGGCCCGTCGAATCGGCCAGCAAGAGGCCCCCGGCCAGGCCGGTGACGAAGAGGCCGGCGAGTCCGGTCTGGACCCCAAACACGAACTGGAGTGCGACCAACCCAAGTCCGGCGAGGAACGCCAGGATTGCGGCCTTGCGTGGTTTGCTCACTCGGTTCCTTATCTGTCGGTGGGGTCATCCGCAGAACTCGACGATGGTTCCCGTGAGAATATCAGTGACTTGATGAATCGACGATTCCAAGACCCACTCGACGGCGGCGTGCGCTCCGCCGCCGGTTACCCCGAAGAGAAGACAGGGAATCCCGGCGTCGGCGATGAGCCCGGCATCGGTCCAGAACGGTTCGCCATGGGTGGTCGGCGGGCGACCGAGGACGCGGGTCGCCTGCGCGGTCACGGTCGCCACGATCGGCCACGCCGGGTCGGCTTCGAACGCGCTCCTTGCCACCAACCGCCGGAGCGAATATCGGAAATCGGCCACCGTCGCCACCAGCCCATCGAGAATCGACCGAAGCTCGGCCTCGACCGCGTCCGGTGGCTCGCCGGGGAGCATTCGTCGTTCGATCGTGAGGCGACACTCGGCCGCGACCGTCGCGGCGTCTCCACCCCCGTGGATCCGGGCGACTCGGACCGCGCCATGTCCGAGCGTTGGATGCGACGGCGCGGCCTCGATCCGCGCCTGCAGCCCCTCGAGCGCCGTGAGGAGCTTGCCCGCGTGGGCGATGGCGTCGATGCCCTGATGCGGCATCGAACCATGCGCCGCGCGGCCGGTGAGAATCACCTCGAACCAGGCGAATCCCCGGTGGGCCAGCGTGAGCTCCAATCCGCTCGGCTCGGCAACGATCGCGGCATCCGCCCGGAACCGGGTGAGGACTTCCTCGGTGCCGAGGCTTCCAAACTCCTCGTCGGCGACGCAGGTGACCAAGACGTCGCCGCGGAGGCCGGCCCGCCGGGCCCGAACCGCCGCCACCATGATGGCGGCGAGTCCGCTCTTCATGTCGAACGCGCCGCGGCCGAAGACCTTACCCTCGCGCCGGTCGGCGGCGAGCGGATCGCCGTCGTAGCCGGCGTGGGAAACGGTATCGAGGTGACCGTTCAGCATCAGCGACCGGCCGCCCCCCGATCCGCGGGCGATCCCGACGACCGACGGCCGGCCCGGACGCGATTCGAGCCGGTGGACCTCGAACCCGTGCCGGGCGAGCCATTCGGCGCAGCAGGCCGCCATCGCCGCCTCGCCCGGCGCCCCGGGCACGAGATCGGGGTTGACCGAGTCGATCGCGACGAGCTGCTGGAGAAGGAGGATCGGGTCGGGGCTCTCGTCGGTCATGCCTGCAAATCTGCCGACGCCCGGTGCGCGGGGGAAGGTTCAGGCACAGCCCTCGATTTGAGTCGGCCGGGAAACGGACCACGAGGTTGTGACCCTCGGGGCGGTGTACTTGTGGGGCTCGACAAGCCTACTCCATTGATGGAGCGGCGCCCATCAGCCGTTCGGCGGACTTCGATCTAGCCCAAAAGAGTATCGATCGATTCGGCAACCAGTTGGCGCTTGCAGGGCGGCGGCGTCCGGGCGTACAGTTACGGAGTACCGGCCCGAGGCGGGCCGCCCTCGCTGGGCCCGGAGGAGTTATGCACGCGATCCGATTGCTGTCCCTTCCGTTGCTGATCACGACCCTGAGCAGTTGCGGCTACAACGCGATCCAGTCCAAAGACGAAGCCGTCACGGCGGCTTGGTCAGAGGTGGTGAACCAGTACCAACGCCGGGCCGATCTGGTGCCGAATCTGGTCAATACGGTGAAGGGCTATGCCGCCCATGAGGAAGCCGTGTTCATCAAGGTCGCCGAAGCCCGGGCCCAGGTCGGCAAGATCACGATCTCGGCGGAAGATCTCAACGACGAGGCCAAACTGAAGCAGTTTCAGGCGGCCCAAGGCGAACTCTCCAGCGCGCTGTCCCGCTTGATGGCGGTGTCCGAGGCCTATCCGCAGCTGAAGGCCGACGCT
>JANPEL010000450.1:0-9134 GCA_031431925.1 Gemmatimonadota bacterium | reverse complement strand
GCTCAGGCTGAGGTCGCCATCGACGTCGGCGGTGGGGCCCGGCTTCCCACCGCCGGCCACGATGGCCGGCCGGATGCTCTGGCCCCGGCCAAGGTCGAAGCGGGGGAGTCCGGTCAACAGGCCGGCGTCCGTCGTCTGGCCGAACTTCCGGTCCCGCCGGGTGGCGGCCCATCGGTCGGTGGCCTGCGCCGCCTGAACCCTACGCTGGACGTTGAACGCCCATTGATCGGCGCCGGCCGGGAACGACAGACTCTTGACCGGAATCCGGATCTCCACGGCCCAACCCGAGTCGCTCCGGGTCGTGGCGGCTTCCCACACCGCGTCCCAATTGCTGTTTTCGCCCTCGCCTTGATTGGTGATCAGCGCATCGTACCGGGCACCCGAAGGATTCACCGCGAAGAGATACCCGGACCGTCCATCGCCGAAGGGGTCGAAGACCAACCGGACATGGTCCTCTTCACGAAGGTCCGCGTCCCGGGTCTTGGAAAAGGTCGTGACCGGGGCCCCGCCGTCGTCGACGGTGATGCCGATTACCAGGTAGCGGGGGTGGGTGAGAACCCGAACGACCGTCGCACCCGCCGCCCGCCCGCCTTCCACCGGCTCGATTTGGGTCAGGCCTCCAATCGAGTCGGCCGTGGCCCAGACTTTCTCGGTGAGGCGGCCGTCGAGGGTGATCTCTTCGGCCCCGGGCTTCGTCTTGAGGCTCGGGACCTGGAGGGCGATGGCTGCGAGAGCGCTGAGAATCGAATGCATCATCTGACTTAGTGGTCGGTGCTAGGTCCGGCTGAGCGGCCGAGTCGGTGCAGGAGGATGGCGGCCCGCTTGATCAGGGCCGGGAACACCGAGAGATCGGCGGTTTCGTTCGCGGTGTGGTCGTTCCGACCGGCGGCCCCGATGCCGTCGATGGCCATCGAGATGATCCCCGAGGTGAACGACACATCCGCCGCGCCCGCCCGCATCGGATCGGTGCCCGTCACCGGCCCGAACCCGATGTCACGGCTGATCCGGTCGGTCAGCGCCAGCAGGCGCTCATTCCCCGGGCCCGGCGGCAGCGGCGGATATCCGTCTTCGAATCGGATCGTGGCCCGGGTGTTCGGGCGGTTGGCGGCGACGATGGTCTCCATGGTCCGCTTGGTGTCCGCCAGTTGGCCCTGCGAGAGGATCCGGAGGTCGCCGGTGACCGTCATCCGGGCGGCCACCACGTTGCTTTTGCCGAAGGCCGCGCCTCGGACCCCAGTCGAGTCGAGCGATACGTCGGTTCCGCCTAACGCCACGCCCGGATTGAACGTCAGAAAGGCCTGGCCGGCCAGCCGTTGATGGAAGGCCTCGAGGATTCGGGCGGTTTCGAAGATCGCGCCCGAACCGACCTCCGGCTGGAACACCTGCGACGAGTGGGCCGCCTTCCCGGTAACGTCCAAGGTCCACGAGGTGAAGCCGCGGCGGGCCACCACGGCCTTGTGAGGATCGCCGGAGCCGTTCTCGAACCCGATCGCGATGTCGTGGCGCCGAGCCAGGGCGATCAACTCGGCCCGGGCCACCGAGACCGGATCGCCCGGATCCTCCTCGTCTCCGGTCATGATGACCGTCACGGCCAAGTCCTCGAGCAGCCCGCTGGCCGCCAGGGCCTTCAAGGCCTGGACGATGATGACGTTACCACCCTTCATGTCGATGATCCCGGGGCCCCGGGCCGTCACCGAATCGATCCACTCGATTTTCTGGAACGGGCTGTCGGGATCGAACACGGTATCGAGGTGCCCAATCACCAGAATCCGCGGGCCCCGGCCGGGATGTTCCGCCACGAGGTGGCCGGCTCGCTTGAAGGGGGCCCCGTCGATCCACCGAGTCGTGAATCCGAGGGCATCGAACTCCGAGCGGAGCACGTCGCCAACCTCGCGGACGCCGGGGAGGTTCAAGGTGCCGCTGTTGAGGTTCACGATTCGCTCGAGCAGCCCGACCGCCTCCCGGCGGTGGGCCTCGACATGGGTCACCACCGAACGTTCGGCCGCCGTGAGGGTGTCGGAGGTAGCCGTCAAGGCCAGCAGCAGCGTGGTCAGCATGGCGGTAGGCTACCGCCGGGTGGCGGCGGCGGCAATGCCTCGGAGCATCCCTCCGAAGATGACCAAGTGGAGCGGGTACAGAGCGTACCAATAGAGCAGGCCCGCGAGGCCGTGCGGGTCGAAGATGGCCGTCTGGCGGATCTCCGACGAGGTTCCCGTTTCCGTAACCTCGAATTGGAGCCAGGCCCGGCCCGGGAGCTTCATCTCCGCGGAAAGCCGGAGCAGACGATTCGGCTCGACCGACTCGACCCGCCACCAATCGATGGTGTCGCCCGGCGCCAAAGCCGTTGGATCGCGCCGGCCCCGAAGTCCGGGCCCCCCGGCCGCCAGATCGACCAGACCGCGAAGCCACCACCACCCGTTGCCATAGTACCAACCGGTCCGGCCTCCAATCCGGGCGATCGGTGCGAACGCCTGCTCCGGTCCGGCCGCCACCCGGATCACGCGGGTGTCGACCAGTCGGGTTCCGAACCGAACCCCGGCCCACGACCCGCCACTCGGTGTCATCGAGAGCGCGTCCGACCAGCGGGTCAGCGCGAATTCCTGGTCCTCGTTGCTCAAGGCCCGAGCGAGGGCCGCGCGAACTCCCATCGGTCGAATCGGGAACAGGACCAGCGCGCTCTCGTCCCGAACCACGGTTTCGTTCCGAAGGCCGTCGATCAGCTTCCGGCCCACCCGGGCATACACGGGCGTCACCAAGCGGAGCCAGAGGCTCGACAAATGGGGCGTGAGGATTGGGACCGGGATCATCAGGCGGCGAAGTCCGCGAAGGCGGGCGTACTCCCGCATCAAGTCGCCGTACGACACCTGATCCGGGCCGCCGATCTCAACGATCCGGCTCCGGTCGAGCGGCAGATCGAGGGCAGCCGCCAGATACGCGAGCACGTCCTCGATGCCGATCGGTTGAGCCAAGGTTCGGACCCATCGGGGGGTGACCATCACCGGGAGCCGTTCGACCAGCGCCCGGATCATTTCGAACGACAGGCTGCCCGAGCCGAGGATGATCGAGGCCCGAAACTCGAGCGTGGGAATACCCGACTCGCTGAGGATTCTACCGACCGCTTGGCGGCTCCGGAGATGGGCCGACAATTCCCGGCCGTCGCCCAACCCGCCCAGGTAGATGATGCGGCGCACACCGCTCGCGCGAGCGGCCGCCACCAACGCCTCGGCAGCCGCTCGCTCCTCGTCCTCAAAGGTGCCGGCCGTGCCCATGGCATGGGCCAGGAAATACACCGTGTCGACCCCGGCCATGGCAGCTTGAACGGTCGGCGGGTCGGCGAGATCTCCGCGCACCACTTCGGTACCCGGCCGAACCCGCCCCGCGAGGTGTTCAGGGCGCCGGGCCAAGCAACGGAGCCGTTCACCGCGAGCCTCCAGCACCGGGAGTAGTCGGCCGCCGATGTAGCCGGTGGCGCCGACGATTAGCGTAAGTCGTTGTTTGGTATTGCTTTGCGGCTCCATGTCAACAAAGTATCAGTTCGTACTTATGTTGTCAATGTTTTGTCCGGCTTTATGGCCCCTTCCTTCTCAGGCCGAGTGGCCCTTCAATTCGAGCGTGGAAGTCCCCCTCGTCATCGAAACGCCGACCTGCCCGGTGTCCGCCCTGTTGCTCGAGGCCCCGCGCCCCGTTGCCGGGTATGTCCTGGCGCACGGTGCCGGTGCCGGCATGCGGCATCCGTTCATGGCGGACGTCGCGGCCGCGCTCGCCGCCGTTGGTGTCACGACGCTGCGATATCAGTTCCCATTCATGGAAGCCGGAAGCGGCCGTCCGGACTCGCCCGCGGTGGCCGCCGCGACCGTTCGGGCCGCGGTCGATCGGGCTCGGGGCCTCCTCCCCGGTCTTCCCCTCGTTGCCGGGGGCAAGTCCTTTGGGGGCCGGATGACGTCGACCGCGGCGGCCGAGGCGGCGCTTGAGGGGGTGCGGGGTCTGGTATTCCTCGGCTTTCCGCTCCATCCGCCGAAGCGCCCCGCCATCACCCGGGGCGATCACCTCGATCGGGTCGCGGTGCCGATGTTGTTTCTTCAGGGGACTCGGGATGACCTCGCCGACCTCGAGTTGATCCGTTCGGTGGGTGACCGGTTAGGCACTCGCGCCACGGTGCATGAAATCACCGAGGCCAATCATGCCTTCGCGGTCCCGAAACGGACCGGCAGGACCGCCGCCGATGTCATCGTCGAGATCGCGGCCACCACCGCCGAGTGGATCCGGACGCTCCCGCGGTGACGCTGTCCCCGAATCCAACGCCGTCGCCGGCCCAAAGCAAAGCCATCGGTGCGGGCGCCGGGCCGGTTTTGGTCCTGGCAGGCCCCGGAGCGGGCAAGACGTTCTGTCTGATCGAGCGGATCCGGTTCCTGGTCGACCAGCGCGGCGTCGACCCCGAGCGGATCTGCGCGTTGACCTTCACGAACAAAGCCGCCGAGGAAGTGGCCGCCCGGCTCCGCCGCGAACTCGGGCCCCGGGCCGATGCCGTCACCCGGTCCACCATTCACTCTCTGTGTGTCAAGATCCTCCGGGCCCACGGCGAAGCGTTAGGCCTGGAGAAGGGGTTCGGGATTGCCGACGAAGACTACCAGAAAGAACTGCTCGGCTGGCTCAAGGTTCCGCCCAAGTGGCGAAGCAACTTGCTGGGGCGATTCGGTTTGGCCCGGCTCGGCGGGAAGCCGCTGCTGGAGGACGACGCCCGGACCTTCGAGCGCTACCGCGCCTATCTCACCAAGCGCGGGATGATCGATTTCGACGACATCGTCCATCTGACCAAAGAACTCTTCGACCGGTTTCCGGGAACCGCCGCCGAGGTGGCCGGCCGGTGGGATCATCTCCTGGTCGACGAGGTCCAGGATCTGAATCCGGTTCAGTTCTCGATCGTGACGACACTGGGGCGAGCCCACGGGAACGTGTTCGTCGTCGGCGACGATGAGCAGTCGATCTTCTCGTGGACCGGGGCCGATCCCCGGCTGATCGCCACGTTTGCCAACGAGTTCCGCGCCGTTGACCGGATCGTGCTCGATGAGAACCGGCGTACGGCGGGGCAGATCTTTGCCCTGGCCCGTCGCCTGATTTCGAGCAACGTGCCGTTGTTCGGCCCGAAGCACATCACGGCCACCCACGAGTCGGCGTACCCCGTCGTGGCCCGCTCGTTTGCCGATGAGCACGCCGAGGTTGCCTGGCTCCTCGACGACGTCCAAGCCGATCGGGCGGCCTCCGGCCTCCCCTGGGGCGAATACGCCGTCCTCTACCGCAAACACGCCGATGGCAATCTGCTCGAAGGGGCCCTGATGCAGGCCGGCCTGCCGTGCCGCTTGGCCCACGGCCGGGCGCTGGCGGACGACTCGGCCGTCCGGTATCTGATCGCGGCGCTCAAAGTGATCTCGTATCCCGGCGACCCGGTCATCAACGAAGGCTTTGCGCGGGTGGTCCTGCCGGGCGCGCTCTGCGATACGCTTCGGAAGGCCGCCTTGAAAGACCGGATCGGCTTCCTCGGAACCCTCCATCGCCAAGCCCGGGCCCGCCCCCGCACCGACGAGGAAGGACGGAAGATTCGCCGGGCCTTGGCAGCGATGCAGAACCTGACGGCGTTAGGCCAGCGGCACCGGCACTTGGCGCGGCTAGTCGACGAGATCCTGTCCCAACGGGTCGGTGCTTACCACACGATCCTCGAGCAACGGGCCGAGGAACTCTCCGATCCGGCGATGTATCCGGAAGTCATCCGGCTTGCCCGTGAACTGGAACGGGTCCGGGATGCTCGGACCCCGGTCCTGATTCAGGGGATGGGAGGCCTCGAGATCGGCTTGGCCGGAATGCTGGCCGGGGTCGGGATCCGCTTGTTTGAGGTTACGACGACGCCGCCGGCCGGCCAATTCGTGCTCGGACCGGCGTGGTCGTGCCCCGATCTGGGGTTGGCCCTCACGGTGTTCAAAGCACTCCAGTTCCTGACCGCCACGACCGAGCGGGCGTCCGGCAACTTCGTGGCGGTCGATCTCGAAACTACCGGCCGGGACGTGACCACGGCCGAGATCGTGGAACTCGGCGCGGTGCGGGTTCGCGATTGGGAAATCGTGGCGGAGTTCCACCAGATGGTGAAGCCGGCCGTCCCGATCGAGCCCGGTGCGAGCGCTACCCATGGCTACAGCGACGCGGACGTGGCCAACCAACCGTCCTTCGCCGAGGTTTGGCCTAAGTTCAAAAGCTTTGCCGGCACCGACGAACTGGTGGCCCACAATGGCTACGACTTCGACTTCCCGATCCTCCGCCGGATGTCGGGCGACCGGGACTTCGTGACCTACGACACGCTGCCCTTGGCCCGCTCACTCCGCCTCGGCAGCGCCAAGCTCCAGCACTTAGCCGCCCGGTTTGGGATTGA
Source organism: Gemmatimonadota bacterium (assembly GCA_031431925.1). Taxonomy (GTDB): domain Bacteria; phylum Gemmatimonadota; class Gemmatimonadetes; order Gemmatimonadales; family GWC2-71-9; genus SHZU01. Next base: position 2,716 of record JANPEL010000450.1, on the reverse strand, counting down.
TCCCGGCACCGCCCACACCGCCCTCTCGGACGTCCGGACGCTGGCCCAGGTCTACCGGAAGCTGGAAGAGGAAAAAGTGGCCCGAGCCAGACGGGTGGCCCTCTCGAATGTGCTCGACTATCTCGGCATCTCCCTGGCCCTCTCCGACCCCGAGACGTTAGGATCAGAAGCAACTCTGCTTCGGGAAATCACCTGCGTCTATGCCCTCGGCCGGTTCAGCGACTGCCTCGAGTTCTACCGGGCCGAACGCGACCGTTCGAGCAAGGGTGCCATCCCCGTCGACGAACTGATCGAACGCCTCGGCGGCCAGTCGCTGATGCTCAAGGTCCGCGCCGAGAAACGCTCCGACCAGCGCTACCCCGCCGCCATGGCCCGGGTCCGCCGCCTCCTCGACGATCTCTCGGAGGAAACCCTCGAAGCCGAAATCCAAGAATTCCTGAGCCGCGTAGCCCTCTCGAGGAGCGACGGCATCGAAACCGACCAAGACCGGATCAACCTCCTCACCCTCCACTCCACCAAAGGCCTAGAATTCTCCCGAGTCTACATCGTCGGCGTCGAAGACGCCGAGATGCCCGGCCTCCAATCCCTGCCGAGTGCCGAGCGCCGAGTGCCGAGCGCCGAGCTCGAAGAATCCCGCCGGCTCTTGTACGTCGGAATGACCCGGGCCAAGGAGCGTCTGGTCATGACCCGGGTGGAAGCGAGGGCCGGCAAGTTGACCGGCGGCCACCGCTTCCTCGATGAGATGGCCCTCGTCCCTATTTGATGAGTTGCCACTTCGTACGGGTATAGGCGACCCGGAACCCGTGTCGCTCGGCATTCCGCTGGGATGCGCTGCCGGGAAGGGTGGTGATCATGGCCACGTCGCAGCCCTGCTTCGCCGCAAACCGGAGCCTCGTGCCTAACAGGGCGAGCTGGGCTCCGTGACGGCGTTCCCCGGGAATCGTGCTCGCGCCGGCGAGGAGTGCCACGCCGCCCGTGATCGAGAGTGCACCGGCCGCGATCGGCCGGCCCTCGCGATCGGCCACGAAGGTCAAGGCGCCTGGGCGCCGGGCCCCGATCTCCGACAACTCGGCCATCATCGGGGCGTACTCGGGGAATTCACTCCAGCCTTCGGTTGCGGTGTCGGCCCAGACCCGCCACTCGTCGGGTGCGGTCTGCCGAACGGTGACCTCCGCCGACGCGCCTGGGATATCGACGGCCTCGTCGATCGGCCGATAGAGGACATTCGACCACTCCATCGGCCGGTACCCGCGGGCGGGTAGCAGCGCCATGGTGGAGAGGTCCGCGAGCGGGCTCACCTCATGGAAGGTCGAGGCGCCCCGGTCGCCGAAGAACCGTTCGATCCGCTCCAAGACCTCGGGCGTGCCCGGTTCGAAGACCCCGAGGCCGAACGTCTGGGTGACCGGTGAATCGACCCCGTCGAACACGGCGTACGCGCCGGCCACCTCAATCCATTCCGCGCCGCTCTCGGGCCGGAGCGCCCGGCGGCCTTCGGCGAACTGGGCACACCCGGTTGCCTCGGTGCGCTCGAGCCGCCGGGCCAATTCATTGTCGGCAAACGGGACGCTCATAGCTTGGCCTTGAGACTCATCGCGACGGGCGGGCCGGAGCCAGGTGAGTGGTCATGCTTGAAATAGATGTAGGTGTCGCTCCACCCGAAGCCCGCGATTCGGGCGGCCCACGCGGCCAGGCCGGCCTCGTCGTAGTCGAGTTTGTGGAGCCGGACGTAGCCCCAGCCCGCGGTGGCCACCAGCGGAGTCGGGACGCCGTCTTGATCCGAGATACAAAGCGGAATGTCCCGACCTTGGAGGACGTCGAAGACCTGGTCATCGTCAAACCAGGTGTGGTTCCGAAACTCGATCGTGATCCGCCACCGCTTGGGCACGATATCGAGAAACGCCTCCAGCCGCGGAATGTCCTTCTTCAAGTGCGGCGGGAGTTGAAACAGCGTGGGGCCGAGTTTGCTGCCTAACACCGCAACGGTCTGGGCCAGATACCCGACCAGTTCCCCCGCGTCCCGGAGTTGGGCGTGATGGGTAATCCGCTGACTGGCCTTGATGGCGAACTGGAAGCCCTCCGGGACCTCGGCGGCCCAATCGAGCAGGTTCTTTTCGCGGGGCATCCGGTAGAACGTGTTGTTGATCTCGACCGTCTGGAATTGGCTCGCGTAATACGCCAGCATGCCCTTGTCGGGAAGCTTGGCCGGATAAAACGACCCTTTCCATTCCTTGAACGCAAATCCGCTGGTCCCGACGTACGACGCCATCAGGAGGCCCGGGCCAGGCTCGCCTTCAAGGCCTCCATCAGGTCGATGATCTTGCCGCCGCCATCCTGGGCCGGCTCCGCCGTGATTTCGTGACCCTCGACCTTCTTCTGGATGGCCTCGAGCACCCGGGCCCGAACCAGGTCGCGGTATTTCTCCGGTTGGAAGTCATCGGTGGCGGCCTGCTCGATCAGCTGCTTGGCGAGCGTCAGCTCCATGGGCTTCAGTTCGGCGTCGCCGAGGGGCACTTCGCCGGCCGGTTTGAGTTCGTCTTGATAGTGGAGCTGTTCCATCACGAGGAGCCCGTTCATCGGCCGGAGCAAGACGAGATGCTGTTGCCCGCGGGCGGCATATTGGCCGAGCGCCGCCCGGCCGGTATCACCGAGCGCCTGGGCCAGCAGCTTATAGGCCCGGTCGCCGCCCTTGTCGGGGCCGAGGAAGTAGACCTTCTCG
>JANPEL010000449.1:0-6165 GCA_031431925.1 Gemmatimonadota bacterium | reverse complement strand
CTGTAGAGGAACGCCGAATTCGGCGGAAAGTTGAGCTCCTGTTGCCGGTACACCATCGCGAGGGCCCGGTCCATCGTGTAGAGATGGGTTCCCGGTTCGACGCCGGCCAGCGAAAACAGCGTCCACATGTCGCGAATGCCGCTGGTGTGGTTGAGCGCCATCCGGATGGTGACCGGGCTCCCGTAGTCGGGGAGTTCGGGGAGGTACTTTCGGATCGGATCGTCGAGGTTGAGCTTGCCCTGGAGCGCCAGATAGGTGATGACCCCGGCAGTGAACTGTTTGGCCACCGACCCCGATTCGACCACCGAGAATTCGGTCATCGGCGCGCCCGATTCGAGGCTCGCCATGCCGTAACCCCGGCGGAAGACCGGGCTCCCGGCCCGGTCGACCCCGACCGAGCACCCCGGCCCATCCGACCGACTGAGCCCCGCAAACACTTGGTCGATCATGGCCGCGGTGTCCGCCGTGATCTGGGCGGGGAGCCGGCCGGGTACCAGCAGCAAGAGCGCGACGAGCCATTGGATCGGGAAGCTCATGGGGTCGGTTTCGATTCCGGTAAGAGGGTGACTCGAACGTAGTTCTTCCGGTCGAGATACCGAAGGGCCGCCTGTTTGATCCGCTCCGGCGTCAGCAAGGGGAGGAGGTCGCTCGAATCGAGAATCACCTTCGGGTCATCGCCGTTCTGGTCAACGGCCGCCAACTGGCCCAGCCAGAACCCGTTTTCCTTGAGATCGGTTTCACGTGAGCGAATAGTGGTTTCCCGGATCTTGGCCAGATCCTTCTCGGTGGCACCCTGTTGCTGGAGGGTGTCGATCTGGGCAAACACCGCCGCGAGCAACTGCGGGACCCGGTCGGGCGCCGATCCGAAGCTCACGCTCAGGGTGTATTCCTCGCGGGGAATCCGGCTCGGCGCCGGGCTGACCGAAACGCCGTAGGTGCCGCCGAGTTCCTCGCGCAGCTGCTCCCGGAGCTTGATGTCCAGCACGTCCGCCAGGCTCCGGAGGACGAACCGCTCCTGCCGCGAGAATGAAAACGGCCCCGAGAAGACGAGCTCGGTCTGGCTCTTGGGTTCGATGCCCCGCCTGACTTCGCGCTCCACCACGCCGGTCGGCGGTTTGATGCCGAGATCACGCCACCGCTCGCCCCGCCGGGTGGCGGGGAGGTTCCCGAGGTAGCGTTCGACCAGCGGCTTGACCTGTTCCAGGGTCAGCGATCCGACCAGTACGAACGTGAAGTCGCTGGCATCACTGAACCGGTCGCGGTACACCGCCAACGACCGGTCGAGGTCGAGCGAGTCGATGATGACCGGGGCCAGCGGCCGGCTTCGGGGGTGATGCCCCGACATCGTGGCCACCAAGGTATCGCGGAGTGCGATGGCCGGACTGGCGCCCCGGTTGGCCAACTGGGCCCGGGCGTTGGTCTTGAAGGCCTCGAACGCCTGGGGGTCCCGCCTTGGCGCGGTGAAATAGAGATAGGTCAACTGGAACATCGTCTCGAGGTCCTGGGGCGACGCTTGCCCGCGGATGCCCTCTTGATACGCGCCAAGAAACGGGGCCACGAACACCGATTTGCCGGCGAGCTTTTTCTGCAGTTCAATCAAGCTGAAATCCGCCAAGCCTCCGAGCGCCACCAACTGGGTGGCGAAGACGGCGGCGGTGAAGAGGCTGTCGGGCGTGAGCGAGTTGCCACCGGGGCTGAAGCCGGAGAACAACACTTCATCGGCCTTGAACGTGGTGGGTTTGACGATGACCCGGATGCCGTTCTCGAGGGTCCACCGGGTGACGCCGAGCAAGGTGTCCCGGGTCTCACTGACCACGGGCCGACTGACCAGCCCGGCCTCGACCAACGGGGCGGCGGAGACGGTTTCCTGATAGGCCGCCACGTCGGTGCCCCGAACCCGGTCGAACAAGGCCAGCAACTCCGCGGCAACCGGCACCTTGACGCTCGGCTTTTCCGGCGCGTTGACCAAGAGAATCCGGTCCTTCAACTTGAGCCATTCCTGCGCGGCCCGATTCACTTCCGGCAGCGTCACGGTTGGAAGCATGGCCTTGATCATCGCGAACTCGGCCGCGATCCCCGGCGACGGGTCGCCGGTCAGGAAATGCTGGATGTACTCCTCGACGAATGAGCCCGACTCGGTCTTCTCGCGCTCGGCGAAGGCTTGCTCGTAGCTCCGGAGGTAGTCCTGCTTGGTGCGCTCGAGTTCGGGGCCGGTAAAGCCATGCCGGTCGACCCGCTCGACTTCAGTCAGGACGGCGGTCAGGCCCCGAAGGATGCCGGTGTCGGCCACCGCGGCACCGAGTGAAAAGGCCTCGGTGCCCCGGACGAAACGGCCCGGCCCGCCGCCGGCGCCGATGAACGGCGGGTTCGGCTGTTGGGAGAGTTCGGCCAGTCGCTGGCCGAGCATCGAGGCGTAGAGCTCGGCGATCAGCGAGCGCCGATAGGCCGGCCGGCTCGGATCGACCCGGCCGGGACGAAGGTAGTAGGCACCGACTGACGTGCTGGTGGCCTCGGCGTCGGTCGCAATCGCGACGGCCGTCGAATCGCGGGCCGGCACCGAGTACTCGACCCGGGGCCGCCGGGCTCGGCGGACCGGGATCCGCCCAAAGTGAGTCCGGATCAGTTGAATGATCTGCCGGGGCTCGAAGTCGCCGACGGCCACGACCGCCATCAGGTCGGGCCGGTACCAGTCGCGATAGAACCGGGTCAGCGCCGCGGGGTTGAACCCTTCGAGCGACTCCTTGGTGCCGATCGGGAGCCTGTCCTTATATCTAGAGCCCCGAAAAATCACCGGAAACTGCTTCTTCTGCATCCGGTTGCCGGCGCCTTGGCCAAGCCGCCACTCCTCGATCACGACGCCGCGTTCCTTCCGGATTTCCGCCGTGTCGAAGCTGATGCCGTCCGCCCAGTCCTCGAGGATTTGAAAGCCTTTCCGCACGAGATGGGCGCTGTCGGTCGGCACCAGCAGCTGGTAGATCGTCTCATCGAATCCGGTACTGGCGTTCAAGTCGGCGCCGAACCGCATCCCGATCGCTTCGATGTAGTCGACCAGCGCCTGTTTCTTGAAGTTCCTGGTTCCGTTGAACGCCATGTGTTCGACGAAATGGGCCAGGCCCAATTGATCGTCGTCCTCCATGATCGAACCGGTGTTGACCACCAAACGGAGTTCGGCCCGCTTTTCGGGGCGGGTGTTTTTCCGGACGTAGTAGCGGACCCCGTTCGGCAACCGGCCGGTGGTGACGGCGGGGTCGAGCGGGAGGCGGTTGGCCGGGGTGGCCTGGAGCATGGTCAAGAGCAGCGACAGAGTAAGCACGAGAGGCTCAGGGCAGGAGAACGAAAGCGCGTTGGCTGGCGGCGGTGGTGCCGGCGGCTCGAGCTTCCAGACGAAGAAGATACTGACCCGGTTTCTGGCGGCGGAGGTCGAGTTCGAAAGCCCCGCCGGTGGCCCGCCACTGCAGGCTCATGGTTGGCCGGCCCCGAGGACCGCGGCGGGCCGGAATAATGGCGACCGCCACGGCCAAGGAGTCGTGCCCCGGACCGGTGGCTTCCCAGTAGATCCCGACCGGCATCCGTTTCGAGAACCGGTTGGCCGGGAGGGCCCGCGCCACGGCTGCCTCGAGAGATTCCGGGAGGTCATCGGCCACGGCGAAGAATAGGGGGTCGGACAGGATCAGCGAACCGGGGGTTGAATCGGGCTCGAACACCACCCGGGTCGCGGCCACCTGGCGGCCCTGGCGGGTCCGGGTTTCGACACTGGCCATGACCGGCCGGCCGGCCAGACGAGCCACCAAGCCGCCTAACGGTGTCACCGAGTCAGCGCGGATGACCACCGGCTGGCCCGACGTCCCGATCGCGGTGAGCGCCGTGACGGTGTCAGGGCCCGGGACCGATCCGGCCACGACCAGGGTCGTGTCGCCCCGGGGAAACCGGGCCATCTGGGCCTCGTCCGTCAGGACGAAGCGATCGGCGTAGCTCGGCGCGTACCGAAACCGGGCCCGCTCCGGCGAGAGGTTCCACCGCCAGGGCTGACCGGGGCGTTGGGTTGGAAAAAACTGATACGCCGGTGATCTCTGGTGCCCCGTCACCCCGGGCGACTCGGCGAGACTCGGCGGCCGGTCGTTGACCGACCACCGGGTGGACCACCCGTACCGAAGCATCAACTCCTCGAGGTCCCGGCCCCAGGCAATGAAATGGGGCGACCGGGCGTGGGTCAGCAGCGCGGCCATGGTGCGCCGGGACAGCAGCTCGGTTCGAAGATCATTGCCGGGTTCCGAGAGGAGCGGCTTGGCCAGGAACAACAACGAATCGGCCAGCCGGCGGCGGCCCTCACAATCCTGGCCCGCCAGTTGTTTGGCAACCGGGTTGTCGAAGACCACGGTCCAATCAGTCCAGGCACAGCGGACCTCGGCCGGCATCTCGGCGAGGGCCCGATCGAAAGCAGAGTCGGCGCTTTGAAAGCGGGCCGCCAAATGGAGTGCCAGTCCGGCCAATGCGCTGCACCACCACGGCGTGGCTCCGCACTGGGCCGCGACGGCCAGACCTTCGACGGGCCGTTGGTGTTCCGCCAGATACCGAACCCGCTGTCCCAAGATCCAATTGCTGCCGGGCCGTTCGGCGTCGGCCTCGGCCAGGCTCAGGTTGAGGCGGTCCCGGGCGGAAATGACGGCCTCCGGCTCGGCAGGCAGGCTGGTGTCTCGCTCATCGTACCAGGAGCAGAACCGGCCGATTCGCTCCTCGCAGCGACCGCCGCCGGTTGGGATGACCGGGAGTCTCCGGCGCCGTTCGGACTCGAACCCTTCCTGGGCGGTCCGGGCCCGGGCGATGGCCCGCCCGGAATCGGGCGCCAGGAGTTGACTCGGGTTGGGTGGTTGGGCGGCGAGCGCGGCGAGGAGCAGCCAGTCCATCGAGATCAGCGAAAGAGGTGCTGGTACCGGCGTTTGAATTCCGCCTTCCGGGCCCTCGCGTCGGAGCCGGCCAGGCCTCGGCAACGCTGGGCGGCGTGGGCGTCCCACCCCTCAGGCCAGGATTTGAACACCAGGGTGCGGCAGGCCGGGCAGCGGACTTTCCGGCCCACGACGAGCGACGTGCTCAGTTCCTCCCCGTTCAGGATGGTGCCGCTCTTGTCGGTGCGGGGGAGCAGGGACGCCTGTTCGATCAGGGGTTCGAGTGGCGTCGTCGCGATCAGGGCTTCGAGCCCGAGGGCGCAGGCCGCCTGGAGAATGTCCCGAGAGACCTGCGGATACCGGCGGGTGAATTCCTCGAGCGTCCCGCCGCGGTCCAGGTGATCGGCCAACGCCTTCACGGGAACCTTGGTCGCGGCGAACACGGCGGTGCCTTGGCGGACGCCGGGTGCCCGGCTCACGACCTGGTGCAGCGCCCGCACGGCAAATCCCTACTGCGACCGGAGCGAGCGGGCGATCAAGCCGAGTCCACCCGCCAGGGCGCCGAGCATCATGAGAGTGTTAAAGAGACTGGTTGGCTGGAAGAAGATCCGGAGGTTGGCGACGATGCCGACGAGGATGATCAGCATCCCGCCCAGCGCCAGGAACCAGCCGAGGGCCGACTTGCCGCTGAAGAACAGGATGCCGATGCCGATCAAGAGCGGAATCAGCGACAACCCAAAGGCGTTGTAACCGTACACCGACCAGTAACTGGTGGTGACGGTCACCTGGCTCAGAATCAGATAGCCGCCGCCCACTACCAGGGCCAACCCGCCGAGGAAAGAACTGAGCCCGCCGGGCGTGCCGCCGGCGCCGTTGGTGCGGATAGGGTCGGTCATGGGGCCGCTTTCACCGCCAAGGGAATGGTTGCATCTTGGAGAATGCTAACGCGAACTCGCCCCGTGGTCGAGGTTGCCGTCGATTCGGTGGCCGCGGCCGTCGTGGCGGCCGGATTGGGGGCCGACCGGCTCGAACTCTGCCAGGATCTGGAGGTGGGCGGAACCACGCCGAGCTTGGCGTTGATCGAGGCGGTCCGGGCGCGGGTGACGATCCCGGTGGCGGTGATGATCCGGCCCCGGGGCGGGGACTTCGTCTATGGTCCGGACGAGGTTCGGATCATGGCGGCGGACATTGGGCATGCCATCCGGGCCGGGGCCAACGGGGTAGTGGTGGGGCCGCTGACCGCCGCCGGAGGGATTGATCGCGAGGGATTGAAACGGCTGGT
>JANPEL010000448.1:0-8320 GCA_031431925.1 Gemmatimonadota bacterium | reverse complement strand
CACCGTCGTTTGGCCGTCGGGAATATCGAGGCTGAACCCCTCGAGGACCCGCTTGGGGCCGAACGACTTGGTCACGTCGTGAAATCGGATCATCGGGGCTTACAGCAGCACCAGGGCCCAGAACGCGTCGAGCACCAGGATGGCCTCGCAGCCCAGCACCACGGCCCGGGTCGTTGACCGGCCAACTCCCTCGGCCCCGCCTTGGGTCCGGAGTCCGGTGAGCGCACCCATGACAGCGATCGCACAGCCGAAGCTGGCGCTCTTGAGCAAGCCGAACCAAATGTCCTTGAACTGGTAGAACTGGCGGACCCCTTTGAAGAACTCCGGGGTCGAAAGGTCGAGCAGACTGGTGGCCGTAATCCACCCGGAGATGACGCCAACGGCAATCGCCATGGCGGTCACGACCGGAAACATCAGCGTGGCCGCGACGACCCTCGGCACGACCAGGTAGGCATGCACATCCACCGCCAGGGTCTCCAACGCGTCGACCTGCTCGGTCACCTTCATGGTGCCGAGTTCCGCGGCGATGTTGGCACCCACCCGGCCGGCCAGCGCCATGCCGGTCAGCACCGGGCCGAGCTCCATCATGATGGTCTTGGCCACCAGCGCGCCCACGAAATAGAGCGGCACGGCGCCGGTAAAGATGTAGGAGGCGAGCAGGGCGAGCACGATCCCGGTAAACACCGCCAGAAACAACGAGATCGGAATGGAGTCGACGCCGAGCCGCCGCATGTGAGTGACGACCAGGGGCCCCCACACCCGCGGCATCCCAAGGGCCCGCGAGGCATCGACGGCCCACCGCCCGGTCCGGCGCAAAAAGCCGAGTTGGGCCACCCCGATCAGATTGAGATGGTCGGTCACGTGGGTAACGGGCCTAACGTGAAACCGGGCGACGCGGGCGACTCGGGAATCGTGAGTCTCTTCGGGTGCATGCGGCGCTATATGGAGAGAGAATCGGCATGAGTTCTGCTTGACACGCCTAGTGACGACGGCTAGCTTGCCGCGTTGCAACATAAGCACCCAGCGGGCGGCCACAAGTACGGGGGCGTAGCTCAGTTGGGAGAGCGCGTGAATGGCATTCACGAGGTCAGGGGTTCGATCCCCCTCGCCTCCATTTTCACGGTCGCGCACCCTGGGCTTGAGTGTTGCTAATCAGGGCACCCGGCGGTACAATGGGTGCCCGCCCTATGCGGGAATAGCTCAGTTGGTAGAGCACAACCTTGCCAAGGTTGGGGTCGCGGGTTCGAGTCCCGTTTCCCGCTCTGGAGCAGGTCGAGGACGAAGGCACAACGACGCGGGGTGGAGCAGTCTGGTAGCTCGCCGGGCTCATAACCCGGAGGTCGTGGGTTCAAATCCCACCCCCGCCATTTCCACGCAGTACCGTCGGATGAGGATGTAAGGAGAAGTCGGACAGCAGGACAGGCGGACGGTCGAACAGATAGATCCGCGGACCACGTGATCTTCTGCCAACCGTCCGCCTTGTTGTCTGCCCAGGTAGCTCGGGCGGTTAGCTCAGTTGGTTAGAGCGCCACGTTGACATCGTGGAGGTCACAAGTTCGAGCCTTGTACCGCCCATGCTCGGCTGAGTCAAATGGAGGGGCCCGTAGCTCAATTGGATAGAGCGTTTGACTACGGATCAGAAGGTTGGGGGTTCGAGCCCCTCCGGGCCCATTACACTGCGGGGCGTAGCGCAGCCTGGTAGCGCGCCTGCTTCGGGAGCAGGAGGTCCCGGGTTCAAATCCCGGCGCCCCGATTTATTGAACGCCCGATTCGGTTCGCCGAGCCGGGCGTTTTCCCTTTCAATGACCGAGACCCGCGTGCCCAACACCGTGTCCGCCGGGCGGCGGGCGTTGCTGCTCCTCGTCGACGGATTGCGGCCCGATGTGGCCGAATCGGAGCTCGCGGCCGGGCGGCTTCCGGAGTTGGCGCGCCTCGTCGGCGACCACGGCGTGGGCCGGGCCATCACGGCGTTTCCGTCCACCACCAGCGTCGCCTATCTCCCCTTCCTGACCGGGTGCCTCCCGGGCCGCTGCAACGTCCCCTCGATCCGGTGGCTCGACCGGGCCGCCTACACCGGCCGGTGGTGGGCCGACCGGGCCGCCGTCCGGAGCTATTGCGGCTATCAGGCGGGGATGCTCGACCATGACATTGCCCCAGACGTCCGGACCATTTTTGAGATCGTCCCGGAAAGCGCCGGGTTCTTTACCCCGATCACCCGTGGCTTGACGCCCGATCGCGACCCGAGCCAAGGCCAACGAAAATTTTGGGGGGCCGTCGCCCACTATCTGTTGTGGCACCAGCGAGGAGATGACGTCGTGGCCCAGGGCGTCCTCGATTGGATTGGACGCGATCCCGCGTGGCGGTTTCTGTTCGCCCAATTTCCCGCCGTCGATGGCTACACCCATCAATCCGCACCCGACAGCCCTCGGGTGCTCGAGGCCCTTCGACGGGTCGATACCGCGATCGGCCGGATCACCCGGTTGCTTTACGATCGAAACCAACTCGACGACACCTTGATCCTTTTGGTCAGCGATCATGGCGCAAGCCCGGTCCACACCCACCTCGATTTGGCGGTCTGGCTCAGGAACCTCGGGATCGCCACGCTGGCCCACCCCGAACTCTGGCACGCCGATCCCGCCGCCGCCGTGATGGTCGCCGGCAATGGGTCGGCCATGGTGTACGCACGGCCCGGACAACCCCGTGACCGTCGCTGGCCGCTCTCCACCTTGCGGGCCCCGGAGGCCTTCGGCTTCCCGGGCGACGTGATCGACCGACTGGTCCGGGAACCCGCCGTGGCCTTCGTCGCCGCCGAAGACGAGGACGGCTCAATTCGTCTCGCCGACCAAGACGGCGAAGCCCTCATCCGGCAAGCCGGATCAGAGTTCGACTACCAGCCCGTCTCCGCCGACCCGCTCGGCACCGGCCCGATCACCGGCTCCGACCGCGACTGGCTCCAACTGACATTCGACGCCCGGTACCCGGACGCCGGCCCGACGTTGGTGGACCACTTCCGGTCGCCCCGAACCGGCGATCTCGCCATCGTGGCGCGGGAAGGATTCGATTTCCGCGATCGATGGGAGATTCCCGAGCACCGAGCCGGCCACGGCAGTTTGATTCGAGCCCACATGCAGGTGCCGCTCTGGGCCAACCGGCCGCTTGGACCGGTGCCGCTTCGAACCACCGACATCTTCGCCACCATGCTCGATTGGCTCGGCGAGCCCCTGCCGGCGGTGTGCGACGGCCAGTCGGTCTGGTCGGCCGGCGGCGGTGAAGTGGCGATTCAAGCCGCGACGCTATAAGTTGGGGCCCTCGAATGAGGGCTCGTAGCTCAGCTGGATAGAGCGTTTGCCTCCGGAGCAAAAGGTCGCGCGTTCGAATCGCGCCGGGCCCATTCATCCCAAGTTAAAGCCTCACCAGACGTTAGGTCCGGTGGGGCTGACTTCGCTGGAACAACCCCATGCCGACCCTCGGTCGGAGGTCTTCAATGCGCCGTCGAACCTTCGTTCGCTCCTCGCTCTTTGCCCTGACCGCCCCGTCGCTTGCCCGGTACCAAGGAGCGAGTCCGATGTTCCGGGAGGCGCCGCGGTTCCCCCAGGACCTGAGCGCCGTCACCGGCGACGGCAAGCGGGTCACCCTGGCGGGCAAAGCGATCGCGGACCTCCGGGCCAGCATGCGAGGCCCGGTGCTGCTGGCCGGCAGCGACGGCTACGATCAAGCCCGCCAGCTCCGCAACCCCTCGTTCAACAAGCATCCGGCCCTGATCGCGCAGCCCACCGGCCCCGCCGACATCCGCGCCGCGGTGAACTTCGCCCGGGACAACGGCGGCCTCTTGCTGGCCGTCAAATGCGGGGGCCATAGCCATTCCGGGCAGTCGACCTGCGACAGCGGCATGGTGATCGATCTGTCCGGATTCCGCGACGTGCGGATCGACCCGGCGGCGCGCCGAGCCCGGATCACCGGCGGCACCCTCCTCGGCCAGCTCGATCACGAGGCGATGTCCCACGGGCTGGTCACCACGATGGGCACCGTCTCCCACACCGGCGCCGGCGGGCTGGTGACCGGCGGTGGCTTCGGTCGACTCGGCCGGCGGTTCGGGATGTCGATCGATAATCTCATCTCGGCGGACGTGGTCACCGCCGACGGTGCGGTGCGTCGAGCGAACGCCGAGGAGAACCCCGATCTGTTCTGGGGCATTCGTGGGGGCGGCGGCAACTTCGGGATCGTCACCTCCTTCGAGTTCCGCCTCCACCCCATGCAGCGCCGGGTGGTGGGCGGCATCATGGCGTTTCCGATTGCCAGGGCGCGGGACATCCTCGACCTTTACGCCGAGATCGGCCGGAGCGGCCCCGACGATCTCGATTTCGGCTTCATGTTCATGCGGCCGCCGGGCGGCGCCCCCGCGGTGGCCGCGGTCACGTGCTGTTATTCCGGCCCGGAAGCCAACGCGGAGCGGGTCTTGGCGCCCCTTCGCAAGCTCGGCACCCCGCTGTCGGATCAGGTCCGGGCCGTCGACTACGTCGCCCTGCAACGCTCCGGTGACGTCGACGATCCGCGCGCCACGGCCACCTATATCAAGAGCGGGTTCATCGCCGACATGCCCGCTGGGCTCGCGTCGGCAATCATCGACGGCCTCGAGGCTCATCCGGCCCGCCAAACTCAGGTGTTCGCCCAGCTGAGTGGGGGAGCCATCAATCGGGTGGCGCCCGACGCCACCGCCTTCTCCCAGCGGGACATCATGGGCAACCTGTTGTCCTCCGTCGGCTGGAAGCAGGGTGACGACCCCTCCGAACACATCAAGTGGATCAAGCAGTACTGGGCCCGGATCGAGCCGTTCACCCACGGCTTCTACGCCAACGATCTCGAGACCGAGCATTCATCCTCGGCGATTCGCGCCAACTACCGAAGCAATCACGACCGTCTGGTGACGATCAAGAACCGGTACGATCCGCGGAATTTGTTCCGGCTCAACGCGAACGTGAAGCCGACCGCCTAGTCTCCACCGCTCGCAGCGTGGCTGGTTGCGTTCCGCACCAGCCCCCAGTTGATACTCCGTTGATACCGCCAACTAGCTTGAGGGGCGTTCCCCTTTCCTCGAACTGTTGGCGGAGGCACCACCCGATGGCCACCATCCCCCGGCGCTTGGCCCTAGTCGTCGTCGTCACCGCCTGTAGCCATGTCGTCGATGCCCCCCGACCCGAAATCCGAACGGCGCTCGTCGAGGCCGTGCTCGTGGCCGGCACCGACGTGACCCGGTTCCGGCTCCTATGGCTCAACCCCGCCGACAGTGGAACCATCGACCCGATTCAGCCCGAGGACGCCGCCCTCGAACTCATTCATCCGGACGGAACCCTCGCCGACTGGGACCTCGATCCGGATTCCGCGGGCGTCTATTTGGCCTCCCTGCCGATTGCCGCCAACACGACCTACCACCTGGCAGGCACCCTCGGAGGCCGACCGATCACCGCATCCACTCGGGTGCCGGGACCACTGATGCTCGCGCCCCCACTCGGCGACACCATCTTCCTCACGGGAAGCGAAAGTGCGCCCGGCGGCGCCGTCACTGGCCGGGCCGTCATCGCCTGGCGGGCGAGCGGGGCAACGGTCCTGGTCGTCGACTCAGCCGAGGTGCTCTTCTCCACCCGTTTCACCCATGGATCCGAGGCCGATCTCGGGGTCCGCCAAACGGCCGCCGGCCAGCGGGTCGGCCCCTCGATCCGGTTCCTGGCCCTGAACCGCGAAGCCGACCGTTACCACTTCAACCTGACGGGGCCGGAGACGAATCTCACCGGAGCCTTCGGCGTCTTCGGCGCCGCGTCCGAAACCCGGCGGATCGTCGTATGGCGCTGATGACTCGCCGGTTCCTGGGCTCGGCCATCGCCGCGATGACCGCAACCGCTGTCGAAGCGCAAACCGTGCGGGGCACCGTCGCCGCCGCCGCGGGCACGACCCCGATCACCAACGCCTCGATCGTGGCCCGCGGACGCGGCACCGCAACCACCTCCGACCGGTTGGGCCGGTTTACCATCGCCACCGCGGTACCCGACACCCTGGTTATCACCGCCATCGGCTGGCGACCCGACACCATCCCGGTAACCGGGTCCGAAGAAAACCCGATGACCGTAGCCCTCGAGCGGGCGCCGGTCATCATCTCCGATCTCATCGCCACCGCTCCGGCCATCCGCCCACTCGATCTGTCCGATCACGGCCGCTGGCAAATGCCGATGGCGGCCGCCCGCACCGTGCCGCCGGCCGTCGAAACCGACGTCTACCGGGCCCTCGCGATGATCCCGGCCGTCAGCTTCTCGAGCCCGCTCTCGGCCCGGCCACTGATCCGGGGCTACGATGGCCAGGAAGTCACCACCCGGATCGACGGGTTCGAAGTGCTCAACCTGTATCACCTCGGCCGGATCTTCTCATCGTTCCCCGCCGACGCAGCCGAAGACATCACCGTCTCGGCCGCCCCCTACACCGCCGCCCACGGCGGGTCGACCGCTGGACTGATCGACATCACCGGCCGGACCGGCCGTCTCGATCGATGGCATGCCGGAGGTGGCCTGAGTTATGGATCTCTGTCGGCCTTCGCGGGGGGCGGCAACGACCGAGTCCGCTCGTTCGGCACCGCGCGGGTCTTCTACTGGAAGTCGCTCGAGCTGATTCCCAATCTGGACATTCCGTACCACTTCGAAGACCTGTACGGCGGATTGGTCTTTGGGCCCGCCGACCGGCCGACCGGCCGCCTAACGCTTTTCGCGACCCAGGACCGGGCCGGGCCCACCGATGGCACCCGGACCTTCCTCAATTGGGACAACGTCATGCTCGGGGGCCGGTGGCGCCTGAAGGACGGCGCCCGAACGACCCTCGAAGTCTCGACGTCCGCGGCCCATTTCGGACAGCAAGGCGAAGACGTCCCGGGTCTCCATAGCATCGCCAACGCCAATTTGAAGAACCGGTTCACCCGGCTCGCGGTCACCGCTGATCTGGTCTCGGTGTTCGAACGGACCCGAGTTGCCTCCGGCCTCGCGATCGGCTGGCGAAAGGTCATCAATCAAATCGTCGACGCCCCGCGCGATTTCGAGCCCGACCCCGATCCGTTCGGCGCCCCGAGCGCCGCCATCGACGCCGGTCGGCTCGAGATCGGCGGGTACACGAGCGTCAGCCGGCGGGTCGGACCGGTCACCGCCGAAGCCGCCCTCCGGGTTGATGCGGCGGGACCCGAAGCCAGCGTTCAGCCCCGCTTGCACGCTCGGTGGGCGGCGGCGAAGGGACTCGAGGTGAGCATCGGGGTCGGCCGGACCAGCCGGCTCTACCACCTGCTCGGCGAAGCCCGAGCGGAACCGGACTTCGACTTCCTCGATTTCTGGCTGCCCGCCGGCGACAGCGTTCCCACCGCCCGGGTCGATCATGCCACCTTCGACCTCAACCTCGGGTTCGCGCCGTTCATCGGCCGGGTGTCGGTGTTCGCGTCAGAAGGCAACGGCATCGGGGAACTGACGCCGGAAACATCTCAACGCCAACTCGGCCCCTTCGAATTCTTTCGGTTCGGCCGGTCCCGAACCCGTGGCGTCGAGGCGCAAGTTGCCTATCGCGGAGCGGCCGACTCGCCGCACTCGCTGTCGCTGAGTTATGTCTATGGCCGCTCGGAACGTGACTGGGGTGACGGGTGGGTTCGGTGGTCGCTTGACCGGACCCACCAGGTCCGTGGATTCAGCCAGGTCAGGCTCGGCGGCATCACTTGGTTCGGCGCCGTCGACGTCTCAACGGGCGCCCCGATTACCCCGATCGACTTCATCCTCGACGACGCCGGCGCCCCGGGCATTCCCGAAGCACCGGTACCGGGCCGGGTCGTGCCGGTGGCCGTGTACGGCCGGGAAAACGCCGCGGCCACCAGTGGCACGTTCCGTCTCGACCTTGGTCTCGGATACGCCTTTGGCGGACCCAACCATCGCCGGTTCACCCTCGGCGCATCGGTGATCAATCTCTTGGCAACGGCGGTGTCACAGTTTGGCTTTGCCACCGGCCCCGGCGAGGGTCCGCTGGCGCTCGACCCCATGGGCCGGCCCACACCGTATCGGCGGCTGTTCAGCCTGCCGCCGATCCCCACGGTCACCCTGCGCGCCGAGTTCTGAGGAATACCTAACGAGGCCGGATCAGGGCCATTCGGCCACTGGCGAGAAAATACCTGAGGGCCCGAGATTCATCTCTAACGTGGACATAACGTTAGTACGGAACCCCCAATGACAGGGCGCCCCGACATCGAGTCGCTCGTCTCGTTGCTCGAGAGCGCCCCTGACCCCGCCCTGATCACGGACGATCAGGATCG
>JANPEL010000447.1:0-17117 GCA_031431925.1 Gemmatimonadota bacterium | reverse complement strand
GGCCCCGCCCGGACGGTGCGAGTCCAGGTCGATACCGGCACCTTCCGCGAGGTCGAGTTCAAGATCCACAAGGTTGGCAACGACTCGTTGGACCAGAAGTTCCTGACCGCCAACCCGACGTTTGCCGGTCTCAGCATTCGGGCCATCGGCACCTATGACGGGCAGGCGTTCACCTACACCAGCAGCGTCACCGCCAAACAGGAAACCGATCTCGACCCCCCGCTCGTGGTCACCGGCACAACGGTCACCGACTTGACGCTGGTGGTGGAAGTCGGCAGTTGGTTCCTGGCCGGCGGAGTGGGCATCATCGATCCGACCAAGGCAACGCCCGGCAGCTCGGGTGACGACACCGTGCGGCAAAACATCCGGCGCTCATTCCGGATCTTCGAGGACCGGGATCACGACGGCCGAAAGGATCGCTGAACCGGCGAATGTTCCGGGTGCCCCCTGTCAGTCGTGCCGCAAGGCCACCAGGGGGTCCACGCCCGCCGCGCGGCGCGCCGGCAGCCAGCTGGCCATGAGCCCGACGACCCCGAGCAAGAGAGTAATTCCCGCGAAGGTGACGGGATCCCGCGGGCTGATGCCGTAGAGCTGGCTCTTCAGCAACTCCCCCGCCCCAATGGCGGCGGCACCGCCGATGAGGAGACCAAGCCCAGTCAGCCGTAGGGCCCGTGTGACGATCATCCCGATGACGTCCCGGTGCCCCGCCCCCAGGGCGACGCGGACGCCGATTTCCCGGGCCCGGCGGTTTACGTTGTACGACATCACGCCGTAGATCCCAATCGACGCCAGCAGCAACGCCAACGACCCGACGGCCGTCAGCATGATCGCGCCGATCTTCTGGGGCCAATACGGGATCGTGTTGAACTCGGCCATGTTCCGCGGGTCGAGGAACGGCAACTCGGGGCTCACCTGAGTGAACACTCGGCGGATGTCGGCGGTGAGCGCCAGCGGCTCCCCGGCTGCCCGCACGTGCACGGTGAAAGCCGGCGAGGCGGCGCGGGCGGAAAAGGCCCGGAACACCATCGGCTGGGGCGCCTCGGTGTAGCTGTCGACCTTGCTCGTTGCCACGACACCGACGATCGTCAGCCATTCGTCGCCGGTCGCGTTGACTCGGGCGCCGAGCGCCGAGCGCCCAGCCAAGTACTTCCGCGCGAACGCTTCGTTGACGACGGCCACCGGCGTGTTGGCGGCCAAGTCTGCATCGAGGATATCTCGTCCTTCCAACACGCCTATGCCCGTCGTTCGGAAGTAGTCACCCGACACCACGTTGTGGCTGATGTTCATGTTCTCGTTCAGCTGCGGCGGGTACCCCTCGATCCGCATCGGGGCGGTGCTGACCGGCCCCGGACCGAGAACCACCGCGCGCGCCACGGCGGCCGCCTCGACCCCGGGCACCGCCCGGATTCCTTCGAGTAGCCTCCGCACCGTCGCGACCCGGGTGCTGTCGCTGACGAGGCCGGTCAGCCCACCGTCGGTGCCGACCAAGAGCACCCGGTCGGTGCCATGCATCCCGGTCTCCATGGATCGGTAGGCGCCCAGGCTCCGGACGAAGAGGCCGGCCGAGACCAGCGTCACCAGCGACAACGAAACCTGCGCCACGATCAGAGCCGACTGCAAGCGGCCTCGACCACCCGCCCCGTCGCCGATCTCGTCCTTCAAGGTCGGCACCAGATCCGGCCGCGAGGCTCGAAGCGCCGGCACGAGGCCAAAGGCCACGGCGGCGATGCCCGTGACGGCCGTCGCGAACCCAAGCACTTGGCCGTCGAGACGGAAGTCGAGGCCCACCGGGTACGGGACCGCGGGCAGCAGGGCCAGCATCGCGTCCCGACCCCAAAAGCTCAGGGCGACGCCGCACAGCCCAGCCAACGCGGCCAGGGCCAAACTCTCGGTCAGCAGCTGCCGGACCAGACGCCACCGCGACGCGCCGACCGCCAGTCGCACGGCCACTTCGCGCCGCCGTGCGATCGCGCGGGCAAGCAGGAGGCTCGCGACATTGGCGCAGGCGATCAAGAGCACCAGCCCGGCCAGGGCCAGCAGCGCGGTGAGCAGCGGTCGCATGGCACCGGGGGCATCGATGTCGTTGTGTGGCCGCACGATCGCCCCAAGCGGCTCGGTCAGGCCGCCCGCCTCCCCGGCCCGCCGGGCCACCGGATCAAGTTGAGCCATGGTTTGGGCCGCTGTTGCCTCCAGCTTCAGCCGCCCGACCACATCAATCGACCGACGCTGCCGGTCGCGGAGCACCTCTTCGCCGTCGGGCCGGAGCAACGGCATGGTGGTGATTGGCAGGTACAGATTCAGGTTGAGCCCGATATAGGTGCCGCCGAAGCGCGGCGCCGCAACGCCCACGACCGTGAACGCCGCCCCGTTGAGGGTGATACTTCGGCCAACGACGCTCGCGTCACTCGCAAAGCGGCGCTGCCAGAAGCCATGGCCCAGAACGACAACGGGGGCCCGGTTCACTTCGTCGTCGACCCGGAGGAGCCGGCCGATCGTGGCTCCGACCTCGAGACTCTCGAAGTAGTTCCCGGAGACCAGCATGCCCCAGGCGCGTTCGGTCGGCCCCGACCCTTCACGAAGTCCGAGTTGGCTGATCTGCCAAGCCGCCAGGTCGGCGGTTGCCGCGCCAGTGCGCCAGTCCACGAAGTCCGGCCACGAGACCGACCACGGGGTGCCGTCGGGTGCCCGGGTATGCGCGGCGACCAGCCGGCCCGACTCGGGAATGGCCGGCAACGGGTTGAAGACAAAGCCCCGGAGCCAGGTGAACACCGTCGCGGTCGCTCCGATGCCAAGGCCGAGGGACACGACGGCGATGAGCGTCAGCCCGGGTTGCCGCCCGAAGGACCGGAGCGCGAAGCGAAGGTCCTGCCAAAGTGATCCCATGCGTTCCCCCAGGTTGAGTAGCCCCAGACTCACCTGGGGAGCATGGCAAGGCACGTGCCGACCGCAGGACCGCCTAACACGTTGACTGCCGCCAAGTTGTCGTTCTGGCCTCCGACACTGGTAAGCCGGCGACGGTCGGAATCGGGACCGGTCGTCCCAGAACCGAACGGGGCGGCGGGTGGTCGCTCGGACTCCCGGCGCCAGGGCTCCTCGGCCAAAAACGCACGAGGCGGTGACTCCTTCCAGATGACCGTGGACGACCAACCCTGTGGCGTGAACGAGCGTCTTGTTACAATCCATGCCCGCCCTGATGAGATTCTATGACCCGAACCACCGTTTGGCTCTCCGCACTCGGGTTGGCCACCGCCTGCACCGGCGGGCCCCCGGCCTCGATGGCCGATCCCGCCGGGGTGGCGACCACGATCGATTCGACCGCCGACACGGTCGTCGCCCGGATCACGGGCCCCGTGCCCGACAGTCTGGTCCGCCGGCTGGTCATCGAAACCAAGATCGAGCCGGCCGCCGATGACACCTCGCTCTTCACGGAGACATTCGACTTCGAGGTCGACCGCGCCGGCCGCTTCTGGGTCTTCGACTGGCCGACCACATCGGTCTTCCTCTTCGATCGAACCGGCGGCCTGATTCGACGGGTCGGCCGCATGGGCGGGGGACCGGGGGAGTTTCGCTCCAACAACGGGATGGTGCCCGTCGGAGACTCCGGCGTGGCCATCTGGGACAGTCAAAACGCCCGGATCTCGTTCTTCGATGGCGCCGGAAACGTCACCACCAGTTGGCTGACGCCGGCCGGGTTCTCGACCAACAACGGCCTCCTGGCCGACCGATCGGGCACCCTCTATCTCCGCCGGCCCGTGACGCCGCCCCGCGAAGGGGAAATCCTCGGCCGCATGGGCCTGGTCCGGCTCACCGCCACCGGCGCCTTTGCCGATTCATTGATCCCGCTCGACCTCGCCGTTCCGCGCGAGACCTACGTCGCCGTCCACAAAGCAAAGGACGGGAACTCGCAGTCCTCGACCGGCGCCCGCTACGCCCCCGGCTATCACTGGGCTTGGCACCCCGATCGGTACTTCGTGGTCGGACACGGTGGCCGGTTTGAGCTGACGCTCACACGAAGCGGTCGAAAGCCGCTGGTCATCCGACGGGAGTTCCCGCCAGTACCCGTGCCGGCGGAGGAGCGCGCGGAAGAACAGGCCCGGATCACTTACAACATGCGGCAAACCGACCCGGCCTGGTCGTGGAACGGCCCCGCGCTGCCGGAAACCAAAGCCGGGTTGCTCGGCATCACGATCACCCGCGACGGCCGGATCTGGACCCAAGTGGCCACGCCGTCGGCCCGCATCCCCGACGATGAGATCCCGACGCCGCGAGACCCCAAGGCCCCGGTCACCCATTACCGCACGCCAACTGTGTACGAGGTATTCGAGCCAACGGGCCGGTTCTTGGGACGGGTCGACTGCCGTTGCCGGATCACGCTCATCGATGCCGACGGCAGTCAGGTCTGGGCAATCGTGCGGGGTGAGTCCGATCTGCCTGCCCTGGTCCGATTCCGGATCGACCCGGGCCTTTAGTCAAAGAGGCTCTTCGCGGCGATCGGGAGCATCCGGGTGAAGACGGACTGCGCGAGTGTTGCAAAGAGTTGCCGACGAAGCTCGGCCCCGACCTCAGCCGCCTGTTCCAACCCGAGTTCTCGCTCCACCTGCGTCAGGTCGGACCGCACCGCGGTGGCCTCGGCGCGGTGGGCAAAAAAACCGCCTCGACCAACCGGCGGATCATCGGCCAGTCCTTGTCGCGTTGGGTCTTCTTGGCTCGAACGAGGTCCGGCAAGCTGAGGAGGTCGACCTCGTCGGCACCAATCGCGAGCGTCGTGCGGCGTTCCCACAACTCCTCGAACGGCCCGACGCCACGCATCACTGACATGAGATCGAGGCTCGAGCACTACCACCTCGACTCGTTCCGGGCCCGGTTCGACACGCCGGTACCTCCGCCGATTCCGGTGACGTTCCGGATCGGGGGATCCGGGAAGGTGGAATCGGTGGTGCTGGACATGGCGGGGACGGCGGAGTTCCGGCGGGTTCCCGAGGCGGCGTCGGGGCGTCCGCGCTGATGTCGAGACGCTGAGTTTCGACGGGGGCCGCCTGATGACGGTCCCGTTCGTCAGTGCTCCAGGTAAGGGGTGAGGACGTCCCCGACCCAGGTGACGGGGATCGCGCCCTGCGTGTTGGTGAGGACCACGGCCAGCAGACCGCGCTTGCGGGCCAGCATGACGGTGGACCGGTTCCCGCCCTCGACGAAGGTCCAGTCTTCGTCTTCCGGGTCGGCGACGTGCCAGGCGCCCATTCCGACATCGCTCTTTCTGCCGCCCTTGAGGGTGGCCGGCTCCCACACCAGAACCGCCGATTCCGGTCGCAACAACCGGTGGCTGGTCAATGCGTCGACGAAGCGGCCCAGGTCGGCGGCCGAGATATAGAGCCCGGCGGCGGGGCGAACGTACCTCGGGTATTCGGTCCGGAGGAGGTGCGGCTCCGCCGTGTATTTCCCGTTGGGGGCCATGGTGGTGTACCACTCGGCCCGGCCCGGTTTGAGATCATGCCAGTCCACGAAGGCGCCGGTGCTGATTCCAAGGGGCGCGAAGATCCGGGCCTGGACGAACTCCTCGAACGGTGCTCCGGTCACCTTTTCGATGATTCGGCCGAGCAGCGCGTAATCGGTTCCAACGTATCGGTAGGCGTCGCCTGGCGGAGAGGCCAGGGGGGAGTTCTCGACGGTTGTGACCCACGCATCGAAGTCAGGCTGGTAGACGCCGGGGGTGGGTGACAGGTCGGGAAGTCCGGATGTGCCAAGCAGCAGCTGACGCACGGTCACGCCCTGCCAGGATGCGGGGAGACTGGTCAGGAGTGTTCCGATCCCTTGGTCGAGGGCCAGTCTCTTGTCCTCGGCGAGCAGTAACACCGCCGCCGCCGTGAGGGTCTTGCTGATCGAGGCGACGAAAAAGGCGGTGCTGGTGGTGACGGGTTCGCCCGTGGCGACATTCGCCGTTCCGTAGGCAGCGTTCTTGAGGACCACCCCGCGTTCGATGACCGTGACGGCAACACCCGCGACCCGACGGTTGCGCATCTTGGTCAGGACAAGGGTGTCGACGACCGCTCCGTCCTGCTGGAGGTGAACACTGTCTCGAGGGTGGTCGGCGGTCGTGGGCCTGGTCCGGGCGCAGCCGACCGCCAGAATCCCCGCAGCCAGGATCAGTACGGCAATGCGCATCATGATGCCGGCTCCTCCGTCGGGAATAGGAATTTGCTTCGCCCCTCCCAACCTATCTCGTGAGGGGCGGACGGTCCAGGCGGGCCCCCGCGCCCGGGCGGGCCCACCCGCGGAGCCGATCCGGTTCGTCCGCCGGCCGGCGCGGCGGGGTGGCGCCCCGTCCGCGGGATCCGGGGGCACGCCACGGGTCCCCCCGCTCGAACCGACGGGTGGGGACGACCGGCGGCTGTCGGTGGGACGCGGATAAGCTCCTGATTGCCGCGTATACCGGCACTCTTCCGAGCTAGGGCCGAACTCATCCGTGTGATCGATTGTGCCTCTCCCCTCGGTAGGGCCTATTCCACGACGTTGGAGCTCGCCTCTGGCGATCCCGGAGAGTGCTGTGCCCGATAGTCGGGATCCGTCTCCTCGTTAGGTGACACGGTGGTTACCCTGTGAAGGAGGGAAGAACATGAGACGATTCGTTGTAGCGTTGAGCGCGGTCGGCGTGCTGGCCGCCGCTCCGTGCCTGGCCCAGTCCACCGTGAAACTGCCCCAGCCCGGCTTCAATCTCTTCAGCGTCAGCCAAGACGTCGAGATCGGGAGGCAGTCTGCCGTCGAAGCTGAGAAACAGCTCCGGCTGCTCAATGACCGCAGTACGAACGCCTATCTCAATCGCATCGTGTCCCGGCTGGCCGCGTATGCGCCTGGAGCGAAATACTCCTATCAGATCAAGGCGGTGAATGCTGCCGAGGTCAACGCGTTCGCCCTGCCCGGGGGTCCTATGTATGTCAATCGCGGCTTGCTCGAAACGGCCCGCAGCGAAGCAGAGCTTGCCGGGGTGCTTGCCCACGAGATGTCGCATGTGGCGCTGCGCCACGGAACCCACCAAGCGTCCAAGGCGTATCTCGCCCAGTCTGGACTTGGCATCCTCGGCGGATTGCTGGGCAAGTCGGCCGGGACCTCGAACATGGTGAGTGCGATCGGCGGCGCCGGCCTGAACGTGATGTTCCTCAAGTTCAGCCGCGACGACGAGTATCAGGCCGACATGGTCGGGGCGCAGGTCATGGCCCGCGCGGGGTACGACCCACTGGCCATGGCCAGCCTGTTCGAGCTGCTGCGCGGCCAGCAGACCACCAACCCGGGCAAGGTGGAGCAATTCTTGAGCGACCACCCCTCCTCGGCCGCCCGTGAAGCCCGGATCCGGACGCAGGCGGCGTCGCTCGGCGGGGGAAAGACCACGGTCCTTGGGGGCTTCGACGGGATCCGCTCCCGACTGCGTGGCCTGCCCGCGGCGGGCTCGCAGCAGGTCGTGGCCCAGTCGAACGTTTCGCCGGCACTCGACACGCTGGTCGGCGGGCAGGTGGTCGCGCGGCTGGATCCTCCCTCGTCCCGCTTCCTGCGCTTCGAACAGCCTGGCGGCCTCTTCGCGATGGACTATCCTGACAACTGGAACGTCTATCCGTCAGGACTGGCCGTCTCGATGGCGCCCGAGGGTGGGGTCATCACCCGAAGCGACGGACGGCCGATCTTGCTCTCCGGCGTGATCGTGAATCACTACGCGCCGTTCGCCGGGTCGCAAGATCGCTGGCGCGGCAACTTGCAGCGGAGCTATGTGCCGTTCGAGGACCGGACCACACCGCCGACGGCGCTCCAGGATGCCACCGATGACCTGGTGAGCACTATCCTGTCCTCCAATCCCTATTTGAGCGCCGAGGCCGGGCCTGCGCGCCCCGAGCGCATCGACGCCGCGCCGGGCTTCTCGGTGCTCTTGTCCGGGATCTCGCCGGTAACGGGAGAAGAGGAACGGGTGACCTTGCACACGCGCGGCCTGCCCGACGGACACGTCTTCTATGTCCTGTTGACCTTCCCGGGGCGCGGCTACGACGCGATGCAGCCAACCTTTTCGCGCATGTTGCGGACGCTGGTCGTCAACGACGAAGGGGCCCACCGCGCTGCTGCCAACAACTTGAACCCATAGCGCAAAGAAACGCGCTGTGGGAACAAGCGTCTCACCTCATACTGATGCCTGGTCCGATTGATGGACTACGGGCGGCCCTCGAGGGCCGCTCGGTGCCGAGCCCGTCGACCGGAAACGTTCCCGGCGTACCCGCCATCTTCCCCTTCCGCAACGAGATAGCCAACTCGGCTCCAAATATACGGGCCAACGGCGTAAATTCCGGCGATCAACTTCGAGGGCGATCTCATGGGCATGATCTTCGGTGGCTTCCTGCTCATCGGCGTCGGAGCCGCTTCCCTCGGACCCCCGTCGAGCCAACCGGTTTGGTCGAGTTCGGCCCGGACCGCCACGTTTGTCGCCATGCCCGATGGCACCAAGCTCGCCGTCGACTGGGTGGTGCCGACCGGCTGGCAAGGTCAGGGACCAGCGCCGACCCGATTCCCGACGATCTTCCGATACACGCCCTACGGCCGCTCCTTTCTCGACCCGAAGACCGGCAAGGTTCCGGTCGAGGCTTTCTTCCTCGAGCGCGGATACGCCCTCGTCAGTGCCGATATGCGGGGTACCGGTGCCTCGTTCGGATGGATCAACCTGATGGAGCGGCGGGCTCGCGAGGACGGCAAAGAATTGGTCGACTGGATTGCCGGCCAGCCATGGTCGGATGGCACCGTGGGAATGCGGGGCGGTTCGTACGAGGCGTGGACCCAGCTTGCCGTCGCGTCGAAGGCGCCGAAGGCCCTGAAGGCGATCGCTCCATCGCACCCGGGCTGGGACGGGTTCATCAACCGGCCGGGCGGGATTTACAACTACGCGTTCCTCCAGATCTGGACCGCGATCACCTACCACACCAACCGAAGCGCCGTCTTCCCCGGCTTCCCGATCGCGCCGACGCCACCGGTCATCGACGAGGATGGCGACGGCGAGGTGGCCGACGAGATCCCGCTCGACCAGAACGGCAACGGGCGCTTTTCGGACGACTACCGCTGGCCGATCGGAAGCGGGCCGGCGCCCAAGTACGCTGACGGAGTGGCCCGGACCCAGCACTACTACCTGGCCGCGGTGATGCAGCACATCGCCGATCCCGCGGGCGCGCCGGGCACCTACGACGGCGACCCGGTCGCGAGCCCAATGCGCTTCTGGGACACCAAGCGGCCCGGTGACGGGCTCACGGCGCCCGAAATGAATTGGGCCTGGCTTCCGGACGTCATGGCATCCAAGGTTCCGATCTTGAATCTCGCCGGCTGGTTCGACGCCTTCGTCCTGAGCTCCATGGAGATCTACGCGACGACCCGCACTACCAATCCGGGACGGTTGGTGGCGCGACCCAGCTACCACCAGGGCATTTCGCCTTCGTTCGCCGCGCTGATCGGCGCCGATACGACAGCGGGGGCCCAGTACCGCGAGGACCGCGACGAGCAACTTCGTTGGTTCGACCACTGGCTCAAAGGCATCGACAACGGCGTTGACCGCGAGCCGCCGGTCCGGCTGTTCGTCATGAACGCCGGATGGCGCGACGACAGCACGTGGCCGCTGCCCGCGAAGGATACGTCGCTCTTCCTCGCCTCCTCCAGCTCCCTCGCACCGCGGGCGCCGGCCCCGGGCTCCGACCGGCGCACCGCCGACTTTTCCGCCTACTCGGCCTGGGGCCCACCGCTGCCGGCGGGGCCGATTGCGGAAGTCGATTCACTCCTCCGGCGGCCGATTCCGCCGATCGCGGCGTTTCGCCGGAACCGACAGTTCATGATCGGCGTGCCGGAAGGTCCGCCGATCCGGAACGAGCTCGAACAGTCGAGCTTCGTCTACACCTCGGCGCCGTTAGGCAGTGATACCGACGTCATCGGCCACCCCGTGGTCCGCCTGTGGGCCAGCTCGACGGCCCCGGACGGCGACTTCTTCATGTACTTGGAAGACGTCGGTCCCGACGGGACCGCGGTCCTGGTCACCGAGTACCAGCACCGGGCCGGCTTCCGGACGCTCCGCAATCCGGACGAGAAGATCCTCGCCAACCCAGGCGTCCGGGTCGAGCCCCGCCTTCCCTGGCACGGCTTCCGACAAGCCGACTACGATCCCCAGGTGTTTGCGGACCGGAAGGCCCACGAAATCGTCACCGCGCTCTTCCCCACGGCATGGCGATTCAAGGCCGGCCATTCGATCCGGCTCTCGGTGTCCGCCGCCGACTGGCCGACGTTCGAGCTCCACCCGGCGCTCTCTCCGTCGAACCAGCCCCATGCGGCCGACAACATCGTCCCCACGATCACCCTGCACTTTGGTGGAGACCACCGTTCCCGGATCGACCTTCCCGTGGTGGCCGGGAGACCGTAGGCCTCGGCCGGCTCGCCTTGTCTCGCCCGGTGCCGCCGCGTAGGTTGAGTTCAGTCCCCTCCACGTCAGAAACCCGCCCAGAGGATACTCGGCCCTTGCGAGTCAGTCTCCCTCACTCCACGTCACTCGCCATCTGGGCGCTGCTCGCCTCCACCCACCTGGTGGCGCAGGGAACGCCGGTGTCCGAGGGTGCTCCGAAGGGGGTTCACCCGGTTCGAATGGAGCTTAGCCATTTCGCCGCGATGCGCGACGGCATCAGGCTCTCGGCGGATTTCTATTTTCCGGCTGATCTCCAAGGCCCGCTCCCGACGGTGCTGATTCGGACTCCCTACAACAAGAAGACCTTCCGGCTCGAGAAAGGCGTCCCGAGGTGGCTCGCGGGGCACGGCTATGCCGTGGTGGTGCAGGACGTTCGCGGAAAGTACGAGTCCGATGGTGTCTTCACCACCTCCGCCAACGACCGGAACGACGGGTACGACACGATGACCTGGATCGCGGCGCAACCGTGGACGACCGGGAAGATCGGCACCTATGGTTGCTCCTATCAAGGCGAAGACCAAGTCCAGCTCGCCGCGATGCGCCATCCCAACCACACCGCGGCGATTCCCCAAGCGGCGGGCGGGATCATGACCTACTTCGGCGCGTGGAACGGCGGGGCCAACGAGCTCATCTCGCTGGTCGGCTGGTTTCGCACCGCGGGGATCAAACGCCACCCCAAGCTCCCAACCACTCTGCCCCGGGACGAGTACCTCGCCTACGCGCCCTACTTCAACTTCGGAGTGGCCGTTCCCGACGTGGCGGCCCGGACCCTCGCCAACACGCTCCCGATCGCAGGGATCAACGACCTGGCGGGGTCGCCACCGAATGATTGGCGGGACTTCGTCAGCCATCCCCCCGAGGACCCGTTCTGGAAGCGGTTCGGCTACATCGAGCCGAGTGACAGCTTCGACGTACCGGCACTGCATGTGAATTCCTGGTACGATCCGGCGGTGGGCTTCACCGGCCAACTCGTGAACCAGATGCGGACCAATGCGGTGAGCGCCAAGGGGCGCGACAACCAGTTCCTCATCGTCTCGCCGTCGCCTCACTGCGGGTCGGAGCGGGGGGCGGCCGAGAAGACGGTGGTCGGCGAGCGCGACCTCGGCGACACCCGGTTCGACTGGTTCGGCACCTATCTCAAGTGGTTCGATCACTGGCTGAAGGGCATCGAGAACGGAGTCACGGCGATGCCCAAGGTCCAGTACTACGCCATGGGCACGAATCAGTGGAAGTCGGCGCCGGCCTTTCCGTTGGTGGAGCCGACTCGGTTCTATTTCCACAGCGACGGCCGGGCCAACAGCCGGTACGGGTCAGGCACACTGTCGGCGGCGGCGCCCCGAGCCGAGGCCTCGGACCGGTTCGTCTACGATCCGGGCACCCCGGTCCCCTCGAAGGCGGGCCCGATCTGCTGCACGTTCTCGAACGAACCGGCGGGCCCCGTCGATCAGCGTGACATCGAGACCCGCCAGGACGTGCTGGTCTATACGTCAGCGCCGCTGACCCAGGTGACCGAGGTAACCGGACCGATCAAGGCCACGCTCTATGTTTCGTCCTCGGCCAAGGACACCGATTTCACGGTCAAGGTCCTCGACGTTCTGCCGGACGGCACGGCGTACAACCTGCAGGAGGGGATCATGCGGGCCCGCTATCGGGATGGATATCGGACCCCGAGGCTGATGGAGCCGAACGGCGTCTATCGGGTCGAGGTCGATCTCCAGGCCACCAGCAACGTGTTCCTGCCGGGGCATCGGATCCGGGTGGAGGTGTCGAGTAGTAATTTTCCTCGGTTCGACCGCAACCTGAACACCGGTGGGGTCAACTGGGAGGAGACGGCCTGGGTTACGGCAACCAACACCATTCATCACTCGGCCCAGTACCCGTCACACATTCACCTGCCGGTCCTCTCGGGCCGAGTACCCTGAGGATTCGACTGGTCCCAGGACGAAGGATCGGCAAGGCCAGGTGGGCCCACCAGGAGACCAGATCGTCACCGCGACGCCCCTCGCGTTGGGCCAACTCGCCAACTCGGAGGCAACTGATGCTGACATTCGCGATGGTCCGGCCGGAGCAGCGGAGACCATCAACGGGAGAGCGGCAAACAGCCACAGCAGGGAGCGCATGGTTGGGATTCCTCAAGAGGGTATGCGGACACTACGGACGCCCGGTGGGCCACGTTTTCGGGCGGTCCGGGCCGGAGGAACCGCCTACCGCGGTCGGGCCCGAGCTCTGGCGTTCGCCCGGCGACGGACCGCCAACCCGAGTGCCCCCGCCACGATCAGCAACGCGCCCAACCCCATCAGCCGGAGCATCGTGGGCGCGCCAATCAGGAACGCGATATTGTCGACGTTCCCGGTCTCCCAGAACACCCACTCACCGGCGAGTTCGCTCGCCAACAGCTTACTGCCGGTCTCGAGCACCACGATCCCGCTTCGGGTGGCCGGGTCAACCCGAGCCGTCGTGTTGATCGCCGGGTCGTTGTTGCCGTCATGTCCGACGACGAAGCCACCGGCCTGGTTCCGGGCATAGAGAATCACGCCAAGGCCCCAGATGTCTTGCCCATATTTAGTGGCGTGAGGCTTCCACATCTCGGCGAGCGTGGCCGCCGACAACACCCCGCGGCCAGCCGCCTCGCCGGCCTGGCCCGGCACCTGAGCCTGGAGGAACCGGGTGAGATCGGCCACGGTCGTATAGAGCGATGCCGCGGCCACGGCCGCGAAGCGATAGTGGGGCGCGGCCTTGGAATCGGTGCCGTAGAAGGTGGCGAGGGTCGTACCGGCGTCGGGGGTCCAGTCGAATGTGGAGCGAACCATGCCTAACGGCTTGAGTACGGAGCGCTGGAGGTAGCTCTCGAAGGACTCGCCGCTCGCTTCCTCCACCACCAACTGCAGGATCGAATAGCCACCGCCTGAGTACTGCCAACCGGACCCCGGCTCGGCCCCCACGGTTACGGCCACGCCGTTGCCCGGCGGCCGATCGCCGGTCCGGGTGAGAGAGGCCTCGATCGTCTGGACCGGGGTGCCCGGCTCGAATCCGGCGTACCCCAGTCCGTCGGTGAGGCCGGCTGTGTGGCTCAGCAGCCGACGCACCGTGACCTTGTCATGATCGAATGTTCCGGCCGGCAACTTCCATCGGGTCAGGTATTGCCCGACCGGAGCGTCGAGATCGAGTTTGCCGGCTTCAACCAGCGTCATCACCCCCCAAGCGGTCACCCACTTGCTGAGCGAGGCCACTTGGAACACCGTGCTCGTGTCGACCGGTTCACCGACCGACACCGAATGGACGCCGAGGACGGTACCGTCCTCGATCAGGGCCAGGACGGCATTGCCGACATTGGCCGAGTCGACCCGGCGGACCGCGGCCTCCAGGAACCGGGCGGCGTCGCCGCGGGGGGCCAATCGGGGCTTCCACCAGCCCTCCGAAGTCCCAACCAAAACCAGCCCGCCCCACCCGACGACCAGCCCAAGCGTGCCGAGGAGCGCGCGGATGGGCCGACTGGCCCCCGCGCTCACCGGGGTGTGGCCGTTCGGGCCAGCGCTTGATCGAGCATCGCGATCAGCGAATCACGGCTATAGCTGTATCGATGTCCCTGATTGAGCTGGGCCGTCAGCGACATCAGTCTCCGAATCGCGAGACCGGCCTGCTGTTGGTTCGGCACCACGAGATAGCGAAGCCGCGGATTCGGGTCGGAGATCGCGTGGAGGGCGGCCTCGGCCACCTCATCCGGCTCCGCATCGTTAGCGCCGATCGCAGCGCCCTCCGTGAACCGTTTCATCTCCTGCTGAAACGCCGAGCCCTCATAAGACTTCCCGCTGGCCTTCATTCGCGCTTGGAGCGTCTTCCCGATCTCCGACTTGAAGTTCCCCGGCTCGATCACGCTCACCTTGACGCCGAACCGGGTCATCTCGCCGGCTAGGGCCTCGGTGAACGCCTCGACCGCGTGCTTGCTCATGCTGTAGGGACCCGACAGCGGCCCCGACAAGAACCCCGACAGCGATCCGGTGGTCACGATCCGTCCCTTCGACGCGATCAGCAGCCGGCTGAAGGCCTTGGTGACGCGGTACGGCCCCATCACGTTGACGTCGAGCTGGAAGGCCAGATCCTTCTCGTCGATTTCGATCAACGGCTCGATGACGGCGACCCCGGCATTATTGACGAGACCGTAGAGCCCGCGCCCGGCCTTCTCCACCGTCACGACCGCCGCGGCGATTTCCGCCGGGTTCGTGACGTCGAGCTTGATCGACTGGACATTGGGAATCTGGTTCAGCGCGGCGAGATCCTCCGGCTTCCGGGCGCCCGCGTACACCAGATAGCCCTTGGACGCCAGGAGTTCGGTGATCTTTCGGCCGATCCCGGTGCTCGCCCCGGTCACAAGCACCGCCTGCTGGCCGGCTCCCTGGGCAGAAGCCGGTATCACGAACGAAACGCCGGCAACGGCGACGGCCAACACTGCCTGGAAGGTCACGCGACGAACCATGGAAACCTCGACGATGGATGGGGACGGCCGGGAACCTACCCCACGGAACCGCTGATCGCCACGGCCCGGCAATCGCGCCCTACTGCACGGTGGCCTTCCGTGCCTCGATCCGCTGCCACATCTGCCAGAAGTAATTGGCGCCCCGGAACAAGTGGTTGTCGACGAGGTCGCTGCCGGTGACACCCAGGGGCGCCCCACTCGCGGCCCGGTAGCCGTTGGCCGGGAGGGTCCGCACGTGGACCAGAAAATCCCACAACATCCCATAGTGGGCCACCCCTTCGGTGTTGTAGTCCCAGGTCTTCGTGACCGACCTGCTGATCGGGAGCGTCGGGCCGTACTTGACCTGGTTTCCGCCGCCCGGCCGGGGACCTTTCACCAGCCCGTTGAGATCGGTGCCGAAGGAAACCGCCCCATACTCGTAGGTCGCCTTTTGGGGATCGGAGTTCATGTACCCCATGTTGACCATGGCGGTTTGATAGAGTTGGGCCCAGCCGCTGGCATGGGCCCCGTCGGAGCCGAGGCCAAACATCCCGTGGAGCTTGCTGAGCCGCTCCATTTGAAGCGCGGTCCGGCTGTTCTCGGCAATGGAGCCGGCCTGGCCCCGAATGCCGGTGTGGCCCGAGACGACCGGGTACCCGAACGTCTCCGCGAGATCCAGCGTCGCGTCCACCGTCTTCTGCGACATGTGGTCGATGTCGATGATCATCCCGCGTTTCATCATCTCCTTGACCGCGATGGTGCCGTTCGGCGTGAGCCCGAGCGCGTTGCGGTGCCCACGGCTCTTGTTCGGCTGCCCCCCCGGGCAGACCGGCGGCGGGCCCGGATGCATCAGCGGGTCGATCCCCAGCTTGAGCAGGGCAATGGCGCTCTTCAAGGTGTTTTCGAGCGGGTCGGTTCCCGGCTGGTAGGTATGAGTGATGTTGTCGGAGACGTCGGCACACTCGATGTTCCAGTAGTGGCCCGCCTCGCGACGGTTCGAGGTGTTGAAGCCCTCCTGGTAAATCGCGGTGCCGCCGAAGGCGTTGTCCAGCACATGGACCGGGAAGATGTACCGGGCGCCGGCGTCGTAGAGGCGCTGAATCTCGTTCGAAATCAGCACCTGGGCCGCGGCGGCGGGGAGGTTCGCCATCGGCAGAGTGTTGAAGTTGCCGAGGTTGTCGATCTCGACGCCGAGCACCACCGCCATCTTGTTCGCCTGCACGATCCGCTTGATGTCGGCCGAGCTCTGGGCCACCTCCATGAAACTGTGGCGCCCGACAAAGGCCTTGATCTCGGTGAGCTGCAGATCCGCCGACGCCTTGTCGTCGGTTGGGCCGTCAGGGGTGGAGGTCGGGCTGCCCCCGGACATCGCATCGGCCAGGGTCTTGTTGTTGGTGGCCAGCGCGACCATCACCCGAAGGCCCCCATCGTACGCTCGCTGGATCCACTCGAACCACATCTTCTGATGGGTGATGTCGTTCCACTTGGGCCACTGGGAAAAATCAGGGAAGCCCTTGGCGGGACTGGCCGTGGTGAGCGCGTGATTACCCGACTGAAACTCGTGGAGGAGCAGTTTGCGAAGGTCGTCGCCGCAGGGGAAATGGACCAGATTCCAGCCCCCATGCGACGGCCGGTCATCGCCGAGCGCGTGCGCCATCGACGTCGCCCGAACTCCCTTGTTGCACGAGGCATCCGCGGGGAGGAGCGAGCCGACGTCCACTCCGCCGTGGACCAGCTTACCCCCGAACCCCAGGTTGACCATCGGGTGGGTATGGAGGTCGACCCACCCCGAGAGCACGATGTCGCTCACCGTCAGGCTCACCGTGGGAAACGCGGTCATCGGGGTCGCGATCTGACCGGGCAAGTAGTAGCTCCCCACCGACCACTGCTGGCGTCCCACCGGAACGGCCGTCGCCGTGAATGTCGTGGTCCCCGCCATCACCTGCTGTCCGCCCGAGGCCACGCCAGGCCCGAACAGGCCGTAGTACGACACACCCGCCACCGGCTGCCACGACAACTCGACCTGCCCTGGACCGGTCTGCCTGGCGCTCACCGCCGCGGGGTTGTACGGGTCGATCACGTTTAGCGTAACCGTGGGAAACGCCGTCATGGCCGTGGCGATCTGGCCGGGCATGTAGTAGCTCCCCACCGACCACTGCTGGGTTCCGCCAGGAACGGCCGTCGCGGTGAACCCGAGCGCGCCGA
>JANPEL010000446.1:0-6051 GCA_031431925.1 Gemmatimonadota bacterium | reverse complement strand
AGCTACTTGCAGAACCCTGGGGAGGCCAACCCCGCAAGTTGAAGCCATCGCGATTCCCGTTTGAGTTTTCCAGAGGAGCGCCGTAAACTTCCCGCCCTATGCAGCTTCGCGATTACTTCGACCCGGGGTCAATTGACCTGGAACTCACGGGCGCAACCAAGGACGAGGTCTTTGCCGAGATGGTCCGGCTCCTCCGGGTCGATGACCGCGCCCAGAACACATTGCTCCGCCTGGTCCAGCGGCGAGAGCAACTTGGTTCGACGGGGATTGGGCGGGGAGTGGCGGTGCCGCATTGCCGATCATTGGCCGTGAGCCGGCTCCGGCTCGCCTTTGGACGGCTCCGGACCGGAATCGAGTATGACGCCATCGACCGCCGACCAGTGACCAGCCTCTTCTTGATCGCGGCACCACCGACGGAAGTGGCCAACCAATACTTGGCGGTACTCGCGCAGATCGCCCAATTGGTCAAGGAACCCGACACACCCGAGCGGTTGGCGCGCCTGGAAACGGTCGATGATTTTTTCCGGCTACTCGATCAACGAGCCGGATGAATCACTCCCACTCAATCGTGGCCGGCGGCTTCGAGCTGACATCGTAGACGACCCGATTGACCCCCCGCACCTCATTGGCGATCCGATTGGACATCAGTCCCATAACCTCGGGCGGAAACGGGTACCAGTCGGCCGTCATCCCGTCCCGGCTGGTGACCGCCCGGAGGGCGATGACTTGATCGTAGGTCCGGCCGTCGCCCATGACGCCCACCGAACGAATCGGCAGCAGGACCGCGAACGCCTGCCAGATCTCGTCGTACAACCCCGCCGACCGGATCTCCTCCAAGTAGATCGCATCGGCTTTGCGGAGGGTCTCGAGTGACTCCCGGGTGATGTCACCGAGAATCCGGATGGCGAGTCCGGGACCCGGGAACGGGTGACGTCCGACGATCTCCTCGGGGAGGCCGAGGTCGCGGCCAACCGCCCGGACCTCGTCCTTGAAGAGTTCGCGAAGGGGTTCGATCAGCTTGAAAGGCAATCGCTCCGGCAGGCCCCCGACATTGTGGTGGGTCTTGATGGT
Source organism: Gemmatimonadota bacterium (assembly GCA_031431925.1). Taxonomy (GTDB): domain Bacteria; phylum Gemmatimonadota; class Gemmatimonadetes; order Gemmatimonadales; family GWC2-71-9; genus SHZU01. Next base: position 4,980 of record JANPEL010000446.1, on the reverse strand, counting down.
GACCGACGGCCCGCCCCGAGGCGAGAACGACTCGATGACGTCGGGATAGAGGGTGCCCTGCACCAAGAAACCCACATCGTCGCCCACGACTTTGGCCGCGGCTTCGAACACATCGATGAAGGTATGTCCAATGATCGTCCGCTTCCGCTCCGGGTCGGTGACCCCGGCGAGGAGGCTGAGGAACTGATCGCTGGCATCGACCACCCGGAGATCGATTCCGAGGTGCCGGCGAAACGTCACCTCGACCTGCTCCCGCTCATGGAGCCTGAGCAGGCCGTGATCGACGAAGATGCAGGTGAGCCGGTTCCCCACGGCGCGGTGCACCAGGGCCGCCGCCACGGCGGAGTCGACCCCACCGGACAGGCCGCAAATGACCCGGGCCGTCGGACCAACCTGGGCCTGGATCTTGGCGATTTCCGTTTCAATGAAGTGCGCGGGCGTCCAATCCGCCACGGCACCGCACACATCAAACAAGAACGCGTTGATGATTTCCCCGCCCCGAGCGGTGTGAGCGACCTCGGGATGAAACTGGACCGCCATCAGGGGCAACGTCTCGTGCTCGATCCCCGCGATCGGGCAGTTCTCGCTCGAGGCGGTGACACGGTAGCCGGGCGGTACGTTCTCGACCCGGTCGCCGTGACTCATCCAGACCGTCGTTGTTTCGCCGAGATCGAAGCCCCGGAACAGCCGGCCCCCGCGAACCGACACTTGGGCCCGCCCATACTCGCGCCGGCCGGCGGCCACCACCGTACCCCCCGCCATCTGGGCCACGAGGTACATCCCGTAGCACAGACCGAGGACCGGTACGCCGAGGTTCAGCAACTCAGCGGGCGCGGTGGGCGCCCCTTCGTCATAGACCGAGTTCGGCCCCCCGGACAAAATGATGCCTTTCGGACCCCACTCCCGGATCCACTCGATCGATCGGGTCGGCGGGTGGATCTCGCAGTAGACATGCGCCTCACGAACTCGTCGGGCAATGAGTTGCGTGAACTGAGAGCCGTAGTCGATGATCAGGATAGCGTTCTTGGTCACGGGGCTTTCAGCGGTGGAAGGGATCGTCGGTTTCGCCCCGGAGCAAGTCCTCCAGGGTCTCACGAACGCGGGTGACTCCATAACGTCCGCGATCAATGAGGACTTCGGGCGCCCGGAGTCTGGTATTGTAGTTCGAGGCCATGACCGACCCGTAGGCGCCGGCGCAGAGAATGGCCAGATGATCGCCGGTTTCGACATCGGGGAGCGGCCGGTCCAACGCCAAGAAGTCGCCCGTTTCGCAGACCGGGCCGACGATATCGACCGTCCGAACCGGCCGGCCTCGAGCCACCACCTCGGTGATCTCGTGGTAGGCGTGATAGTGACTGGGGCGAACCAGATCGGTCATCGAGGCGTCGACCACCACGAAGTCCTTGCCGCCCGAGCGCTTCCGATAGAGCACTTTGGTCAACAGGACGCCGGCGCTGCCGGTCACAAAACGGCCCGGCTCGAGATGGAGCATCAGGCCCCGCCCCGCAATGATCGGCGCCAACACTTCAGATAATTGGCGAGGTTCGAGGGGTGTTTCGTCCCGGTAGCGAATCCCGAGTCCGCCTCCAACATCGACTGCTTCAATCGAGCGAATCCCGAGGGCCGCGATGTCGTCGATCAACCCAATGAGCTTCGTTGCCCCATTGGCAAACGGGGCTGGATCGAGCAGCTGGCTGCCGAGGTGCATGGCAAGGCTGACCAGCGTGAACCGGGGATTGCCGGCAATCCGGCGCGCCAGCCCAAGCACCTGCTCGGTGGGAACCCCGAACTTGATGCCACCTGCTCCCGTGGTGATATACGGGTGGGTATCGGCCGCGACATCCGGATTGACCCGGATCCCGAGCCGAATCGGATAGTCCACCGACCGCCGCCCGACAATGCGTTCGAGGGCCGTCAGTTCTTCCGCCGACTCGATGTTGATGCCGCCGATCCGGCAACTGATGGCCGCTTCCAGTTCGGCGTCGGTCTTCCCGACCCCGCTAAAGACGACCAGCTTCGGATCGAAGCCAACCCGGGTGACCCGCCGGAGCTCTCCACCGGACACGATGTCGGCTCCGGCGCCGAGATCCTTGAGAATCTTGAGCACGGCCAGACTGCTGTTCGACTTGACGGCGAAGTGAACCTGGTGCGGGATCCCGGCAAATGCCGAGGCGATGGCCTGGTACCGCTCGCGAATCGCTCCGCCGTTGTAGACGTACGCCGGCGATCCGACATCCCGGACGACCGCCTCGAGGGCCACCCCGCCCATCCGCAGCAGTCCATCGGGTCCCCGCTCGAGCCCCGCATCGCGAAACAACTCGCGCGGATCGACGGCAGAGCCCCCGGGGCCTACCACCGCTTGGCCCATCTAGTACGCCCGAGCCCAGATGACCTCGGCGACCGCGGGCCGTCCGGTCCAAATGCAGGTCTTCGGCGACTCGCCCTGGAGGAACTCCGGGTCAGGCATCACCCGGATCGTGGCCTTGGTGGCCTCCTTGATTTCCGCCTCGACCGCCGGATCGCCGCACCAACCGGCGTAGACGAACCCACCGTTCCCTTCGATGAAATCGATGAACTCTTGTTTGCTCTTCGGATGGCGGAGGGAATGGGCCTCCCGCCGGGCCTTGGAGGCCTCGAACAGCGCCACCTGCATGGCCTCGACTTCAAGGGCCAGGGCGGCGGCGAGGCCGACCATCGGCAAGGACGTCTTCGGGCCGCCGGTCCGCCGGGCCAGCATCACCGTGCCGGAGGCGAGATCTCGGGGACCGATCTCGAGCCGAAATGGAACCCCTCGCCCCTCCCACTCATAGTACTTGGCCCCCGGCTTCATCCCTTCGCGACCATCGACATGAACCCTGATCCCGCCGGCCCGGAGGTCGACGGCCACCCGGTTCGCGGCCTCCAGGATGGTACCGCGCTCCGCATCGGTCTTGTAGATCGGGACAATCACGGCCTGCCACTGCGCCAACCGGGGCGGGCAGACAAATCCGGCGTCATCGCTGTGGGCCATGATCATGCCCCCGATCATCCGGGTTGAGCTACCCCACGAGGTGCTCCACACATGATCGATCGTGCCTTCAGCGGTCTGAAACGAGATGTCGAACGCCTTGGCGAAGTTCTGGCCGAGGTTATGGCTGGTGCCCATCTGCAGGGCCTTGTGATCCTGCATCATCGCTTCGAGGGCATAGGTGCGGAGCGCGCCGGCAAACCGTTCGGAATCGGTTTTCCTGCCGGTGATGACCGGCAACGCCAGGTACTGCTCCTGGAACGTCCGATAGACGCCCAGCATCTGGAGGGTTTCAGCCTCCGCCTCGGCCTCCGTGGCGTGCGCCGTATGGCCTTCCTGCCAGAGAAACTCGGTGGTCCGGAGAAAGAGCCGGGTCCGCATCTCCCATCGCACCACGTTGCACCATTGGTTCAAGAGCACCGGCAAGTCTCGATAGCTCTGAATCCATTTGGCGTACATCGCCCCGACGATCGTTTCGGACGTGGGCCGAACCACCAGCGGCTCCTCCAGCTCCTTGCCACCGCCGTGCGTCACGACCGCGGTCTCGGGCGCAAAGCCCTCGACGTGCTCCGCCTCCTTGGCCAGGAAGCTCTGGGGAATGAACAACGGGAAGTAGGCGTTCTGATGGCCGGTATCCTTGAACATCTTATCGAGCGCGGCCTGCATCTGCTCCCAAATCGCATAGCCGTTCGGCCGAATGACCATGCAGCCGCGGACCGGGCTGTAGTCGGCCAGTTCGGCCCGGGCGATGAGTTCGTTGTACCAGGCGCTGAAGTCCGCGGCCCGGGTAGGTAGTGCCTTGTTGTCCGACATCGAACCGTCGTTTCTGCTTAGAAGGGTGACAATTACGGCTGAGTGCCGGCACCGAGCGCCCGAAGCGCCGGAACGACCCCGGCCCGAGGAACCGCGCGTTGGGCTCCGGCGGTGAGATCCTTGACCACAACCTCGCCGCGGGCCCGGTCATCCGGCCCAACGACGATCACGACTTTGACCCGCCGAGCGTCGGCGAGCTTGAACTGCTTGGCCACCGTTTGGTCAACCAAGGCGTACTCGACTCGAAAGCCACTGTCCCGAAGTTCATGGGCCAGACCCAGGACAAACGGACGGTCCTCCGGCGTGACCGCCGCCAGGAACACCTCCACGCTCGGCCCCGGCGCCGGCAGCAACCCGCGATCCCGGAGCAGCTCGGTCAGCACCACATCCCCCATCCCGAATCCGAGCGCCGGCAGGTCAACCCCGCCCAGCGCCGCGAGCAGATGGTCGTACCGCCCGCCCCCGCAGATCGCTCGAAAGGTTCCTTGGGCGTCGAACAGTTCGAACACCGTCCCGGTGTAATAGGCCAAGCCTCGAACGATCGTGAGGTCAAGATCCACGAAATCGCCGAGCCCCATCGCCTCCAACGCCGCCAGCGTGGTTCGGAGCGGCGCGGCGGCCTCCAGCACCGCCGGGTACGGAGCGAGGAGTGCTTCCATCTCCGCCCACCGAGTGACGCCTCGGTGGCGCTCCACGAATTCCAACGCGGCCACTGAGGCCGCCACTTGAGCGAGCTTCTCCTGGTGCGATGCGAACTCGCGCCGACCAATCTTGTCGATGGCCTGATAGGCCACACCGAGGTGCTCGGCCGGAACCCCCAGGCTTTGCAACAAGGCCTGAAGGACTCGCCGGTCGGACACCCGAACCCGAATGTCCGCCGGTCCGAGGCCAAGATCCCGCATCACGTCGATGGCCAAGGCGATGATCTCGGCATCGGCCGCCGGGCCCGCCTCCCCGATCAGATCGCAGTTGAGCTGAAAGTGCTCCCGCAACCGGCCGCGCTGTTGCCGTTCGTACCGGAACAGCTGAGGGATCGAGAACCACCGGATCGGCTTCTTCATCGACGACGCCTTCGGGGCGACCATTCGGGCCAAGGTCGGCGTCATCTCGGGGCGGAGGGCGACCTCCCGATCCCCTTTATCGCGAAAATGATAGAGCTG
>JANPEL010000445.1:0-13279 GCA_031431925.1 Gemmatimonadota bacterium | reverse complement strand
GCTCGGGTCGTTGATTGGGGTGGCCGCGGACACGTTGGGCCTGGTCCTCCGGCCCGCGCTGTTGAACTGGCTCCTCCGGCGGCTTGGCGTTGACGCCACAATCGCAACGCCGGACCCCAAGGCGATGGCCATCGGGGTAGTGGCGAACGGACTCGCGTGGACGATGTACGGCGTCGCCTTGTACTGGCTCGCTGCCGGCGTCTTTGTCGACTCCCGGCTGACATTAGTCCAGGCAATCGGTGCCTTCACCGCATCGTACCTGGCCGGCTTCCTGTTTCTGCTCGCACCCGGAGGTTTTGGGGTCCGGGAAACGGTATTTTTCTTGGTCACGGAATCGGCCTTGGGGCCCGCCCAGGCGTTGGCACTGGCCGCGGTGTCCCGGATCGGGATGACGCTCGCAGACTTGCTTGCGGCGGCGCCGTTCGTGTTGGCTCGGAGGAGGGTACATGACGGAACCTGAACGGCCCCGACTCGATTTCGAGCCACCGTGGCCAACACTCGCGGCGGGACTGATCTTTCTCGTGGCGGGCCTGACCCTCTGCTGGCCGATCTTCACGGGTCAGTTCTTGGCCGGCCCAGAGTCCGACCAGTTCATTGCGGGGTACAGCTTCCGGCATTTCGCGGCGGAGTATCATCGCCAGTTCGGGTCGGTGCCGCAGTGGAATCCGTACTTGTTCGGCGGCATGCCGTTCGTCGGCGCGGCCCACGGAGACATCTTCTATCCCACGGCCTGGCTCCGCTGGTTCCTTCCGACCGACGTGGCGATGAGCCTCGGATTTGCCGCCCACATCGTCTTGGCCGGATGTTTCATGTACGGGCTGCTCCGAACGTTAGGCCTGTCCTGGGCCGGTGCCGTGGTCGGCGGCCTGGCCTACGAAATGACCGGGATCGTCATCTCCCTCGTGCACCCGGGTCATGACGGCAAGCTCTTTGTGTCCGCCGCGGCGCCCCTGCTGTTTTCGGGCATCGTCTGGGCGGTCCGGGACCGGCGGACCATCGGCTACGCGGTCGTGGCGTTGGCCACCGGCCTCGCGCTCCAGGGCCACCCTCAGACGACCCAATATCTCCTGGTGGCGGGCGCGCTGTGGGGTGCCTTCTGGCTCTTTGGTGCCGAGGGCCCTAAGGGAACGTCGGACAAGGTTCGGGTCATGATCGGAGCGGTCGGCGCCCTCGCCCTCGGGATCGGTCTCTACGCCATCTACGCCCTCCCCATGGCGGCGTATGTGCCCTTCAGTCCCCGGGCAGCCGGCGGCGCCAACACCGGATGGGAACACGCGATTCAATTCTCGCTCCCGGCCGGCGAGCTCGTCGGGGTCCTCCTCCCGAAAATCTACGGCGGGATGACGAACTACTTCGGGCCTAACGGTCTCCGACTCCACTCCGAGTACCTCGGCCCGGTCATCCTGCTCCTCGCCGCCCTGGGACTTGGCGGTCCGGACCGACGCACGGCTCGGCGGGCGTTCGTCGCCATCGGGATCGTGTTCTTGTTGGTTTCCTTGGGCGGGAGCACGCCGTTCTTCCGAATCTGGTACGCGATCATTCCTCTGACGAACCGCCTTCGGGCGCCCGGCCAGGCCTTCTTCCTGGTGGCCATGGCCCTCGCGTTCTTTGCCGCGATCGGGGCGGAGCGGCTCGTACGGGGTGCCGCGTCGAAGCGGCGGATCGCCGGCGCGACGATCGCCCTCGGCACCTTCGGGCTTCTCGCCGCCGCCGGGCTGCTCCAACTCGTGTCGGAGGACATGGCCCGGAGCCCGGGCTATCAGGGGTTCATCGAAGCGGCCATCGCCAACGCGTCGGCGCTCCAGGCCGATGGTGGCAGGCTCCTGCTCGTGACGGCCGTCGTCGGCGCCCTGGCCCTCGCACTAATCCGATTCCGGCTCCCGTCATGGGCGGGGCTTGGGTTGCTCCTCGTCGCAACGTGGGTCGATCCGTGGGTCATCGGACGCGAGTATTTCGTCTTTTCGCCGCCGGCCGGCGTCACCTACGCGGCCGATCCGGTCATCCAACGAATCCAGGCCACGAAACTCCCGTACCGGGTGTTTGGGCCGGAGGGCGGATATGCCCGGCTCAATCCCTACCGCCGATCCTGGCTCATGTCGGCTGGGATTCCAACCATGTTCGGGTATCACGGCAACGAGCTCCGAACCTGGGACGATCTCCTCGGCGGCAAGAATGTTTGGGAGCATCAGCTCAATCCCAACCTCTGGAAACTCCTCGCGGTCCGGTTCGTCGTCCTCACCGAGCCCCAGAACCTGCCCGGATTCCGCCAGATCCTCGGGCCCGAGAAGACCTTCTTCGGAACGGCCTACCTCTACGAGGCCGACACCGTCCCGCCGTACGCCCGGGTCTACGCCGGCGCCGCCAAGGTCCCGGAAGCCCAGCTGGTGCCAACGCTGGCGGACCCCCGGTTCCCGATCGAACAACTGGCCCTGTACGCCGACACCACCTCCGTCAGCCCAGCCCCGATCGACAACAGCGTTCCAGCCGCATCGGCCCTCAGGGCAGAGGTGGTCGAGTGGCGGGCCGGCAAGATGACCGTGGCGGTGACCGGAACCAGCCCAGGCCCGGAATACCTCGTAGTCGCCGAGAATTGGTATCCGAGTTGGCGCGCCACCATCGACGGGAAGCCGGCCCCGGTGCTCCGGGCCCAAAACACCTTGCTCAGTGTGGTCCTGCCGCCGGGGGCCAAAGAGGTCATCTTGGAGTTCGACGGGGCCGAGTACCACCGCGGGAAGCTGATTTCCATGCTGTCGGTCCTGGGCGTGTTGGCGCTCTTCGCCGCGCCGGCCCTGGCGCGCAGGAAGCCCCGCGATGCCTGAGCGGTTCCTGGTGATTCTCCCAACGTACGACGAGTGCGAGAACATCTCGCAGATCGTGCCGGCCATCCTCGAGCAGGATGACCGGCTCGAAGTCTTGGTGGTCGACGACAACTCGCCCGATGGCACCGGACGCCTGGCCGATCAGTTGGCGGCGGCCATCGCCCGGGTGCACGTGCTGCATCGGCCACAGAAAGAAGGCCTCGGCAAAGCGTACCTTGCCGGCTTTGCGTGGGGCCTCGAGCGGAAGTTTGACCGGCTGCTCGAAATGGACGCCGATTTCTCCCACGACCCCAAATTTCTCCCCAAACTCCTCGCGGCCGCCGACTCGGCCGATCTGGTGGTCGGATCCCGGTACAAGAGCGGCGTCAACGTCATCAACTGGCCGATGTCCCGGCTCCTGCTGTCATACGGTGCCAACATCTACGTTCGGTGGGTCACGGGGCTGCCTCTGACCGACGCCACCAGCGGGTTCAAATGCTTCCGGCGTGAAGTGCTCGAGGCCCTTCCATTCGAGCGGGTCCGGTCGAACGGCTACGCCTTCCAAATCGAGATGAGTTTTCGGGCCTGGCGGAAGAAGTATCGGGTGGTCGAGATCCCGATTGTCTTCACCGACCGGGTCGAGGGCAGCAGCAAGATGAGCAAGGACATCGTTCGCGAAGCGGTCTGGATGGTCTGGTGGCTGTGGATCGCCGACCGATTCGGGCGGCTATGAGCTCCCGGTTCTACAAGATGTCGGGGTCGGGAAATGACTTCGTGGTCTTGGACGGCCGCGAGCACCATCTGGCCGACTGGACTCCGGAGCGGATCTGCCGGGTGTGTGACCGGCGGCGGGGCGTCGGGGCCGACGGGGTCGTTCACCTCGCGGTGCTCCCAGACGGGGCCGTCCGGATGGTCTACTACAACGCCGACGGGTCCCCCGCCGAGATGTGCGGCAACGCCGCCCTCTGCTCCACTCGGCTGGCGGTCCGACTCGGGCTCGCCAACCCCGAGCATATCGCCCTCGCCACTGATGTCGGCCGGTTGGAAAGCCGCTGCGTTGGTCCCGGATTCTTAGCCGAGTTGAAGTTCCCTACGGCCAACCTGCCGGTCCCGATCGTGATTCCGCTCCACCCAGGCGAGCAGCGGGCTTTCCAGGGAACCGTTGGCGTGCCGCACACCATCGTCTTCGTCGAGAAGGTTGCCGCCGTCGACGTCGAAACGAGGGGCAGGGAATTGCGCCATGCCCCGATCTTTGGCGCGGCAGGGAGTAACATCAACTTCATCGGCCCCACCGGCGACCGGACGACGCCATGGGCCATCCGGACTTATGAGCGGGGGGTTGAGGCCGAGACCCTGGCGTGCGGCACCGGCACCATCGCGGCCGCCCTCACCATCGGGTCCGCCGGCTGGTCCGAGCTCCCGGTTCGGATTAGGGCCGGGAGCGGCAGTATCTACTCCATCTCGGCCGTCCTTGGTGGCACCCTGGCAACCGACGTTTGGCTCTGCGGGGAGGGGCGATTGGTCTTTTCCGGGGAGTTCGAGCCCGACCTCTGAGTTATCCACCCTTATCCACGTGACTACTTAACATAATACATCTTATACGACGTTAGAGATAGCTGACATGGTAGGCCCCGAAAAGGAACGGCTCCCGCCGGACAGAGTGCGGGAGCCTCAACTGCCTACTGCGCCAACCAGCCTTACTTACCCTTGGTAATCTCCGCCAGCCGGACCTCGGCCTCCGCCACGCCGGCCGTTTCGCGCGGGTAGGCCTTGATCAGGTCCGAAAGGACCTTAGCCGCTTCAGTTTCCTTCCCCGCCAGCCGGTAGGTCCTGGCCGCGTTCAGGAGCGCATCCACCTTTCGGAAGACCTCCGGCGCGAGCTCGGCCGCCTTGAGGTACTCGGCCGCGGCCTCGGACGGCTTCCCGGTGTTCTCGAGCGCCATCCCAAGGTGGGCCCGAGCGGCGGCGCCGTGAGCCCCTGGAGGGTTCGACGCCACCAGCTTCCGAAGGTCGTCGACCGCCAACTGACTTTGGCCGGATAGCATCCGGACCTGGTTCAGAGCCAAGGACGCCTCGTACGCCGCATCGGTGCCCGAATAGTTCTGGCTGACCTTCTGAAACCCGGTCGACGCCTCCGGGTAGTTTCCAGCCTCCATCGAATTCCGAGCCTGATCCAGGGCGCTCAGGGCCTGGACCTGCTTCCGGCGGCCGCTTTCCACCACGTACCAGCCCGCGAGGGCCAGGACGAAAACCACCCCGGCGGCGATACCGACCGCCCGCTGGTGAGCCTGAAACCAAGCGAGAATTGGATGCTCGTCGGGCTCGGCGGCCCGGACCGGCTCTGCTACGGTGTTGCTCATCAGCGAATAGCCTAGGAATGAGTCAAGAGACGCCCAAGATAACATGCCCTCGAGAGGATTCGAACCTCCGGCCAACGGTTTAGGAAACCGCTGCTCTATCCACCTGAGCTACGAGGGCCAAACCGGTCGTAATTTGTCTGCTTGGGAGGGCGCCGGCCAGGGGGCCCGGACCCACCGCTGCACCACCACAAATCCACGCCTGTTCGCCAATTAGGATGAAACAAACAACGGAAGCCAATGGGGAGCAATGATTTGAGCAGCCGAGCTCACTTGGTCTCTGAACTGCTCCGGCGCGCCCGAATTACCTCCACAACCATCGGCAAGACCGAGATCAGGATGATCGCTCCGATCACCATCCCAAAGTTGTTCCGGACAATCGGCAGGTTCCCGAAGAAGTATCCGAGCCAAATGAACCCGAAAACCCAAAGCGCCCCGCCCCCGACGCTGTACGCCAGAAATCGCGGGTACGGCATCGATCCGACCCCGGCCACAAAGGGCGTGAAGGTCCGAATGATCGGCACAAACCGGGCGATCACCACCGTCCGGCCGCCGTGGCGGTCGAAGAACCGTTGGGTCCGCTCGAGGTACTCCTTCTTCATGAACCGGAACTGGCCCGAAAACGCCCGGGGTCCGATATATCGCCCGATCCAGTAATTGAGATTGTCCCCGAGGATCGCGGCTCCCATCAGGCTGGCGCACAGGATCCACGGATCGAGGTTCCCAAGCCCGGCAAACGCCCCGGCCGCGAACAGCAGCGAGTCCCCCGGCAGAAATGGCATAATGACTAACCCCGTCTCGCAAAACACGATCAGGGTCAGGATGACGTAGGTCCCCGTGCCGTATTGGCTGATCAGGTCGCCGAGGTGGCGATCGAGATGGAGGACGAAATCGATGGCAAACCGAAAGAAGTCAATCACGGCGGCAATCTAGTAAAGGGGGTCTAGACGCGAAACCCGAATTGGCCCAACAGGGGCACAAATCGGACGTCGGACAGCGGGGTAACTCGGACCGGACCGCCAGTCTTCTCGACCAGCGTTAAGACCTGCTCGTCCCGGTCGCCGATCGGAATGATCATCCGCCCCCCAGGCGCCAGCTGCTCGATCAGTGGCTCTGGTACCGAGGGCGAGGCTGCCGCCACGACGATGGCATCGAACGGCGCCAGGGGACGCCAGCCCATGGTGCCATCCCCCACAAGGATCGTGACGTTGGTGATCCCGAGGTCCCGGAGCACGACGCGGGCCCCGTCGGCCAAGGAGGACACCCGTTCAATCCCAATCACTGATCCCGCCACGATCGAGAGGAGCGCGGTTTGGTACCCCGACCCAGCCCCGACCTCGAGGACCTTTTCCCGCCCCGTGAGTCGGAGTTCCTGGAGCGAGCGGGCTTGAACCCACGGTTGGGAGATCGTCTGGCCCGCCGCGATCGGGAGCGCCGAGTCCTCGTAGGCCCGATGCCGGAGTCCATCCGGCACGAACCGGTGCCGGGGAACCGTACTGATGGCTTTCAGCACCGCCAGGTCCCGAATCCCCTTGGCCTGGAGCTGTTCAACCAGCTGGAGCCGGTACCCCCCGTAGCTGTCGGGAACGTCTAGAGCTCGAGCGACCACGACCCCACCGCCTCCATCAAACGGTAGTTGGTGAGATCCATATGCAGCGGGGTGACGGAGATATACCCGTCCTTTACCGCGGCGTGGTCGGTGTCCGGTTCGCCGGTCCAGGTCACTTCCCCGCCCCCGATCCAGAAGACCTCCCGGCCCCAAGGATCACTCATCCTGGTAATGGAACTCGAGAAGAACCGGCTCCCCAGTTTGGTGACCTTGACCCCTTTGACCTCCGACGCGTGGCGCTTGGGAAGATTGATGTTCAGCAGGGTTTCGGCGGGGAAATCCGGCATCGTCGTAATCCGGCGAATCAACCGGACCAAGGTGTCGTGGTAGCTGGCCATCAAATCGGGGTCGCGGCTCGCAAACGAGAACGCGATCCCGGGAATGCCCAGGGTCACCGCCTCCATCGCGACCGACACGGTGCCGGAGTAGAGCACGTCCTCGCCCATGTTGGCGCCGTGATTGATGCCGGCGAAAACGAAATCAGGCCGTTCGGGCATCAGCGCCCCGACGGCCAGGAGGACGCAATCGGTCGGGGTCCCGTCGACTTGAAACGCCCCGTCGTGGGTCCGGGCCGGCCGGAGCGGACGATGGAGGGTGAGCGAGTGGGACGTGCCGCTTTGCTCTCGGTCCGGAGCCACCACGGTCACGGTCCCGACCTCGCGGCATGCTCCGGCTAAAATCCCGATCCCCGGGGCCAGGATCCCATCGTCATTTGATACCAGAATTCTCATTGCTAGGATTCCACGTCGGGGGATGGTGCTGATCGGCGCGGCGTGCCGTCGAGCGTTGCCAGAATGTCGTCGAGGGCCGAGCCGACCTCATCGAGGGTTTGGTGCGAGGCCGCCCGGGAGGCTTGCTTCTTGAGGTCGCCGGTGCGCCGGAATTGTTCGACCCGTTGCCGGGCACCGTCGATGGTGTACTTCTCCGCATACAGCAGGTGCTTGACCAGCAAGATCATTTCCACTTCGCGACTCTTGTAGACCCGGTTGCCGGACCGGTTCTTCGCGGGACTCAAGAACCGGAACTGACTTTCCCAATAGCGCAGCACGTGCGGCTTGAGGTCGGTCAGGGCACAGACCTCCCCGATCGAAAAGAACTCCTGGGTCGGCCGGGGACCGGTCATGTCCACTGCTCCGGCTTGAGGGTTCGTTCCATCAGGTCCGCCATGGCCTGTCGCGGGGCGGTGCCCGCAAACAGGATGTTCGCCACCTGCGTGGTAATCGGCAGTTCGACCCGGTGGCGGTCGGCGAGTCTGACCGCGGCTTGGGCCGTGTTGGCGCCCTCGGCCACGGTACGGTGCTCACCGCGGTAGGCCTCGAAGCTGGCCCCCTGCGCCAGGGCCACGCCTAAGGCCCGGTTCCGGCTCAGACTGCCACAGGTCGTCAGGATCAAGTCACCCATCCCGGCCAATCCGGCGAAGGTCCCCGCCTCGGCGCCGAGGGCCACCCCCAAGCGGGTCATCTCGGCCAATCCCCGGGTGACCAACGCCGCCCGCGGGTTGTTGCCCAGCCCCAAGCCTTCCAGGATCCCGGCGGCGATCGCAATCACGTTCTTGAGTGCCCCGGCCAACTCAGTGCCGACCACGTCCCGGTTCGAATACACCCGGAAGTATCCGGTGGCAAACAGCTGCTGCACGGCTTCCGCCGCGCCCCGGTCGTCGGAGGCTGCCACCACCGCGGTGGGCTGCCCCTGAAATACCTCCTGCGCAAAGCTCGGTCCCGACAGCGCGACGAACCGGTGCGGCGGCAGCGTCGTCTGGGCAACCTCCGACATCAGGCCCAGGGTATCGGTCTCGATGCCCTTGGTGGCGCTGACCACTACGGCATGCGGCTCAAGGGCGCTCGCGGCCTCGGTAAAGACCTGACGGGCCACATGGCTTGGCACCACCGAGACCACGAACTCAGCACCCCGCACCACGGCGGCGAGATCCGAACTTGCGGTCAGCGAGGCCGCCAGTCGGGCACCCGGCAAGAACATCGTGTTCTCATGGTGGCGCTCGATCGACTCGACCACGGCGTCTTCGTAGGCCCAGAGCCGAACCGGGAGTCCCTTCCGGGCCAGCATGTCAGCGAGGGTGGTGCCCCAACTTCCGGCTCCGAGCACCGCAACCGGCTTCACGAGGTGCCTCGCTTGCCAAAGCGGTTTTCGGTGCCCGCCAGGAGTCGGGCGATGTTGGCCCGGTGCATCCCGATGATGAACAAACCGAGCAGCGCAAAAACCCAGACGGTTGGCCGGAGACTCGGATGGAGGAGATAGGCGCCGATCGGGAGCACCACCGCGGCCAAGACGCTGCCGAGGGAGACATACCCGGATACCCGAACCGTTATGATCCAGGTCACCAGCGAAACCGCGGTGGCCCAAGGAGCGAGCCCCAACATGACGCCGGCCGCGGTGGCCACACCCTTACCGCCTCGAAAGCCTACGAAAACACTATAGACATGGCCGATGACGGCCGTGAAGCCGAGCGCCAACGGGAGCCAGCTTGACCCGCCGGCCCAGGGGCCGAACACCAAAACCGGGACCACCCCTTTGGCGACATCGAAAAGCCCAACCGGAATCGCGTAGGCCCACCCTAACGATCGGTACAGATTCGTGGCGCCGAGATTCTTGCTGCCGATCTCCCGGAGGTCGACTCCCTTGGCGAGGCGGGCTACTAGGTAGCTGGTCGGGATCGCCCCGAGCAGGTAGGACGCCAGAACCCACGCCGCCACGGTCACCGGTCTCGGCCCTTCCGTTCCCGGAACTTGAGCCGGATCGGCACGCCCTCGAAGCCCCAGGCCTCGCGGAAACCACGGAGCAAATAGCGCTGATAGTGCTCCACCACGTCATCGGGGCGATTGCTGACGATCGCAAACACCGGCGGCGCCACGCCGATCTGGGAGGTGTAGAGGAGCTTCACTTCCTCGCCTTCCCGCTGCGGCGGCTGATTCTTCGCCACCAGCGCCTCGAGGACCCGGTTCACCTCGGAGGTCGTAACCCGCCGCAGCCGAGCCTCGGCCACCGCGATGACCTGATCGAGGACATTCCGGGCCCGCTGGCCGCTCAGCGCCGAGACGTAGACGAACGGAACCCATTCCAAAAAGGGGGCCTTCTCCACCACGATCGCTTGGCCACGGACGGCAGTATTGGTTTCCTTGTCTTCGACCAGATCCCATTTATTGACGGCGATGATCAAGCCGGTCCCACGGTCCCACGCCTCGGTCGCGATCCGGAGGTCTTGGTGGTGAACCCCGAGCGTGGCGTCGATTACCAGCACGCAGACGTGGGCCTCGTCGATCGCCCGGCGGGTCCGGACGGTCGAGTAGAACTCGATATCGTCGTCGACGCGGGATTTCCGCCGGAGGCCCGCGGTATCGATGAATCGGATCGGCTTCCCGTGATAGGTCAGCAGCGAGTCGACCGCGTCCCGCGTGGTCCCCGGCACCGGCGAGACCACGTACCGGTCTTCACCGAGCAAGCGGTTGGCCAACGAGGACTTGCCGACATTCGGGCGACCCACGATCGCGACCCGGATTTCCTCCTCCGACGGGTCGGCCTCTTTCGGGGGCAACCGTTCGACGATGGCATCGAGCAAGTCGCCGCTTCCCTTCCCGACCGACGCGGAGACCGGTACGAGCTCGCCCAGCCCCAGGCCGTAGAATTCGGGGTCCGGCATCACCTTCGGCATGGCGTCGAGCTTGTTTACCACCACCATGACCGGTCGTTTCGTCCGGCGGAGATGGTGCGCGATGGCCTCGTCGATCGGATGCAAGCCGGCCAACCCGTCGACGACGAAGAGGATCAAATCCGCTTCTTCAATGGCGAGATCGGCCTGGCGACGGATCGCCCGATCCATCGAATCGTCCGAGTCGGGGACCATGCCGCCGGTGTCCACCACCCAGAACGAGCGGCCGTTCCACTCCGCGTCGCTGAAATGCCGGTCCCGGGTGGTGCCGGCTTGATCGGACACGATGGCCTGGCGGCCACCCACGAACCGATTGAACAGGGTCGACTTGCCGACGTTCGGCCGGCCGACAATTGCTACCGTTGGTTTACTCATCGAGGGCGTCCACGAAGTACTTCGAAAGCCGAATCGGCATCGTGGCCGCGGCCACCAGCTCGGTCAACGGCATGTTGTCAATGAACAGCTGATCATCATTCAAGGCCTCGCCCGGGAGCAGCGCCAGATCGAGCCCCGGCCGACGCTGGAGGGCCGCCAGAAAATCCCGCCCGGGCAAGAGACCCGCGGTGGTTACCCGGGGGCCAAACAGGGTGTTTTCGATCGGGATCAGATCGATCGTTGCCCCCGAGACGCGGGTCAGCGGTTCGAGCACCTGGGGCATCAGCGCACCCATCGAGATCCCGGTCAGAACCCCGACCCGCTTCCCCTTCCACTGGGCAAACGCCGGGGCGGATTCGGCGATCTCCTGCTGGAGAAACCGGACCGCACCGACGCCGTTCTCCACTTGCTCGAAGGCCCCGTAAAAGGATGCCGGCGGGAGATCCAGCTCGGCCCGCAAATACAACTCGTCGGCCCCATGAACCCAGGTCATGCCCCGTTCGGTTTGGGCGCGCCGACCCCACCGTTCCACGGTCGCCACGGCATCCCCGCATTCCGCCACGGTCGGCTCACGACAGAGGCTGTGTTTGCTGAACTCCGTCAACCCGACCGGCACCACCGAGACACTCAGCACTTCGGGCCCGAACTCGTACAGATCCCGGAGCGACCGATCGAGCACGGGGCCGTCGTTCACCCCGGGTGACATCACGATCTGGGTGTGGAACTGTATCCCGTGATCGGCAAACTGGCGGAGTTGAGGGATGATGTCGGGGGCGGTCGGGTTCCGAAGCAGGTATCGGCGCGTCACGAGTTCCGTGGCGTGGACCGAGACATAGAGGGGCGACAGCCGGTACGCGATGATCCGTTCGACGTCCTTCGGCTTCAGGTTCGTCAAGGTCGCGAAGTTGCCATACCGGAAGGACAGCCGGTAATCGTCGTCCCGAATGTAGAGGGCCTCGCGGAGCCCCGCGGGGTTCCCGTCGACAAAGCAGAAGTCGCAGCGGTTGGCACACCGGCGGATCCGGGGTGGCTCGAGCGTCAGGCCGATCGGGTCGTCGAGATCACGTTCCACCTCGAACTCGATTTCCTCGCCGTCCGGCTGCCGGATGTGGAGCAGGAACTCCTCGTCAGCCGTATGGTACTCCCAGTCCAGGAAGTCCTCGAGCTCGTTGCCGTTCACGCTCAGCAACTCCGACCCGGTCACGAGCCCGAGCTGATCGGCAATCGAGCCCTCCGCCACCGTCGCCACACGAATCACAAGAGAGCCCCATCCCAGGAGAACGCCAAATCAACCGGGGCTAAAGATGGCCCTAGTGGCTTGTTTTATCAAGACTTAACCCACCGCATCTCACCTCATTTCTAAGGCTTCTTCCCGGCGCCGAGTTGGGTAATGGCCCGGACCGCCGGGTTGGTGATCTGCCGCTCCACGGTGATGGCGTAGACACTCTCCCGGACCGCCTCGGTGCCGCCGAAACGGCGGACCCCGTACCGCCTGGTCACATCCTGATCGACCAGCGTGGGGGCGGCGAAGGCCCCGAGCCCCTCCTCTCCGAAGATCTTAAGGACGGCGCTATCGTCGATTTCCGCGACCACCACCGGGACGATCTCCCGCGCCGCAAACCAAGCGTCGAGCCCCCGACGAAGCGAGGTATTGGCGGTCGGCAGCAGCATCGGCGCACCATGGAGGCTCCGCGGAAACCGGCGCTTGAGGGCCGCCGCCTTCTCCGGGACCGCGAAGAAGCTGACCCCGCTTTCGACGACCAAGTGGCTGTAGGTCCGGACGTGGAGGCTCGCGGGGGCCGGCGCGTCGGCTAGCACCGCGTCGAGTTCGTGGATCGCCAGGTCGGCGAGCAGCCGCTCTAACTTGTCTTCGTGGACGATCATCCGGACCCCAGGCGCTTGGTCGAACGCCGGCCGGAGGAGGCGGTGCACCAGGAGTTTCGGCAGGGCGTCAACGACCCCGACCCGAAGGGGGGTGAGGCGATCGGGGGCTCGCCCGGCCAGGGCATCCTTGAGCCCCTGGCCCAGGGAGAAGATTTCCTCGGCATACCGCGCCACCATCCGACCGATTTCGGTCAGTTCGAGCCGCCGCCCCCGCCGAACCAGCAGCGCCACCTTGAGGTTCCGTTCGAGGGTCTTGATCTGAGCGCTCACGGCCGGCTGGGTCAGATTGAGCTCCAGGGCCGCCACCGCAATGCTGCCCCGCTTCGAGACCGTCCAAAAGTACAGGAGATGATGGTAGTTGAGCCACGCCATGGGTCGGCCTCCGAGCCTGGGAGAAAGACAATAGGAAAATCTAATCCTTAGTCGATTAGATTCAATTTGTGATTCCTGATCGACCGCCCTAGCTTCACGGGCTGTGGCGGAACGGACCCCTGGCAAGGCAGATGATGGAAGTCTCGATCTGGATGTGGCTCGGATTCAACGCGTTCGTCCTCGCGATGTTGGCGGTCGACCTCGGCGTCTTTCATCGGAC
>JANPEL010000444.1:0-23969 GCA_031431925.1 Gemmatimonadota bacterium | reverse complement strand
CCCCGGGCGACTGGTCGAAGGCCGGGCGGAGCAGGCGGTGCACCAGGAGCTTCGGCAGGGCGTCCACGACCCCGACCCGAAGGGGCGTGAGGCGATCGGGGGCTCGTCCGGCCAGGGCATCCTTGAGCCCCTGGCCCAGGGAGAAGATCTCCTCGGCATAGCGGGCGACCAGCCGGCCGATTTCGGTCAACTCGAGCCGCCGCCCCCGCCGAACCAGCAACGCCACCTTGAGGTTCCGTTCAAGTGTCTTGATCTGGGCACTCACCGCCGGCTGGGTCAGGTTAAGCTCCAGGGCCGCCGCCGCGATGCTGCCGCGTTTCGAGACGGTCCAGAAATACAAGAGATGATGGTAGTTGAGCCAGGTCATTGGATCGGCCCTCCGAGCCGGGGAGACAAACAATGGTAAAATCTAATCATTCGCCCCATAGATTCAATTTGTAAACTTCAGCCGGTCCGTCTAGGTTGTGAGGCTGTGGCAGAACGGACTTCTCTCAAGGCAATACAATGGATGTCTCCATCTGGATGTGGGTCGGATTCAATGCCTTTGTCCTCGCGATGTTGGCGGTCGACCTCGGGATCTTCCATCGAAAGGCCCACGAAGTCTCCCTCCGGGAGGCCACCGCATGGAGCGTGGTTTGGGTCACCCTCGCGATGGTGTTCAACGGCTGGATCTGGTATACCTGGGGCAAGGGTCCGGCGCTCGAGTTTCTGACCGGGTACTTGATCGAGAAATCGCTGTCCGTCGACAACATCTTCGTCTTCGTGATGTTGTTCAGCTATTTCGCGGTGCCGCGTCTGTACCAGCACCGGGTGCTGTTCTGGGGCATCCTGGGCGCCTTGCTGATGCGGGGCGTCTTCATCGGCGTGGGGGCTTACGTCCTCGAGCAGTTCCACTGGGTTCTGTATCTCTTCGGCGCGATCCTGATCCTGACCGGCATCAAGATGATGATGCGCCAGGAATCCCACTCGCCTGAAAACAACCCGGTGCTCAAGTGGATGCGTCGAGTCCTCCCGTTGACCGACCGCTACCACGGCCAGAATTTCTGGATCAAGGAGGGGGCCAAGTGGGTGGCCACGCCGCTCTTCCTCGTGCTCGTCATGGTCGAGCTGACCGATCTGGTGTTCGCGATCGACTCGATCCCCGCCATCTTTGCGGTGACCAAGGAACCGTTCCTGGTCTACACCTGCAACGTGTTCGCGATCCTCGGCTTGCGGTCGATGTACTTCCTGCTGGCGGGCGTGGTCCATCGTTTCGTGTACCTGAAGTACGGCTTGGCCGCGGTCCTGCTGTTCGTTGGCATCAAGATGATCCTGGTCGACATCTACAAGATCCCGACCGCCCTCTCGTTGGCGGTCGTGCTAAGCACGATCACCGCGTCGATTGTCGCTTCCCTGGTCAAGACCCGCGGTGCGGTCGGGGAGTCGTTACCGGGGCCCGGGAATTAACACACCCGCCGGGCGTATTTGTCACCCCTGACGACCGCGACGTCGGTGACGTAGGCGATGACGGCGTAATGCGGGAAGTAACGATCCGCAACGTGGCTGATAATCCGGTCAGCCACGTCATCCGTCACGATCGTTTCAACCCGGACATTGGCCCCCGGCAAATCGCTGGCCCGCATGCCGCGGGACCCTTCGCCCCGGCCTTCGACGATGGTCCAGCCTGTGGCCCCGAGGTGACGGAGATCCTTGACGAGTTGCGACTCCAGAACCGGCTCGGCCACGATCGTCACCAACTTGAGGGACGTGGTTGCCATCGTCAGGTCATCCTTTCCGCCACCCACAACGCGGTCCAGTAGTAGAGCGGAATCCCGGCGATCAGGTTGAACGGGAACGTGATCGCCAAGGCCGCCGTGAGGTAGTACGTCGGGTTGGCATCCGGCAGGGCAAGTCGAACCGCCGGGGGTGCCGCGATATAGGAGGCGCTCGCTGCCATGGCTCCAAGCACCGTAGCGCCGCCCACCGACAAGCCCGCCCAGCTGCCCAACACCACGCCGAGTACGCCATGGACCATCGGAACAACGATCCCAAACCCGAGCAGGAACGGCCCGACCCGTCGGAGGTCGCCGAGCCGGGCACCGGCCACGACCCCGAGTTCCAGCAGGAACAGCGTCAGCGCACCCGGGAAGAGTCCTTCAAAAAACGGCTGCACCGGTGCCAAGCGTTCAGCCCCCACCGCCGCGCCGATCGCTAGGCCGCCTAACAACAGCACCAGGGTTCTGCCGAGGACGATCTCGTGGAACACCTGGCGAAGGGGGCGATCGCCCCGGCCGGCACCCGCCAGCCCAAGCGCAAGCCCAACGACCAAACCGGGCACCTCCATGATGGCCAAGAGCGCCGGCAGAAACGGCTCAGCGACGTCGCCGCGCTGCTGGACCAGGCCTTGGGCCGCAATGAACGTGACCGCGGACACCGAGCCATAGTGGGCGGCAATGGCGCCCGCGTCGACCCGCGACAGACGTCCCGCCAACCGAAGGACCGCGAAGGCCACCACGGGGGTTATCAGCCCAAGGGCGAGGGCAGCGCCCGTTGGGGCCAGGAGCTGGTCCAGAGGTGCCTGGGCGATCCGGGCCCCACCCTTGAGCCCGATCGCAAAGAGCAAATAGGTCGCGAGCCCCTCGTAGACGTCCTTCGGAAGGGAGAGGTTACTCCCGAGCCGCTTTGCGACCACGCCGAGGGTGAAGGCCAGGACGAAGGGAGACAGCAGATTGGCGGCCAACAGATCGGCGGTCGAGGTACCGGTCATTCCGGCTGGGGCCTCACGAACGGAAGGTGGATACGCCAACGGCCGCCGCGTGGATGCGACGGCCGTTGTTCGTTCGAGAGCGGGCGACCGGGCTCGAACCGGCGACATTCAGCTTGGGAAGCTGACGCTCTACCAACTGAGCTACGCCCGCAATTAGGATGGCGGAATAATGGTTCCGCCATCCAGGCCATGCAAGTGCCCTACTTGCTGCGATACCGCCAGCCGGCAATATCAGCGCCCTTGGCATCGACGCTGATCTTGTGGACCGTCCCGGCCGGAAGAATCGGCAGGACGACCTCCTTGGTATCGACCACGGTACCGGCACTGGTGACGAATTCGACCACCAGGGAAACGGCCGCCGGCTTGATCGCCTTGCCTTGGGCATCGGTCGGCGCCCGCCCGGTGGCGGTGCCCTCGAGCTTGACGTTCGAGCGGCCGAGTTGGAAGCCGGTCATCTCGACGGTGACTTGGAGGCCAACCAATTTCTCGGCGGCCTTGAGGACATCGGCATCCTTCTTCAAGCCTTTGTAACCCTGCCCCTGGAGCCGGTAGACGTCCTCGTTCATCGGCTCGAGCTCGATCAATTTCGTGGCCGTCTTGACCAGGTTCTCGTGGTCCTTGAGGGCCAGATACGCGTTAGCAAGGTTGTAGACGGCATCCCGGCTGTACGGGTTGCGGGAGACGGCCTTATCGAAGGCGGTCGCGGCATCGGCATATCGCTGAGCGTTGAACGCCGCGACGCCGATGGCGAGAATGTCCTGGGTGTCGAGCGAGTCGAGATTCTGCTTCGACATCTCGCCGACCATGGCGTTCTCGAGCGAATCGGCGCTGGCCGCCATCCCCGCGGCTCGCAGCGACTGCGACAGGGCCTTCCGCGCATCCATGTTCTTCGGTTCCCACTCCAAGTACTGCTGCAGGACCGTCACGGCTTCCTTGTGCCGGTCAAGCCGCTGATACATCAGCGCCAAGTTGAGCCCGTTGGAATTCCGGTCGCCAATCATCGAGGTATCGCCGGCCGCGGCGATCTTCATGGCCTTGGCGAAGTAGACGGCCGCGCTGTCGTCTTTCCCGGCGTTGGCAAACAGGACGCCGAGGTTCGACGCGACATGGGGCATCCCCGAAAAGAGCCGGTCGGCGTCGCGAAACAGCACGATCGCGCCGTCGATGTTGCCCGCCTTCTGAATCTCGAGGCCGGCATTGGCCAACTGGGCCCAGTTATTCTGCCGGATTTGGTCGATGTCGATTTCGCACTGAGGCTGGAGCTCCTGCGCCTTGCGGAGGGTCGAGTCGACCCCGCCAACGTCGCCCTGCATCAGATAGACGCGGGCGAGGTAATACCAAGCCGCCGCCGACGTGGTCTGGGCTTCCTTAGCCATGCCTTGAAGAATCAGATCCTTGGCCTCGGCGAGCTTGGCGACTCGGTCGGCCTTGGGATCGTAGGCCTTGCGAAGGGCATCGAGGCCTTTTTGCACACTGCCCTGGGCCTTGAGCGGGCAGAGGGGTACCGAAAACTTGGCAGCCTGCAGTTCGGCGAGCTTGGGCTGCAACACCGGCCCCTGGGCGTACGCCGTGCCCGCGATGGCGGTCGCGAGTACCCCAGACCAAATGCGCTTCATGGTTGTGACTCCTTCGTGGTGGCGAATGCAGACTCCTCCGCCCGGAGGGCCTGTGCTTGGATCATACGGAACAGCTGGTACGCTGGTTGTCCGGACCGGCCGGCCGCGGCAACCACATCGTCGAATTCCGGCTTGAGTTGGGCCCCGGCGGGCCCGTGGATCGTCTTGATTCGAAACTGCTCGCCGTCGCCGGTTCGGAGCACCCAATGATCCCGGGGGAGCGTGGAACGAGCCGCTGTCCATCGGCGAACTCCGGCCGTCGGGCTGTGGGTAAAGAACGCGTCGGTAACCGGGCCAACCAGATCCGACGGGGTGAGCGCCTCCACCCGAAAGCCGGTCCGGCCCTTCTTCATCTGGATCGGCCAGGTCTGGACATCAATGGCCCCGGCCGCGACCAGGGCGCCGCGGAGTGGCTCGAGGTATTCGGGACTCAGGTCATCGAGGTCAGTGGCAATGACTACGACCTCTTCCGCCCCTCGATCGGCGGTTTCTCCGATCACGATTCGGAGCGTGTTGGCGTAGCCCGCCGGGTCTCGACTCCCAGCCCCCCAACCCGTCTTGACGGTCGACCATTCACCGAGCGCCGCCGGGGTGGCGAGGACCCGGAGGAGGGCTGCGCCGGTCGGGGTGGTGGCCTCGCCTTGAATTGGCCCATCCGGCGCCACCGCCAGCCCCTCGACCAACAACGCGGTGGCCGGAGCCGGCACCGGCATCAGGCCGTGGGCGGCCCGGACCCAGCCACTCCCGAGCGCCACGGGGCGGGTCCGAATGTCGGTGATCCCGAGCTGCTCAAACCCCTCGACCACGCCAACGATATCGACCAAGGCGTCGAATGCCCCGACCTCATGCAACGCCACCGACTCGGCGGCAACGCCATGAATCCGGCCCTCAGCCTCTGCCAACAACCGGAAAACCTCGGTGGCTCTTTGCTTGGTAGCCGGGGACAATTCCGCCCTGGCAATCATCTCGAGCAATTCGCCCACATGCCGGTGGGCGTCGTGGCCGGCTTCGTGATGATGCCCGGCGTCATGCGGGTGCTGCGGACGGTGGTGGTGATGGTCATCCCCATGGTGGTGATGGGCCGGGTGCTTGGGCCCGTTCGCTGGCTGCCCATGAATGACGTCTCCCGGCCCCTCCGTTGCACCATTGACTGTCACGGTCACCTTGGTGCACTGCATCCCGCAACGCATAACGGCGTCGATGCTGATCCCAACGCCCGGAATCCCAAGCCTGGCCGGAAGGCCCTGGAGCCAAGCCGGCGACGCGCCGAGTTCGATCAAGGCGCCGAGCAGCATGTCCCCGCTAATGCCAGCGGCCGGGTCGATCAGGGCGAACCGTTGAGACGACATAGACTTACAAATATCGCCCCCGATTGGGCTCTCGGCAACCGCCCCTACCGATAAAGCCAGCCGGCTCCGGTGTTGAACAGCACAACCTGATCGTCCGGCTGGATCAGCCCCTGGGCTTTGAGCTCGACCGCGGCGGCCAGCGCGGCACCGCCCTCGGGGGAGAAGTCGATACCCTCCCGGCTCGAACCCCGGGCGGCCTCCCGGCCGAGCTCCTCGTCGGTGACCGAAACCGCCCCGCCACCACTCTGGCGGAGCGCCTCCAGCATCAGGCGATCACCAAGGGGGCCAGGCACCCGGAGGCCACTGGCCACCGTCCAGGGGTTTTCCCAGGCAACACATTCGTCGGCACCGGTGGTGAAGGCCCGCACGACCGGCGCACATCCGTCAGACTGGACGGTGAACATTCGCGGCAATTTTCCAGTCACCCAGCCAAGGGCAGTCATTTCCTGGAAAACTTTCCACATCCCGATCAAGCCGGTTCCGCCACCGGTCGGATAAATGATGACATCGGGCAACTTCCAATCAAACTGCTCCGCCAGTTCGAGCCCCATCGTCTTCTTGCCTTCGATCCGATATGGCTCTCGAAGTGTCGAGAGATCGAGCGCCCCCGACTCTGCCGCAAACGCCCGGCTGGCCTTGCCGCAGTCGCCGATATGCCCGTCAAGGAGTTGGAGATCGGCACCGAAGGCGCGGATTTGGGTCAAGATCGGAGCCGGGGTGGTCCGGGGTGCGTACACCCGAACCGCCACGCGGGCCCGGGCCCCGTAAGCCGCCGCGGCTACCCCGGCATTCCCAGCGGTCGGCAAGGTGAATGCGGAGGCACCCGCCAGAGTGGCTCGGTGAAGGGCGGCACAGAGCCCCCGGGCCTTGAAGGAGCCGGTTGGATTGGTGCCCTCGTCCTTGACCCAGAGGCTCCGAAACCCGAGGTCGTGCTCGAGTCGATCGACCCGAAGGAGCGGGGTGTCTCCCTCACCCAACGTCAGGGGGGTCTCTCCCGCGGCCACCGGCAGGAGGGCGCGGAACCGCCACATTCCGCGGCCACCGGTCGGATGATCCCGATCGGCCAGAACGGGCCTCCGCTCGGGGTAACGGACCAGCCAGGGCTTGCCGCAGGCGTCGCACACGGTCGGCAGTCCTTCGGGGCCGCGAGTGACGCCGCACTTCGAGCATTCGAGATGCCAATCAAGCATTAGAGCCGCTCAGGTCGATGGGGTTTTCAGATATTCGAGAATCCGTTCGGCCAGCCGGGTAGAGAACCCCGGCAAGGTACCGATCTCGGCCGCGTTGGCCGACTTGACGCCCGCGAGGCTCCCGAACCGCTCGATCAGCGCCCGCCGCCGGGTTGGCCCAACGCCGGGAATGGTCAGGAGCGCGGAGGTGATGGTCCGGTCGGTCCGCCGTTTTCGATTATAGGTGACCCCGAACCGGTGAGCTTCATCGCGAGCCCGTTGGAGCAGTCTGAGTGCCGTGCTCCGCCGAGAGAGGCGGAGCGACTCGGCGGCGCCGGGGACGAAGATCTCTTCGTCCTTCTTCGCGAGCCCGATCAGCGGAATCGCGGCCAGGCCGAGCGCCGACATCGCGTCGAGGGCCGAACTGAGTTGCCCCTTGCCGCCGTCAATGACCACCAAATCCGGGAGCGGCCGCTGCTCTTCCACCCGGCGGCTGAAATACCGGGTCACGACCTCGTGGATGGCGGCGAAGTCATCCTGCTGGCCCGGCCCCTTGATCTTGAACTTCCGATACTCGGCCTTCTTTGGGCGCCCCGCTTCGAACCAGACCAACGACCCCACGGTATCCCGGCCTTGATTGGTGGAGATGTCGACGCAGATCAAGGTCCGGGGTACCGTCGCCATGCCTAACGCCCGTCCAAGGGCGTACACCGGGTCGTCGGACCGCTCGTCGGTTTCGAACGACTCGAGCTTGAGGCTCTCGAGCAGGTGCTGGGCGTTCTGGTCCGCGAGGTCGAGCCATCGTTTGCCGGTGCCCCGGATCGGCGTCGCAAACTCCGCATCCGAAAACACCGCCTGGACGGCCTCGAAATCGGCGGGCGGAAACGGGATCTGGACTCGCCGGCTCCGGTCGTCCGCGTGCAAGTAGTAGCGGATGAGGAAGTGTTCGAGGACCGTGCCATCGGCCACGTCCTCGAGGTTATCCAGGATCCGATGGTCGCGGGCGATCATCCGGCCGTCCCGGACCCGGAGTAGTACGCAGACGACGTCGTCGCCGTCGCGGGCATAGCCCACGACATCGGCATCACCGCCGGCCAGGAGATCCACGGCCGCGGGAGCATCGACCTGTTCGAGCCACTTCAAGGCATCGCGGAGGTCGCGGGCTCGCTCGAAATCCTCGCCGCCGCTCGCGGCCAGCATCATGTCCCGGAGCCTTGATCGGACGTCGCCGGTCTTCCCCTCGAGAAACCGGATCACCTCGTCGATCATGGACCGATAGTCCGCCTGGTCCTGCCGCGCGACGCACGGGGCCTTGCAGCGCCCGATGTGATAGTCGAGGCAGGGTCGCTCACGCCGGGACGCCGGCAAGTCGTCGCTGCAGGTCCGGACTGTAAAAATTCGCCGAATCAAAGCGAGACTCCGCCGCATGTCGGCCACATCGGTGTACGGGCCAAAATAGCGGGCACCCGGCAGATCGCGGCGGCGGGTCACCAGAACCCTGGGAAACGGCTCCTTCATCGTCACGGCAATCGACGGATAGCTCTTGTCGTCTTTGAGGCGGACGTTGAAGCGGGGTTGGTGCTCCTTGATCAGATTGTTCTCGAGCAGCAAGGACTGGGTTTCACTCGCCACGACGATGGTCTCGACATCGACAATCTGGCGAACCAGCAGCTGGTTCTTGAGGCTGCCCGAATGATCGGAGGTGAAGTAGCTCCGGACCCGGCTTCGGAGATTCTTGGCCTTGCCGACATAGAGGACCTGGCCGGCCCGGTCCTTCCAGAGGTACACGCCGGGCCCGTCCGGTAAGGTCTCCAACTTCCGTTCGAGCAGATGGTCCGGCCCGGTCATCGGCGGATCCGGGCCAGGAGTTCCCGGACCCGCCCCACGCCAACGACGGCCGTGACACCGAGATAGGTCAGACCGAAGACACCGAGCACCAGAGCGGCCGTACGAAACGGGGCGCCGGGTGGCACCGCCACGGCCACCAGCCAGCCAACGGCCGTCGCCACGAGACCGGAGGCCCAGAGTTTGGCACGGGCCACCCGATCAACCGCCAGCGATCCGATCGTGCCCTCGAGCGACCGGCGCAGCAGCCCAAACTCGAGGGTGCCGCCGATGGCCGCCGCCAGCCCGAGGCCCGCCGTGCCCCAGCGCTCGTCGATACCAAGGAGCCCGGGGCCGAACTGCGAAGCGGCATACCCGATCACGACGCCAACCGCGAGGCGGATCGCGGCAAACCGAAGCGGTCGCCGAGTGTCGCCTAACGCGTAGTGGGCCGAGCTCAAGATCCGCCCGGAAGCTTGTGGCAAAAGCCCGAGCGAGCTGGCGGCCAGCGTCCCCCACACCCACCGGGCATCCTCCGCCCCGAATCGCCCGGTTTGGAACACTAAGCCCGCCACGAAATGCCCGAAGAAGAGAAACGCGAACACCGTTGGGATCACGAAGAACGCCACCCGGTCGGTGCCCGCCATGATTCGGGCCCGGAGCGCCTCCGAGGGCACCGGCGATCCGGCGGCCACCGACATGGCCGGCAACTCGGACGCGGCCACCGACATGCCGAACAGACTGATCGGGAGCGTGTAGAGAGCCTGGGCGTTGGTGAGCGCGGTCAGCCCCCCCGCCGGCAAGAGGCTTCCGATGATGGTATCGAAGTAGGCGCTGATCTGGCCAACGCCGCGACTCAAGAAGGCGGGACCAAAGTTCCGGAGCACGACACCAACCGAGGGGGCCGTCCGGTCGAGGCTCGGTCGCACCTTGCCCGCCAATCGCAGGGCCGTCGGCAACTGCACCAACAGCTGGAGCGCGCTCCCCGCCACCGCGCCCCAGGCCGCCCAGACCACCAGCCGCTCGGGGGCACCGCCGGCCGCCGCCAGGGCCGCCCCGATGATGGCAAGGCTCCACACCACGGGCGCCGCATAGGACAGAAAGAACCGGTGGTGGCTGTTGAGGATCCCGAGACACCAGGCCGACAGGACCAGGAGGCCGATGCCCGGAAACAGGATCCGGACCAGGGCCACGGTGAGTTCCCGGGTCGGCCCGGAAAACCCCAGGGCCAGGATATCGACCAACCAGGGAGCGGCCGCGACCCCGACCGCCACCAGCACCAGCACCACGGTGCCTAACAACCCGGCGACGGCCCCCGCGAGCCGCCGGGCCCCCGCCTCATCGCCCGACGATCGAAGCCTGACATACTCCGGAATGAACGAGGCGGAGAGGGCCCCTTCCCCGAAGAGATTCTGGAGAACATTGGGAATCCGGAACGCCGCATTGAATGCGTCGGCGACCGCGCTTTGGCCGAGGTAATGACTGAGGACGCGTTGGCGGACCAATCCAACGACGCGGCTCACGAAGATCCCGGCCGCGACCACCGCCGCGGCACCGCGGCGCTGGGTGGTCAGGAGTCGGTTCGGGGTGGCAGGATGGATCGGTTCGGCGCCGCCTCGATCAGCTTTTGTAGAAACTGGTTCTCGTCTCGAAGCGCCGCGACGGACCGGCCGAGGTCATCGACCTCGGTTTCGAGCAACTCGACTTTCTTGGCCAGGGCCGCCAAGTCGGGTGGCGCGTAGTTCGGTCCTTCGAGACGGCGGGCGAGCGCCTTGCCGATTGGCGAGTCGACCAATACCACCGCCACGGGAATCAGGAGGGCCGCCAGGATAATCAGTCCGAGAAACGCCATGGGTCCGAGTCTAGGCGGGCGGCGCCCCACCTTCAAGGGCGCGCCGGTACCACGTGACGATATGGTCCGCGAGCGCGGACAAGAACCCGAAACCATACCGTCCGGCAAAGGCCGGAAGGCCCACAATCCGCTCCTGGGGAGCTCCCGCCGGCCGAATGGCGGTTCGCGCCCGTTCCCACTGCGCCATGACTTCGCCCTGCCGGCGTTTTTGAGCCTGCAGGAGCCGCTTCTCGAGGTCGGCCAAACCGCTCTCCGCCCCGCCCCGGCTGGCGGTCGCGGGTCGCTCGAGCGTTGGGTCGATGGCCTTCGCCACGGCCACGATTCGTTCGTAGGCCGTGGCGATCGCCTGTTTGGCGTCGGCGAACGCCGGGTCGAAATCGGGTGGAACGAGCCCGTGAAGAACCCGCCGCTCAACCTCGGCTCCGGCCTCGGAGACCAGTGCGACCGTCGTGCCGAACTTCTCGAGGCTCCGCTCGACCCGCGGCTCGACCAGCACACCGGACCATCGCGGGATGGCCGCCGGCTTGGGGACGCCCAGGGCTTCGAACAACACCCCGGCCAGGGCGAGGTACCGAAGCTCCCCGGGACCGGCGATGTAGCCGACCGTGGGCAACAAGGCGCTCTCGATGACCGGGCGGAGCAGGACGTTCGGCGACAGCCGGATCGGCTCTTCGCGGGCGATTCGATCGAGATCCTGGTCCGACACGACCTCCCCGCCCCGCCGGGTCCGAAACCCGCCCGGATCGAGCACGAGGCGGTCGCGGCCACCGGGCCCGTCGAGAAAGGCCAGGGTGGCGCCGTCGCCGACTTTGACGCTGACCGTTTGACCGCGAGCGTCGAGGTCAGCGGCCTTGGCCACGAGCAGACGGTCGAGCTCCTTCGCCCGATGGATGGCCGCCATCAGGGTTGGAACCGCGGCGCTTTTGGCGGAAGCTCCGGTCGGGTCGAAGCAAATGACTCCCAGGGGACTGAGGACCTCGGCCAACGCCCCACCGAACGCGGCCGCGAGCGTGGTGTCAGGCCGGTAGTGGCGGGCCAACCACTCCGCGGTCTGGTCTCGGGCCAGTCCCGGGGGAAGCGTCGCCACCAATTCAGCC
This sequence comes from Gemmatimonadota bacterium, assembly GCA_031431925.1. Lineage (GTDB taxonomy): Bacteria > Gemmatimonadota > Gemmatimonadetes > Gemmatimonadales > GWC2-71-9 > SHZU01. The sequence continues at coordinate 12,316 of JANPEL010000444.1, read as the reverse complement.
ATGAGCTCCGCCGCCTTGGCCGGAACCGGCTCCCGGAACATCGGCCGCTGGGGCGCGTCCGCCGGCCGCGGGTCGAGCGCCGCCGCGACCAAGGCCCCGTCCGGTCCGAACCAATGGGTCCCGGCGGCTTCCGGGTAGTCGTGATCGTCGCCGGCCAGCCAAAACACCGGGACGACCGGGCGGTGCCACCGTTCCTCCAACAACACCGCCAGCGCCCGAGCCGACAGGGCCTTGTGAATGGTGTAGAGCGGGCCGGTAAACAGGCCGGGCTGTTGACCCGTGGTCACCACCAACACCTTGGGATGGCGGAGCTTGTCGCGGACGGCCTCCGTGCCACCAACGAATCCTGAGAGAAGCGCCGCGGCCACGCCACCCTGCCGCGGCTCGGGCCATGCCGGCACGGTGCCTAACGGCGTATCGAAGAAGCTCAGCATGCCGCCGCCTGGGCGAAGAGAATGACTCGGGGCCGGTCGGGGCCCGGCGGCCCCCCGTGATAGTCCCCAAACTGATGGCGGACCCGGCCGCCGGCCTGCTCGATCATGGCGATCAACTCGGCCGGCGGATACAACCGGACTCGCTCGAGAAACTGACGACCGTCCGGGGTCGTAATCGTCTTGATCACAAAGCGGACGCCGTCCTCCAACCATCGTTCGATGACCACCGGCATGTCACCCAACGTCGTTTCCTCCCGGCTCGTCAGCGTCTCAATGACCTGGGTGGTGTTGAGGTAGTCGATGACGAACCAGCCCCCCTGACGCAAGGGCTCGATCATCTCCCGCAGCGCGGCCACATGCTCACGATCATGCTCGAAGTATCCGAAGCTGGTAAACAGATTGACCACAAGCCCGACTGAACCCGGTCGAAACGGCAGCGCCCGAAGATCGGCCCGCACCAGCGGGACATGGGCTACCTCCCGGGCTCGCTCCAGCAAATGAGCCGAGAGGTCGGCGCCGATCGGCCCAAAGCCGCGATCCCGAAAGGCGAGCGCATGGCGGCCGGCTCCGCAACAGATGTCCAACACCCGGCCCGGGGGCTGGTCCGGAAGGGTCCGTTCGATCAGGGCCACCATCTCCTCCGCATCGAGGCCGTCCCGATGGGGGTAGAGCTGAAGGTACTCCTCGCCAAACCATTCTTGGAACCAATCGCCCATCGGGTCCGATCTACTTGTGATACGGTTCGCCACGGAGAATCGTCCAGGCACGATACCACTGTTCGAGCACCACCAGCCGGGCCAGTTGATGCGGCAGGGTCAGCGGCCCAAGGCTCCATCGGTGATCCGCCCGGGCGAGCGCGGTGGCATCAAGCCCGGTTGACCCGCCGATGATCAGGGCGAGCGGCCGGGCCCCCTCTCGCCATCGACCGAGATGGCTTGCCAGGCCTTCGCTGGTCCATCCGGTGCCGGTGCGGTCGAGCGCGATGACGACGGCGCGCTCGGGGACCTTATCCAACAGCCGCTTCGCTTCCGTCCGCCGCTGCTCGGGGGGCGACGCGCTGGCCGGTGCCTCCCGCACCTCGTGGGTCACGACATCGCCATAGCGGCGAAGGCGCGCGAGGTAATCATCGCACGCCTCCTGCAACGCCGGCCGGAGCTTCCCAACCGCGATCAGGGTGGTGATCACGGCAACCAGCCACTACGCATGCATGCCGCGGAGCCGGTGAACTTTCGCGACCCGGTCGATGGCGACCATGTACGCCGCGATCCGCATACTGACGCCGTGGGTGGCCGCCATCCCGGCGACTTCATTGTACGACTCGACCATGATCCGTTCCAGCCGGGTGTTCACGGTCTCCTCGTCCCAGAAGTATCCGCCCCGGTCCTGAACCCATTCGAAGTAACTCACCGTGACGCCGCCGGCGTTGGCCAGGATGTCCGGAATGACCAAGATGCCCTTGTCCTGCAGGATTTGGTCGGCCGTGGCCGAGGTCGGGCCGTTGGCGCCTTCGCAAATGATCTTGGCCTTGATCGTTCCGGCGTTGTCGTCGGTAATCACGTTCTCGAGCGCCGCCGGTACCAGGACCTCGCAGTCGAGCGAGAGGAGTTCCTCGTTCGTGATCCGATCGGCACTCGGGTACGACTTCAGCGACTTGTGTTCCTTCACGTGAGCGATCAGGTCGTTGACGTCGAACCCCTCTTTGTTGTAGATGCCGCCGTCTTTGTCGCTCACCGCGACGATCCGGAGCCCGAGATCTTGCATCAGCTTGGCGCTGATCGAGCCCACGTTGCCGAACCCTTGCACGACCACCCGGGTCCGCCGGTCAATCGGCATATTGAGGCCCTTCAAGGCCTCGCGGGTGACGAGCATGCACCCCCGACCGGTGGCCTCGCGCCGGCCTAACGACCCGCCCATCTCGACGGGCTTCCCGGTCACCACCGCCGTCACCGTGTGGCGCTTGTGCATGGAGTAGGTGTCCATGATCCACGCCATCATCCGCTCATTGGTATTGACGTCCGGTGCCGGCACGTCCGAATCCGGGCCCAGAAAATCGATGATTCCCGACGTGTACCGGCGGGTCAGCCGCTCGAGCTCCACCATCGACATCGTCGAGGGATCGCAGAGGATGCCGCCCTTGGCGCCACCGAATGGCAGGTTGACAACGGCGCATTTCCACGTCATCCATGCCGCTAGGGCCTTGACCTCGTCAAGGGTTACCCCCATGTCGAACCGGATGCCGCCCTTGGCCGGTCCGCGGGCCGTGTTGTACAGAACGCGGTAGCCGGTAAACACCTCAACCTGGCCGTTGTCCCGGAGAATCGGGCACGCCACGATGAGTTGCTTCTCCGGGTGACGCAGCACACTGTACACGTTGTGCTCCAGGTTCAGCTTCTTGGCCGCGATGTCGAACCGCGCCATCATCGATTCGAAGGGATTTTCCCCTCCGAGGTGCGTATCTCGCTCCGGTCGGATATTCCCACCTGTGGCTGTCATCAGCGCTCCAGTTTCTCGTCCAAGTCGTGAAGGATGATAAAGTTACACCAGTTGTCCGGGGCTGTGGAGGCGGTCGAGCCGGGCCACGATCTCAGCCTCGCCTTCCTCCCACGTTACCACCAAATCGGCGACCAAGGGTTCCGGAATGCTGGCCGGCCACCGGTCCCTGAGCTTGACCGCGTCCTTCTCGGTCAAGACGACAAAGTCCGACTTTCGAGCCGCCCGGGCCAGCCAGGCCACGTCCTCGTCGCGAAAGTCGTGATGGTCCCGCCACGTCGCGACCTGCACCTGAGCCCCCGTGGCCTTCGTCTGGGCCACGAACGCCTCCGGGTCGGCGATGGCTGACGCCGCCACCACCCGTCGCCCCGACAAAGCATCGGCCCCGTAGGCCTTGCCACTCAACATCCCGACGTACCGGGCGGTGCCGAGGTGTACGACGCCGACCGGCCCCGCGATGAACGGCGCCAGATCCCGGGCTACCGCCAAGGCCGTGGCCAGATCGGCGCGTTTCCGGGTCACGATCAACCCCTCCGCCCGGCGGGCCGATCCGATCGGCTCCCGCCAGGGCCCCGCCGGCAAGCACCATCGAACCGCCCGGGCCGACTCCGCCGCCACCAGCAGCAGATTGAAGTCGCGGCGAACATCCCGGCGCTGGAAGGCGTCGTCCATCACTAGAACCCGGGCACCCCGGGACTCCGCCAACTCCCCACCGGCGACGCGATCGGGATTCGCCACCACCACCGCCCCCGGCACATTCCGCTCATGCAGCAGCACCTCGTCGTGCCCGTAGCCGCGGAGCAGGATGCCGGGCGTGACCCCCCGGGCTAGAAAGTGTTTCGCGATCCAACCGGCGATCGGGGTTTTCCCGGAACCACCGACCGTCAGGTTGCCCACCGCCACCGATGGCAGCGGCAGGTCCCGAACCGGGAGCCAACCCCGGTCAAACCCAATGTTTCGCAATGCAACAGCCGACCGCCAAACAGCCGACAGGGGTGCCAACCCGGCCCGCGCCAGTTTGGCATCGACCCGCCGGCTCGTCCAGAGCCAACGAATCAACCGGTGGCCGTCGCCCCGCCGTCCTGCCATGAGATCTCCTGTTCCACCAGTGTAAGCCGAAACGCATCGTCCACCGCCGCCGTCTCCAAATCCGAGCCGGCTCGGACCTGAAACGGGTCACCGTACCCGATCCGCACCCGGGCGAACGGCCGGGGCACAACGAACCGGTCCCAGGACCGGAGCCGCCAGCACCGATCGGCCTCCGCGTGGATGGGCAGCACCCACGCGCCACTCCGGGCGGCGGCGGCCAAGATACCCGGCTTCACCACCCGACGGGGCCCTCGGGGACCATCGGGCGTAAAGGCGACGGTGGTACCAGCCTCGAGGGCTCGGACGGCGCCCAGCAGGGCCCGGGCCCCGCCCCGGGTGCTCGACCCCAGCAGACAACGATACCCCAACCGTTCGGCGTATGCGGCCAAGTAGCGGCCATCCTGAGCCTCACTGACGACGATCGCAATGTCCTGCCGCCGGTGGTGCCACAGCAATGGCAAGAGCGCCTCGTGCCAAAGGAGAAACAGGAAGCCCCTCCCGTCGTGCGCGGCGGTCCGGTAGGACTCCGCTCCTGCCACCTCGACCCGCCAGCTCGCCGCCACCGCCGAGACCAGCGTCCCTGCCGCGATCGCGGTCGCCTTCGGTGAGAGGGGCCACTTCATCCGATCAGATCGGCGGCCATCGCCGCAACCCGGTCGGCCGCCCCGGCGCCGCCCAGCCGTTTCCGGACCTCGGCCAATCCGAGGAGTTGGGCCCGGGTGTCCGGATGGTCGCGATCTAACAGTCGGCGGACCGCCCCGGCCAGCCGATCGGCCGTGACCTCTTCCTGGACGAGTTCCTCCACGACCGGTCCGTCCACGATCAGATTGACCAGACTGATCCACTGGACCCGCATCACCCGACGGGCAAACCACGCGGTCAACGGATGGACCCGATAGGCCACCACCATCGGGGTGTCGGTCAATGCCGCCTCCAGCGTGGTCGTCCCCGACTTGGCGATGACCGCATCGACGGCCGCGAGCACCATCGCCGGATTGGTGCGGGCCAGTCGGAGGGCCCCCGCTTCTGGATAGTGGCCTTGGGGAATCGCCGCCACCAGTCCCTGGTCCGCAAGGCCCCCGTCGATCAGCGACCGGCCCGCATCCCGAAAGGCGACCCAATGCCGGTCGACCTCCTGAGGCCGGCTCCCGGGAAACAAGCCGACGACTCGAGCCCCGGGGGGTATGCCTAACGTGGCCCGAGCTTCCTCCCGGCCGGGCCGGACGGCCGCTTCGACCAGCGGATGCCCGACGTAGTCCGCCTCGAGCCCCAATCCCCGGAAGAATGCCTCCTCAAAGGGAAAGATGACGGCAAAGCGATCCACGGCCTTCCGGAACCGCTTGGCCCGTTGCGGGCGCCAGGCCCAGAGTTGGGGCGCGACATAATAGAGGACCGGGACGCCCGCCGCCTTGGCGGCTTCCGCCACCCGAAGGTGGAATCCGGGATAGTCGATCAGCACCACGAGATCGTATTGCCCAGTCCGGAAACGCCGCGCCATGGCGCGCAGGAGGGCGACATGAGCTGGGATCTTGGCCAGAATCTCGACGAAGCCGATGACGGTGTACCGGTCCATGGGCCAAAGAATGGTGGCCCCGGCCGCGGCCATCTTGGCGCCGCCAAAGCCTTCGATCGTCGCACCGGGAAACCGGCGCTGCAGGGCCTGCACGACCGGCGCCCCGTGGAGGTCGCCCGACGGCTCCCCGGCGGAAATGAAGACCCGCGGCGTCACCGGCCGGCGACCGCTTCGCTGACCCGGAGGGCCAAGGCCAAGGCCGCCCGCCCCTCGAGGGCGGTCACCACGGGGTTCGGGTCGCCCCGGAGAAACCGGACGAAGCTCTCCAACTCGGCGCCTAACGCGTCCCCTTCGGGCGCCTCGAGCGGCACGACCTCCGCGACATCCTCGAGGTTGCTGGCCGGGCCGGCGGGGCGATCCCCGCGAAGCCGCATGAAGAGACCGGTCCCCGCCGCCAGGTCGAGGGACAGGTACCCATTCGGCTGAAACAGGCGGAGCTTGCGGACCCGGTCCCGCGCCACTCGCGAGGCGGTGATATTCGCCACGCCGCCGCCCTGGAATTCGACCCGGGCGTTGGCCACGTCGATATGGGGGCTGAGCACCGCGACGCCGCTGGCCCGAACGTCGGACACCGGGTCACCACGGGTCAGGTGCAGCACCAAATCGAGGTCGTGGATCATCAAGTCGAGGATGACCGCGACATCGGAACCCCTGGCCTGGAACGGGGCCAATCGGGTGCTCTCGAAGTACTTGATGTCGCCAAGGTATGGGATCGCGGCCCGCACGGCCCGATTGAATCGCTCGATATGGCCCACCACGAGCGGCACGCCGCTCCGGTCTGCGGCGCGGATCAGGGCGTCCGCTTCGGCGATCGTGACAGCGAGCGGCTTTTCCATCAGGACCGCTCGGCCGCGTTCCAGCGCCCGGAGGCCCACCGCGGCATGGACCGGCGTCGGGACGGCGATCGTGACGGCCTCGGTGTCCTGCAGGAGGGCGTCGGGATCAGGGTAGAACCGGGTGCCGACGCTGTCGGCCACGTCCCGGCCTCGGGCGGCATCCAGATCGTGGACGCCCACCAGCCGGGCCACGGTCGACGTGGCCAGATGTCTCGCATGGTGGCGGCCTAACGCTCCGACCCCGATCACCCCAATGGGGATCCGGCTCATGTCAGGAAGGGATGCCCCGATTGGAGCGGCCGACGAAATCGAGGAACTGACCGACCTCCGCGAGGTCAGGGTATTCCGCCCGGACCCGCTCTGCCGCCTGCGACAGGTTCAAATCCGAGTTGAAGAACAGTCGGTAGACCCGCTTGAGCGCCCGAACGGTATCTTCCGCAAAGCCCGCCCGCTGCAACCCGACGCTATTGAGGCCATAGAGTTCCACTGGATTCCCGACCGCCTTGACGAACGGCGGAATATCCTGATTGACCCGGGAGCAACCCCCGACGAACGCGAGAGCCCCGATGGTCACGAACTGATGGACGGCCACCAGCCCGGACACGATCGCCCGGTCGTTGACCGTGACATGCCCAGCCAGCTGGGTGCCGTTGGCGATGATGACGTGATCGCCGACGTGGCAATCGTGCGCCAAATGGACATAGCTCATGATGAAGCACCGCGACCCCACGGTGGTGACGCCCGAAGCGGTGGTCCCCCGGTTGATCGTCGAATACTCTCGGATGACCGTGTCCGCCCCAATCTCGACCCAGGTCTCCTCGCCCTTGAACTTGAGATCCTGCGGATCGCCGCCGACGACCGACCCGGTCCCGACCACGACGCCGCTCGCCAGCCTGACATTCCGTTCGAGCGTGGCCCGCGGTCCGATCCGGCTCCGATCACCCACCGTGACGCTCGGCCCGACGATCGCGAAGGGCCCGACCTCGACGCCCTCACCGAGCACCGCCGTGGGATCCACCAAGGCGGTCGGGTGGATGGCCGTCACGGCCGGCGCCATGGTCATTTGTCGACCACCATGGCCATCATCTCGGCCTCGCACACGACTTTGCCCTCGACGTAGGCCACCCCCTTGAGCCGGCAGGTCCGCCCCCGGAGTTGGACCATTTCGACCTCCTGCCGGATCTGATCACCAGGCACCACCGGGCGGCGGAACTTGATGTTGTCGAGGGTCATGAAGTAGACGACCTTCTCGCCGGGCGAGTCGAGTTCGTCCATCAGCAGCATCCCGCCGACCTGCGCCATCGACTCGACGATCAACACGCCCGGCATGACCGGATGGCCGGGAAAATGTCCTTGAAAAAACGGCTCGTTGATCGTGACGTTCTTGATCCCCACCACCCGTTTCTTCGGTTCGATTTCGAGAATCCGATCGACCAAGAGAAACGGATAGCGGTGGGGAATGACCGAGAGAATCCGGCTGATATCGAGGACCCGTCCCCCGCCCTGCGCCGCCGTCCGCACCAGAACCTTGGCCAACGCCACGTTGCCCTCGTGACTGGGTCGGGTCGCAATGACATGGGCCCGGACCCGGCCGCCGGTCAAGGCGAGGTCGCCGATGACATCGCCGATCTTGTGCCGCACGAACTCATCGGGCCACCGAAGCGGGCCGTTGACGACCCCATCGGCGGACAACACGACCGCCGACTCGATCGACCCCCCTTTGAGCAGTCCCTTGGCCCGCAAGGCGTCGACTTCGTGGGCGAAGCCGAAGGTGCGGGCGGGGGCCAATTCCCGACGGAATGAATCGGGCGTCACGTCGTGAGAGGCCGTCTGCCGCCCGATCGACGGGTGGTCCCACTCGATCGTGGCCGTGACCCGAAGCCCCTTGGCCGGCGACACCACGTAGTTCGCGTCGCCGACCGTCAGCGTAAACGGCGCGTCGACGGTGAACACGGTCGGCTCACCCTCCTGGGCCGCGACGCCCCCGGCCAAGAGCGCCTCCAGAAACGGGGCGAATGACCCGTCGAGGATCGGGGCTTCCGGCCCGTTGACCTCGACAACCAAGTCGTCAATTTCGAGCGCGGCGACGGCCGCCAGGAGATGCTCGACCGTGTCCACGGTCTGGTCCCCATGCCCGATGGCCGTGCGGCGCTCGGTCGCGTCGACTTGATCGACCCGGGCCAGGAACTCCGGCGCGCCGGCCAGATCGACCCGGCGGAATCGGATGCCGCTGCCAGGTGCGGCGGGACGGCACCGCACGGTGGTGACCACGCCCGTATGCAGGCCGGTACCGGAAAGCTCGACGGGTGCGGCAAGGGTGCGTCTCGACATAGTCTCAGGACCGATCGTGAACGAGCGTTTCCAACTCATCGATAATCGGGGCGAGCCGGTACAAGGCGGCCTGCGCCCGCAGGAATTCGCGGTGCGGACGGGCCGGAAACCCGCTGACGTCGGCCCCCGCCGGCACCTCGGAAATGACCCCCGCCTTGGCCCCGATCCGGGCCCGGTCGCCGACGGTAAAATGACCCCCGACCGCGCTGTGGCCGGCCAAGATCACGTCGTCCCCGATCCGGGCACTGCCGGCCACCACGACGCCGCCCATCACCAGGCACCGCTTGCCTAACCGGGAGTTGTGCCCAATATGCACGAGGTTGTCGATCTTGGAGCCGTCGCCGATGACCGTGTCACCGACGCTGCCTCGATCGATACAGCTGTTGGATCCGATCTGCACGTCGTTCCCAATCCGGCAGCCTCCCACATGGGGAATCGGTTGATGTCCGCCCCGATCCGACACGAAGCCGAACCCGGCCCCGCCGAGCACCGCCCCGGCCTTCACGACCACGCGCTCGCCGATCGACACCCCGGCATGACAGACGACCCGCGCCTCGATGACCGAGCCCTGCCCGACGATCACGCCGGCCTCGAGGACGGCGCCGGCGCCCACCCTGACACCGTCCCCAAGTTCGACGCCGGCCCCGAGCATCGCGTACGGTCCGACCCAAGCCGTGGGGGCCACTCGGACGCCCCGGCCGAGTGAGGCGGTCGGATCGATGCCCGGCGCCGGTGGCAAGGCCGGAAACAAAGCCCGTACCGCTATGGCCATGGCCCGCTGCGGGTCGGCGACGGCAATCCGGGTGCCGGGCCCCGTCGCCGGCGGGTGAAATCCGATCGGGACCAACACGACGCCGGCGGTCGACGCCGCGAACTGATCGGCATACTTCGCTGACGTCAGGAATGAAAGCGCACCGCCGTGGGCCCGGTCGAGCGGACCCACGGCGTGAATTTCGACGGACTCATCCCCCTCGAGGCGGCCACCGACCAACGAGGCTACGGCCGCCGCGGTCAGGACCACCGCGGCATCGGGCACCCTAGTTCGACTGCCCCTGGGCCAACCGTTGAGCAACCCGAAGGGTGATGTCAGCGGACTTGTCGTACGACACCACGCTCGCCGCCGCGTCACTCGACAGGTCGATAATCATCAGATAATTCCCTTCGGCCCTGATCCCGTCAATAATCGACTTGAGCCGCTCCTGGATCGGACCCAGCAACTCCCGCTCCTTGTTCCCAACCCGGGCTTGCAAACCCTGGAGTTTGGCTTGGAGCGAATCGCCCTGCGCCTGCAAGGCCTTTTCCCGGGTGGTGCGCGCGGACGGGGTCATCAGCGCCTGTTGCTGCTGATACTGGGCGACGGCCGAATCGAACACCGCCCGGAGTTTCTGAGCCTCGCCGTTGGCCGTTTCGGCGTCCTTCGTCCACGTGCTCTCGGCTTGGGCATAGCCCGGCATACCCCGGAGGAGCGCCTGGGCGTTGATAAACGCGATCTTGCTCCCGGTCGCCGCCGGTGGCGGTGCCTGGGGCTGGGGCTTGAGGGGCGTGGCCTGGGCCGCGGCGGATCCGGCTCCGATCGTGAGCGTGAGCGCGAGCATCACCAGGGCATTGCGAACAGACAACATCGTGTCCTCCAAAAAGACCGTCGTCCCGAGGGCCGGCGGGTTAAAAGAAATTGCCCAATCGAAAATGCAGCTGCCAGCCGGGTTTGGGCTTACCGGTCTGATCGATCCGATCCAGGCCATAGCCTAGATCGATCCCGATGGGCCCGAGGGGCGAGATCAACGCCACCCCGGCACCCACGCTGCGGAACAAACGGGTCGGATTAAATTGCCGGGCCCGGCCGTACACGTTGCCCGCGTCCGAGAAGATGTTGACATAGAACTGCTGGCTCAATCGGGCGCCGGCCTCGATCGTAAAGGCGGCATAGGCCTTCCCGAAGGAGCCCGGCTGGACCTGCGAGCCGCTGGCCGTCGGATCAAACCCAAGCGGCGTAATCGAGAACTCGTCGTAGCCACGGAGCGGAATCCCGTACTGCACGCCGCCCAGCGAATACAGCTCGTAGAAGAACGGGCCAACCTCCCCAAAGACAAAGCCGCTCTTAGCTTTGAACCCCAGGGTAAACTGGATCCCGCCGCCGAAGTTGTCCCCGCCGGTCCGGCCGAGCGGGGTAAACCAGTTACCCTCGAGGTCCACCTTTTGATACTGACCGCTACCGCCGAGAAATCCGCCGTTGAACTCCCCCGAGGTCGTGATCGAGCTCCCGCCCACCGGGAACGGCAGGCCGACCCGGGTATCGCGGACCAAACTCAGACCTAACGAGGACCGGCTGCAACTCTCATCACAGCGGAACCGGTCGGCCAGGTCGGCGGGCGTATCGGTAAACCGGTTCCGCTGGAACCCGTATGACGCGAACACCCTGGTGTAGCGCGACCCGAAGAACGGGAAGCCGAGTTGAAGGTTGGCGCCTTCGCGACGAATCCGGCCCAAGTCGCCGACCGTATAGCGCTGGCGACTGTTGAACAACGTGAGGGTCCCTGAAATCCGGCTATCGCGAATGGCCGGATCCGAATAACTGAGATTGAAATCGTTGATGTTCCGGCCGAACTGCCACTGGATCTTGCCGCGCTTTCCCTTGCCGAACAGGTTGGGCTCCTCGAGCCCCAAGAAACCGCCGACCCCCACTCCCTGCCCGACGGAAGCCCCGAAGTTGACGTTGCCGGTGTTCCGCTCGGTCACCCGGAAGATCACATCGACGTCGGTCCCGTTCTCAGCCGACTGCACGTCGGGCGCCGGCAACGGCTGCTCAAAAAAGTTCAGGTTCGACACGTTCTGATACGACCGAATCAACAGATCTCGGTTGAACGTCGCCCCCGGCACCAACACGATCTGTTCGCGGATGACCCGTTCGTGGGTCACATCATTGCCCAGAATGATGATCTTGTTGATCGTGGCAGGCTGCCCCTCGAAAATCCGCCACCGGAGGTCCACCAGCGGCTTCCCGTCGGCACCGGTGCGGCGGACTTCCTCGGGTTCGACCTGCGAGGCGATGTACCCGTTGTTTGAATAGAGATCGCGGACCTTGCCGGTGGCGGTCTCCCAATCGGCCTTGCTGAACGCAACCCCGACATCGGTGCCGCTACCGGCCACGACGGCCAGGCCAAACGGGAAAAACAAACTCAACTGATCGGCCGAAAACCGACGGTTCCCGACGATGTCGAAGGCCCCGACCACGTACGGCTTGCCCTCGTCGACGGTGATCTTGAGGATCGCCTTCCCCGGCGTACTGTCGGTCACCAGGGTGTCGCGAAGCACCCGGAGATCGACATGCCCGCGATCGGCATACCACTGCGGGATCCGGTTCCGGACGTCGTCCTCGACCTTGTCTTCGGTGTACTCGCCCTTGCGGAACCACCAGAACCCCTCGGGCCTGGACGTCATCCCGCTCAGGATCTCTTTGTCCTTGAACTTCTCGTTGCCTTCGATGACCACCTGGCTGATGGCAACCCGGCCGCCCTCTTTGACGACGAAGGTGACCTCGACGGCATTCGTGGAGTCGCGCTTGG